>JAQGOC010000294.1 GCA_028293805.1 Gammaproteobacteria bacterium
GCGGTCATGAAGAGGACGAATCTTCATGGGAAGCTCCTTAGAACGAATTAAATGAATGGGATTTCGCAAACAGCCGAAGGATTATTAGCACTCCCCCGGTGTGGCTGCTAATAATAAGGGCGCAACCCGCAAATTCAAGTCGCGCGACCATCTTTTTTGCCTGCGGGTAGGCTTGCAGCCCTGCCTAGCTTGGGCCGAAACCCTGTCGTACAAGGTTTCCCGGCAGCGGGAACGTCCGCTCGATGAACCGCGAGGCTCTCACGGCGTCCAATGTCCCGCGGCCAAAGCAGGCGCTGGAAGTGCGGTGTGAGTCACCTCACGCGCCGCCGGTACCGGAAATCATCCCATTGCCTATACTCGCCGTCTTCAGGAGGCGCCCCTTATTCATGGCTGCGGATGGCGATCCCATGAAATCGACCACGATCGGACATATTACCCGCGGTTGCCTGCTTTCCGTCGTGCTGCTGCTCGGCGTCGGCATGGCCCGGGCGACGCCCCCTGCCGACTCATCGTCTTCCATAACGCCCCGTGGCATCGAAGCGGTCCTGGGGGCATCCGGCGTCAAATCGAGCGGCGACAATTTTCTGCAGCCCGATGAGGCCTTCCGCTTCGATGCGATCCCGGACGGTCCGGATCACGTGCGACTCATTTGGCAGATCGCCGACGGGTATTACCTCTATCGCGGCCGCGTGAAAGCCGCCACCAGCAGCGACCTTGCTCAGCTCGGCGCGCTGGAGCTGCCCACTGGCGAAACAAAGATCGACGACTACTTCGGTAAACAGGAGGTTTACCATCACGAGCTCGTCGCCGGGGTTCCGGTCGCCCGCTCCGCGGGGGCGCAGCTCGCACTGCCGTTGCAGGTGACCTACCAGGGATGCGCCACCGCCGGCCTGTGTTATCCGCCGATCACGAAAACGATTACGGTGAGCCTGCCGCCCGGGCAAGGTGTTTCTGACGCAGGAAAACTGGGCAGCGCGAGCCGCCTCAGCAGCCCGGTGAGCGCCGGCACTGGCAGTGCGCAGCCATTCGTCTCCGAGCAGGACAAATTCGCCTCGCTCATCCGCTCGGGAAATCCCTTCCTGATGTTGGGAGCCTTCTTTCTCGCCGGGCTCGTACTCGCCTTCACCCCCTGCGTGCTGCCGATGGTTCCGATCCTGTCCGGAATCATCGCGGGCCAGGGTAAGAACGTAACCGCGAGGCGCGCCTTCGCCTTGTCGCTGACATACGTGCTGGGAATGGCGTTCACCTACACGCTGGCCGGCGCGCTGTGCGCAGCCGCGGGCAAACAAGTGCAGACGGTATTTCAGCAACCGTGGATTCTCGTCCTGTTCGCCGCACTGTTCGTCGTTCTTGCGCTGTCCATGTTCGGTCTGTTCACCTTGCAGATGCCGGTCGCCGTTCAAACGAGGGTGGCCAACATCAGCAACCGGCAGTCGGCCGGCACGTTCGGCGGTGTGGCTTTGATGGGCGTGCTCTCGGCACTCATCGTCACTACCTGCGTCGGCCCGGCACTCGTCGGAGCGCTCGTCGTGATCGGGCAGACGGGGCAAATTGCGCGGGGCGCGGCGGCGCTGTTCGCAATGAGCATCGGCATGGGCACGCCACTTCTGATCGTCGGCGCCTCCGCGGGCAAACTACTGCCCAAAGCCGGACCGTGGATGGATACGGTCAAAAAGTTGTTCGGCGTCATGATGCTGGGCGTTGCCGCCTGGATGCTGGCGCGGATCGTGCCTGAACGGCTCACGCTGCTGCTGTGGGCCATTCCCGCTCTGATCTGCGCCTGGCTGCTCTGGTCCGAAACCCGCAAGATCTCCCCTGCCGCGTGGGTATTACTGCGTGCTGCTGGAGTTGCCGTGGGCTTGTATGGCATAGCGCTGATCGCGGGCTCCGCACTCGGCGGTACCGACCCGCTCGCGCCCTTCTCCGCGATCGCTGCCCCTCAGCGCGAATTGCCCTTCCGCACGATCAAGTCGGTCGCGGACCTGCAAAGGGAAGTGGCGCAGGCCAAGGCGCAGGGGCGCACCGTACTGCTCGATTTCTATGCCGACTGGTGCGTCTCGTGTAAGGAAATGGAGAAGTACACATTCAGCAACGCCAGTGTGCAGACTGCACTCGACCGCACCGTGCTGTTGCGTGCCGACGTTACCGCCAACGACGCGGCCGATCAGGCGCTATTGAAGCACCTGGGAATCATCGGGCCACCAACGATCGCCTTCTATGGCGTCGACGGCGAAGAACGCGCCAACTACCGGGTGGTCGGTTACATGAAGGCCGACGCGTTCGCGTCCCACGCGAAAGAAGCTCTGCAGTCGACCACGAAGCTTGGAGAACACGCCGCGAAGGACGCACTCCCGGTGGCAGGACGCTCCATTGCGCGCACTGCCACCTTCGCTCCAGCGACGTCGTGACTGGCTCCATTACGCGAGTCGCCCTGGCGCGGGTCGTTATCGCAACCGCCTTCTTGACAGCCGCCGGCGCGGGCGGCTTTCTCGCGTATCGGTTGCTGGGAGCGCGCCCGTCGAGCCTCACCCCGATTGAGTCGCCGGGGACGGTGCGGTCCCGGCCGGCAGCCGCGGAAACGGACGGCTCCGCCCCGCCCGCCCGGAAGATTCCCGAACGCCTGCCCGAAGTCTCCATGGTCGACGGCAGCGGTGCCCATCACAAGCTGTCGGACTGGAAAGGCCGGCCGCTCATGGTGAATTTCTGGGCAACGTGGTGCGACCCGTGCCGCCGGGAAATCCCCCTGCTGAAGAGCCTGCGTCGTGAACGCTCGGGGCAGGCGCTGGAAGTCATCGGCATCGCGGTCGATTTTCGCGCCGCCGTCCTCCAATACGTGCGTGCGATCGGTATCGATTATCCTGTGCTCATTGGCGAGAAGGACGGCATGGCAGCCATCGATGCGTTCGGAATGGATACGGTCTTCCCCTTTACCGTATTCGCCGATCGCCAGGGGCGAATCTTCACGGTGAAAGTCGGTGAGCTCCGGCGGGATGAGGCCAACGTTATCCTCGATAGGCTCCACGACGTCGATGAGGGCCGTCTCGATCCCGCCGCCGCTAGGCAGCAGGTCGCCACCGACATCGCGCGGCTCGATGCGGAACACGCCCGGCAGAGCGCTGCCCACCTTCGGACGAACGCCCGCTGACTTGATCGATCCTCGGAAATCGAATCAAGAAGTATCCTAATCGCTTCGAATTAGGTTACATTCGCGACCGTTTCCAGCGCCGCCCCGCGGACGCAGCGTAATTGATGAGCGAAATTCCGCCCCGAGAAACCGACCTGCTTCGCGAGCAAGAGCCACGCTTCGTGCGGGGGACCCGGCGCGCGTATCGCAGTGGCTCCAGGCTGGCTGGAGGCGCCGCAGGCTACGCACCCCAGGCGACTTTTCCGCCAAATTGAGAAGTGATTACATGGCTCGAGTGCTGTTGTTGAACGGCCCGAATCTGAACCTGCTCGGCAGCCGCGAACCCGGCATCTACGGAAGCTGCACGCTCGAGTCCATCGAGAAGCGCGCCGCGGAGCTCGCACGGGAGGGGGGCCACGAGCTCAGCGCCTTCCAGAGCAACGCCGAACACGAGCTCATCGACCGCATCCACCGCAGCTCCGCCGACGGCGTCGCATTCCTGATCTTCAATCCGGGGGCGCTCACGCACACCAGCGTTGCGTTACGGGACGCCATCCTGGGCGTGAAGCTGCCGTTCATCGAAGTGCATCTGTCGAACACCCAAGCGCGCGAGCCGTTTCGACGGCATTCCTATTTTTCCGACATCGCGGTCGGCGTGATCGCCGGCCTGGGCGCCTTCGGCTACGAGCTGGCGGTCCGCGCCGCCGTGCGGCAGCTGGCGCAGCCGTAACCATTAACGATCCTGCGAACTTTGAGGGGAGCATTCCCGGCATGGACATTCGAAAAATCAAGAAACTGATCGAGCTGCTGGAGGAATCCGGCATTGCGGAGATCGAGATCAAGGAAGGCGAGGAAGCCGTGCGCATCAGCCGCATGCCCGCGGCGGTGGCCGGCGGGTATCCGCATTATTCGCCCATGGGCAGCCTGCCCATGGCCATGAATCCGCAACTCGAGGCCCCGGTAAAGGCCGTGGCGGCCCCGGTCGCCGAAAGCGCCGCCGCCAAGCCCAAACCCAACGAGCATGTGATCACGGCCCCGATGGTCGGCACTTTCTACGCATCGCCCTCGCCGGGCGCCAAGGCGTTCATCGAGATCGGCGACGAGATCAAGATGGGGCAGGTGCTGTGCATCATCGAAGCGATGAAGATGATGAACCAGATCGAGGCCGACAAGGCCGGCAAGGTCACCTCGATCATGGCCAGAAACGGCGACCCCGTCGAATTCGGCCAACCGCTGTTCGTAGTCGAATAAGCGCCTTGGCCATGCTGGAGAAGGTCGTTATCGCCAACCGTGGCGAGATCGCGCTGCGGATCCTGCGCGCCTGCCGCGAGCTGGGCATCAAGACGGTCGCCG
>JAQGOC010000318.1 GCA_028293805.1 Gammaproteobacteria bacterium
AAACGCACTCCTGAGGCACTCCAACAGTGCATGGCGGTCCAGGCGGGCGGCAACGGCGGCACGATCGAGATGAAGCATGGCTTACCTGCGCAGGTTGGCGAACGTTCCCCGGGCGGCACCCTGCCGCCCGGCTTTTCTTGACGTCGTGAAAGATTTCATGGTATCAACAATTTCAGTATACGAACAATTTCACTAAGACAGGGGTCTGCACCATGGTTCGACTCTTTTCGCTGCGGCCGCATGGAGCGCGCTTCCGCCTGGCCGGCGCGGTCGCGACGGCTCTCGCTTGCTCCTCCGCCGTGGCCACGGCGGCAGACGCGGACATGGATGCCAGCGGCCTGGAAGAGATCGTAGTCACAGCCCGGATGCGTGCAGAAAACGTCATAGAGGTACCGATCAGCACGACCGTGCTGTCGTCCTCCGAGATCGCCGATGCGCGCATGAACAACGTCGCGGACTTCGTGGCCCGTGCGCCGAACGTCAGCATCGTCGAAGCCCAGAACGTCGGCTCCTCGTTCATGACGATCCGCGGCATCAGCCAGGTGCGCAACGGCGAGCCGCCCGTCGCCACCGTCGTCGATGGCGTCGAAATCGTCAACGCCGCGCAGTTCACACAGGAATTGGTCGACATCCAGCAGATCGAAGTACTGCGCGGACCGCAGGGAGCGATCTACGGGCGCAATGCCTCCGGCGGCGCGATCGTGATCACGACCAAGCAGCCGACCAATGATTTCACCGGGAAAGTCAGCGCGGGCGGCGGCAACGGCGCTGAGAAGACCGCGGACGGCAGCCTCAGCGGGCCCATCATCCCCGATAAGCTGCTGTTCAGAGTGAGCGCGCGATATGTCGATCGGGCGGGCTATATCGAGGATATCGCCGTTGGTCAGCCGGTCGATCCCTACCGAGACCAATCGTACCGCTCGCTGCTCAAATGGCTCATCGATGACGGCACGACGCTGGATTTGCGCGTCAATATCGATCGCGTGCGCGATGGCGCGAACAACTACGTGTACCAGCCCGCCGTTCTCGGGCCGGACGGCAAATCCCTCGCCGACGGGCCGTTTCCATTCGATTTCTCGGCCGCCCGCCTGAATGCGAATCGCACGGATATCCCGTATACGCAGCGCTTTTTGGGCTACAACAGCCGCAACATCGACGAGGTATCCGCGAAGCTCGACCACACCTTCGCTTTCGGGACGCTGACGTACATCCCCTCGTTCAACAAGATCGAGGAATTCCTCAGCACCAAGCAATTTCCCTATACGGCAGGGCACTCGGCCAGCACGCTGCTGGGTCCGGTGGATGGGACCTCGACGCAGTACTCCCTGATCAACGCCTGGAGCCAGGAGCTGCGGCTGGCGTCGCCCTCGAATCAGAAGCTGCAATGGCTGGTGGGTGGCTATTATCTGCACACGAATCGCTTCATCTCCACCTCTACGGGCGCCGACCTGGGGTACGCGCTGATTCCGCTCGAGAAGTCGCCGGCCTTTGGCAGCACGACCAACCCGACATTGACCTGGGACGCGGACGACAACACGAACAAGGCCTTTGCGATTTTCGGGAATTCCAGCTACGACATCACGGACAAGCTGGAAGCGGCCATCGCCCTGCGGTATGACCAGGACAAGCGGCGGCAGCGGGTCTCCACGCAGCAGACCGGCGGGGCGCCCGGCGCCACCAACGATGTGACCTTCTCGAAGACGCAACCGAAGGCCAGTCTCCGCTACAACGTGGACAATTCGCTGTCGGTGTACGGCTCCTGGGGCGTCGGCTTCCGCAGTGGGCAGTTTAACCAGAATGGCACTGGCGCCGCGGCGGCCCAGATCGGACTGCCCGGCGTGAGCGACGTCCTGCCCGCTGAGGAAACGCGTACCGCCGAGATCGGTATGAAAGGCGAATGGCTGGACCGCCGGCTGCACGTCGACGCCTCGGTCTTCCAGACGCGTCAGACGAACGCACCGTACTTCGTGTTCGTAGGGGCGATTACCGCTCAGATCCTGGTCGCCATCGACCGGGTCGATCTGTACGGCGGCGAGTTCTCGGTCACCGGCAATCTGGCGCCGGGTCTGGATGCCTACATCGGCTACGGCTATACGCATAGCGAGATCAAGCGCTATGCGCTTACTCCCGCGGATGTCGGCCATCGCGCGCCGTACGTGCCGAACGAGACCGTCGACGCCGGCCTGCAATACAAGGTCGCGATCAGCTCCGCTCTGCGCGTGGTCGCGCGCGCCGATTACCAGCGCCTCGGCGACCAGTACTGGGACCCGGAGAATTCCACGGATCGCACCCCGGTCAACCTCGTCAGCGGGCGGCTCGGGCTCGAGACGCTCGATGGCCACTGGACCTTGATGGGCACGATGAATAACGCGACCAACAGGCGCTACAACGCCGAATGGGTCGGGGGCGGCTTTGCCGAGCTCGCTCCGCCGCGCAATTGGGTGGTCGAAGCCAGTTATCGCTTCTGAAGCCATTGAGGGATGATGGCGGTCTTCAATTTGGAAGAGGGGTTCGGATGTGGGAAGGCTCAAATCGAAAACACTGACTCAGGGCGTCGGGATTGCCGCCCTGCTGCGCGACCGCCGCCGCAAGCTCGGAATGACGCTACAGATCCTGGCGCGGCATTCCGGCCTGTCCCCCTCCTTCCTGTCGCAGGCGGAGCGAGGCAAAGCAGTCCCGTCGATTGTCTCACTGCAGCACCTGGCGAAGGCGCTCGACGTCGACATGTCGTACTTTTTCGAGGCGCCCAAGGGTACGCAGATCCTGCGGCGGGGCGACACCCCGGAGTACATCAACGTCGGCCTGCCGGTGACGTACATCCGCCTGAGCTCGGGCCTGCCCGACGAGCGCATGGACGCGCTCATCCTCGTCATTCCGCCGAAACTCGTGTTTCCGCGCGATCGCCGCGAGGGCGAAGCGCTCTACTACGTGCTCGAGGGACGGCTCCACTTGGAGCTCGGCGACGAGCCCTACGAGCTTAAGCCGGGCGACAGCGTCCATTTCAACACGCACATGCCCTACCTGATGAAAGCACTCGGCAGTAAGCCTGCCCGCGTGCTCTGGGTCGGCACACCCCCGCTGTTCGATGGCGCGCACCGCACGAAACCAGGACGCAGGATTACGAAATGAAGGTCACGCCGATGGTAGTCGATCCCGCCGCAGTCTTTGTGGACATGCCGGTGCCCGAGGGCACGCAGGTCCGCATGGGGTGCATCCGCTTCCGGGCGGGGGAACGGGTTCCGGAAAACGGCAGCTCGCTGCACCAGCAGGGCGAATACTCCTATGTCGTGGCCGGCTCCCTGACCGTGACTTCCGGGGGTGTGACTACAACGGCGCGTGCCGGCGACCTCATCAGCATTCCACCCGGCGAAAGCCACTTTACCCTGGTAGAGAGCGACTCCTCGGTCGTCTACCTGTTGATCGGATGACTCACCGAGGCCAGAGGAACCAGCGATGCGCGTAGCGACCGATGTGGGAGGTACGTTTACGGACCTCGTCTATTACACGAACGATAAGGCGACCGGGCGCCCGGAGTTGCGCTCGGCCAAGGTCGACACGACTCCGCCAGGCTTCGAGCGTGGCGTCATGGCGGCGATCGCCAAAGCCGGGATCGCTCCGGCCGATTTCGCGTTCTTCTCGCATGGGACGACCATCGTCATCAATGCCCTTTTGTCCCGCAAAGGGGCGAAGACAGCGCTGATCACGACGCGGGGCTTTCGCGACGTGCTCGAGATCGCGCGCGGCAACCGGCCCGATCTGTTCAACTTCTACTTCCGTAAGCCGCCACCGTTCGTGGCACGCTCGCTGCGTACCGAGATCACGGAACGGGTCGACTACCAGGGCCGGGTTCTCAAGGAACCCGCTCTCGATGAGCTGCCCGCGCTCGTGAAGCAGCTTTCGGCAGAAGGCGTGGAATCCATTGCGGTCTGCTTTCTGCACGCCTACATCAATCCGGTCAACGAGCAGGCTGTCGTGGCGAGGCTGCAGCAGTTGTGGCCGACGGTCTCGATAATCCCGTCGCACGAAGTCACGCGCGAGTGGCGTGAATACGAGCGCACGAGCACGACCGTGCTGACGGCATACGTGCATCCCGTCGCGAAGCGGTATCTGGAGAAGCTCCGGGGTGAACTCGAGCGCGGCGGCTTTCGCGGCGCTCCCTACATCATGCAGTCGTACGGTGGAATCGAGACGCTCGAAGCAGTCGCGCGCAACCCGATTACCATGGTCGAGTCGGGCCCGGCCAGCGGCGTTCTCGGCGCGATCGCTCTGGGTCGCGTGACGGGCGATCACAATGTCATCGCGCTCGATATCGGCGGAACGACGGCGAAGTGTTCCCTCATCGACCGCGGCAGTGCCAAAGTCACCACCGACTACAAGATCGAGTGGACTCGCACGAATCCCGGTTATCCGATCAAGACGCCGGTCATCGACATCGTCGAGATCGGCAACGGCGGCGGGAGCATTGCCTGGCTGGACGAAGGCCAGCGGCTGCACGTAGGCCCGCAGAGCGCCGGCGCCGATCCCGGCCCGGCCGCTTATGGCCGGGGCGGCACCAAACCTACGACCACCGATGCACAGTTGGTCGCGGGACGCATCGATCCTCGGAATCTCCTCGGCGGTGAAATTCGCGCCGACATGGACAATGTGAAACGCGCGTTCGAGCCGCTCGTGAAACATCTCGGTGGCTCGCTAGCGGAGGTTGCACGGGGTGTGATCCGGATCGCCGACGCAAACATGGTCAACGCCCTCAAGTTGGTTTCGATCAACCGTGGTTATGATCCACGAGAGTACTCGCTGCTGGCCTATGGCGGAGGCGGAGCAATGCATGCGGTCGCGCTCGCAGCCGAGTTGCAAGTGCCGCAGGTGATCATCCCGGTAAACTCCGCTGTGTTTTCGGCCTGGGGCATGCTGTTGACAGACCTCCGGCGCGATTACCTTCGCACCCGGGTCACCCCTCTGACGACCTCCTCCCCCGGCGCGATCGCCGAAGTCTATGACGACATGGCTAACCATGCCCTTGCGCAATTCAAGGCGGACGGCATCGATCTGCAGCGCGTGCGCCTGGAGCGCTTCGCCGACATGCGTTACTTGGGGCAGGAGCATACGGTGAAGGTTCGGTTCCCGGACGGGCAGTTCACCAAGGAAAGCCTTGCGGAAGCGCGGGCACGTTTCGATGAAGCGCACGAGCGCGGCTATACCTACAAGCTGCCCCATGATGTGCAGATCGTGAACTTCCATGTCGTAGGCTATGCGCTGGTCGACAAGCCCGAGCTGCCGAAGATTCCCGCCGCGCGCGGTCCCGCGTCCACCGCAATTCGCAGCCGGCGTCAGGTCGATTTCGACCAGCACGGCCTCGTCGACACGCCGATTTACGATCGGCTCGCCCTGGGTTCCGGCGCCGAGCTCGTCGGGCCCGCGATCCTGGAGGAGCCGGCGGCCACGACCGTCGTGCCGCCGGGAATGAAAGTCCTCGTGGACGAATACGGTAACGTGCGTGTCAAGGTCTCCTGAGGAAGCACTATGAGTACCACCGACCCCTACACGATCGAGATCATCCGCAGCTCGCTCGAGGCGATCGGCGATGAGATGTTCTCCGCCCTGCAGCGCACCTCGATGAGTCCGATCATCTATGAGACGCTCGATTTTTCGGTCGGCGTCACCGATGCGAGCGGGGACCTCATCACGCAGGGAAACGGTACGACCGTCTTCCTGGCGATGATCGACTCGCTGGTGCGGGACATTCTCGCGAAATTCGGCAGCAAGGGCGAGATCCATCCGGGCGATGTCTTCATGAGCAACGACCCGTACGAGGGCGGCGGCACGCATTTGTCGGATTTCGGGCTTGTCTCGCCGGTATTTCATCAGAACGAGCTCGTCGCATTCGTCGTCAACAAGGCGCACTGGGTCGATGTCGGCGGCAAGAATCCCGGCAGCTTCTCCACCAACGCCACCGAGATCTTTCAGGAAGGCATTCAGGTCCCGAGCGTCAAGATCATCGCGCGCGGCGCGGTCAACGAGCAGATCCTGGAGATCATCGCCGCGAACATCCGCCTGCCGAAGGATTCCATGGGCGACTTCTGGGCGGGCGTGGCCGCCAACCGTGTCGGCGAGCGGCGCATCGTCGAGCTGTTCGCGAAGTACGGACGTGACGCGGTACTGGAGGCCAAGGAGCAGCTGCTCAGCTATGGCGAGACGATGATCCAGAAGGATCTTGCAGCCCTGCCCAAGGGCGTCTTCACAGCGGAAGATTGGATCGACGATGACGGCATCACCTCCGCGCCTCTGCGGGTACAGGTGAAAGTGACGATCACCGACGACGAGTTCGTCGCCGATTTCACCGGCAGCGCACCGCAGGCACAGGGTCCTATCAACAACTCACGCACCGGTCTCGTATCGGCGGTGCGTATGATCTTCAAAGCGCTCACGAACCCGCATATTCCCGCCAACGCGGGCTGCTTCCGGATGGTCAAGGTAGTCTGTCCCGACAGCACCGTGTTTACCGCCAAGAGACCGGCGCCGGTCTCCACCTACTGGGAAACGCAGATGTATGCGGTCGACCTGATCTGGAAGGCCCTTGCTCCGCATGTGCCGCAGCGTCTCACTGCCGGGCACCAGCTGTCCGTCTGCGCGGTGATTCTCGCCGGCACACACGCCGATACGAAGGAATTCGCGCTGCTCGTGTGTCCTCTGGTCGGCGGCTGGGGCGCCGGCATCAACCAGGATGTCGAGTCGGGGCAGTTCAGCGCCGCGGATGGCGAGACCTACAATATACCCGTCGAGATCACAGAGGCGCGTTACGGCGTGCTGGTCGAGCAATACGCCTTTCACAACGAGGCTGGCGGCGCGGGCGAATACCGGGGCGGCCGCGGCGTCGTCATGGATTACCGGGTGCGCACCGATGACTTCGTGCTGACCGGTAGCTTCGGCCGCTTCAAGTACCCGCCATGGTCGATGAACGGCGGCCAGACCGGCTCGCCCAACATGCTGCAGGTGTTGAGGACCGACGGCACGACCGAGACGTACGGCAAGATCGCCGGGCTGCCGCTGAGGAAAGGCGATGTCGTGCGCATGATCACGGCACACGGGGGCGGCGTGGGCGACCCGAAAAAGCGCCCGATCGAGCGGATCCGTGAGGATCTGCACAACGGGTTCATCACGCCGGCACAGGTGCAGAGCGACTACGGGCTGAGCCTCTGACCCTCGGAGAGTATCGAGTGGCAATTCGCGCGGCGACCGATGTCGGTGGCACATTCACCGACCTTGTGTTCTACAGCGTTGACGAGAAGACCGGCGCGTGTGGTGCGATCCACTCCGCGAAGGTCGATACGACACCGCCAAACTTCGAGACAGGCGTCATGCGCTGCCTCGCCAAGGGCGGCGCGGCGCCTGCCGATCTCGGCTTCTTCGCGCATGGCGCGACCGTCGTCATCAATGCGATCACCGAGCGCAAGGGCGCGAGGGTGGCTCTCATTACGACGCAGGGCTTTCGCGACGTGCTGGAGATCGCGCGCGGCAATCGTCCCGACCTCTTCAACTTCAATTTCCGCAAACCGGCACCGCTGGTCGAGCGGCAACTGCGTGTGGAGCTGCGGGAGCGCTGTAACTACAAGGGCGAGATCGAGATTCCGGTCGAGCTCGATGCGCTGCCCGCCATCCTGGACCGATTCCGCGCGGAGGGTGTGGAGTCCGTTGCCATCTGCTTCCTCCATGCATACCTGAACCCCGCCAACGAGGCGCGCACGGCGGCGGAAGTGCGCCGGCTATGGCCGGAGGTGTCCACCGTCGCCTCGCATGAGCTGAGCCGCGAATGGCGTGAATATGAGCGCGCAAGCACTACGGTATTGTCCGCATACGTGCATCCGATCGCCAAGCGCTATATCGAGGCGCTGGAGCAACGGCTCGTAGAGGGCGGCATGCGCCCTCCTCCGTATATGATGTTGTCGAACGGCGGCATAGCCACCGTCGCAACCGCCAAAGCCAATCCGGTTGCGATGGTGGAGTCCGGGCCCGCGAGCGGTATTTTCGCCGCGGCACACCTGGGCACCCTCGTGGGTAGCACCAACCTCATCGTGCTCGACATCGGCGGTACGACCGCGAAATGCGCCCTGATCGAGCGGGGCGAAGTCAGGATCACGACCGAATATTTCGTGGAGCGCACGCGACGCACGCCCGGCTATCCAATTCAGACGCCGGTGTCGGAGATCGTGGAGATCGGCAATGGCGGCGGCAGCATCGCCTGGGTCGATGCCGGCGGTAAGCTGCATGTGGGGCCGCAGAGCGCGGGGGCGCTGCCGGGCCCGGTAGCTTACGGTCGCGGCGGCACGGAACCGACGACCACCGACGCCAATCTGCTCCTCGGCCGCATCGATCCGAAAAGTTTCGCGGGCGGTGAGATCGAGCCGGCGTGGGACGCTCTCACACGGGCATTCGAGACGCTCGGTAAAAAGCTTGGCGTTGCGGCGATCGAGGCTGCGCGTGGTGTCGTGCGCATCGCGAACGCCAACATGACGAATGCGCTGCGGCTGGTTTCAACCAACAAGGGTTACGATCCACGCGACTTCGCGCTGCTGGCATTCGGTGGCGGTGGCCCGATGCATGCGGTCTCGCTTGCCGAGGAGCTCAAGGTGCCGCGAGTCATCGTGCCGGTCAATTCGGCTGTCTTTTCCGCGTGGGGAATGCTGCTGACCGACTTGCGGCGCGACTATCTTCGCACCCGGCTGTTGCCGCTCGCGCTCACGAGCGCTGCTGGGATCCAGGGACTGTTTGCGGAGATGCAAAGCGAAGCCGTCGAGAATTTCGTGCGCGACGGCATGGCGGTTACGAGCGAGCGCGTTCAATGGGAGTACCTGGTCGACATGCGCTACCAGGGGCAGGAGCATACGGTCAAAGTCCCACTCCCGCTGGAGCCGGCGGCGGACATCGGTGCCGCGATGGAACGGTTTCATGCGGCCCACGAGAAGCGCTACACCTATCGGCTTCCCAACGCGATTCAGATCGTCAATTTTCACCTGGTGGCGCGCATCGCCGTGCCGAAGCCCGAGCTGCCGAAAAAAATCCCGCGCGGCACGGGCCTCGCGGCTGCGGTAATGGGAACCCGGCGCGTCGACTTCGATGCGCATGGAGTACACGATGCGACCGTCTATGACGGAGTCGCGCTGGATCCCGGAGTCTCGTTCGAGGGACCTGCCATCGTTCAAGAGCCCTCGGTCACGCTGGTCGTGACGCCGGGCCAGCGCGTTACGGTCGACGACTACGGCAATTACCACGTCCACCTTCGCCAACGGCCGGAGGCTGAAACATGAGCCAGGATCCGTTCACCCAGGAGATCGTGAAGGACGCCCTCGTCGCGATCGGCTACGAGATGTTCGATGCCATGATCCGCACCAGCATGAGTCCGATCATCTACGAGACGACGGATTTTGCGGTTGGCGTGACGGACGCACGCGGGAATCTGATTGCGCAAGGCAATGGCGTGGCTGCGTTTCTCGCCACACTCGACACCGCGGTCCAGTCCGCGCTCGTCCACTATCCCGAGGCCGCCGATCTCGCCCCCGGCGATGTGATACTCGCAAACATTCCTTACGAAGGCGGCGGTACACATCTCTCCGACGTCGTGGTGCTGGTACCGGTGTTCGTAGGCGAGCGGCTGATTGCGTGGACCGTCAACAAGGCACACTGGACCGAGGTCGGAGGGGCACAACCCGGCTCTGCCTCGACGGAGTCGACAGAGATCTATCAGGAAGGCATCCAACTGCCTTTCGTCAAGCTGTACGCCCGCGGCCAGGTGAATGAGGTCCTGGTCGCTGTGATCAAGGCCAACGTGCGGCTTCCCGAGAGCACGATAGGCGACATGCACGCCGGCGTAGCGGCCGCCCGCGTCGGCGCCCGTCGGGTGCTGGAACTCGTCGCCAGGTACGGAGTGGAGAGTGTGGTGGCCGCGATGGCGGGGTTTCTCGACTATGGCGAGCGCATGACGCGCAACGAGCTGGCGAAGCTGCCCCACGGCGTCTATGAAGCGGAAGACATCGTCGAAAGCGACGGGCGCGGCAACGGTCCTTTCAAGATCAAGGTAAAGGTGACCCTGTCACCCGAAAAAGTGATTGCCGACTTCACCGGCACGGACGGACCGGCCGCGGGCCCGATCAACTGCTCGCTGACCGGTCTCGTGACAGGTGTGCGCTGCGTTTTCAAGGCCATCACGAACCCCGAGCTGCCCGCCAATGGCGGCTGTTTCCGACTGCTGGAAGTCATCTGTCCGCCCGGCACCCTGGTGTCGGCGCAGACGCCCGCACCGGTCTCGCTGTATTACGAACCGCTGCTCGCGGCGATGGACGTCATGTGGGCCGCACTGGCTCCGGTGATGCCGGATCGGCTTCCGGCAGGTCATCAGCGCAGCGTCAACGCGACGTTTGTCGTGGGTATGCACCCCGATAATGGCGAGCTCTTCGTCCTCGGCGAGCCGCTCGTGGGCGGCTGGGGCGCGGCAGCGGATCGCGACGGGGA
Organism: Gammaproteobacteria bacterium; assembly: GCA_028293805.1. Taxonomy (GTDB): domain Bacteria; phylum Pseudomonadota; class Gammaproteobacteria; order Steroidobacterales; family Steroidobacteraceae; genus 13-2-20CM-66-19. Next base: position 10,504 of record JAQGOC010000318.1, read on the forward strand.
CAACGGCCAATTTTGCGCTGCTAACGGCGAGACCTACAACGTGCCCACCGAGCTCTTCGAATCTCGATACGGGCTGAAAGTCGAGCAGTACGCATTTCACGACGACGACGGCGGCGCCGGCGAGTTTCGCGGCGGCAAAGGCGTCGTACTCGATTACCGGGTGACGGCCGATGAGGTCTTTCTCACCTACGCGACGAGTCGCTCAAAATCGGCCCCGTGGGGAATGAGCGGCGGCAAGGCCGGATCACTGAACGGAGCCGAGGTCATCCACCGTGACGGGACGAAGGAGAGCTATGACATGTGCACGCGAGTCCGCGTCGTGAAAGGCGACCTGATCCGCCTGAAGACCGCCTCCGGTGGCGGCTTCGGCAGCCCAGACAGGCGTTCCCGCGAGCTCGTATCGCGGGATATCAAACAGGGCTACATCACTCGCGAACAGGCCGTTCGCGACTACGGCTACAGCGGATAATCTGCAATGTTGATTCTCGAGAACGCCCGCCTGCTCGACCTCGAATCGGGTGAGGCCCGGCCCGGGAGCCACATTTCCATCGACGGAGGGAAGATCGTCGAAGTGGCGGACCGCGCCCTCACATCCAGCACCGCGCGAAGAGTGGACCTTGCCGGTCGAACACTCCTGCCCGGACTGATCGATGCGCATTTTCATGCGGTGCTCACGGAGACCAATCCAGCGGCCTCCCGGCAGATTCCGCTCACCCTGATGACAGGCCGCGCCGCGCAACTCCTGCGGCGTGCCCTCGATCGCGGCTTCACGACGGTGCGGGACATGGGAGGCGCCGACTGGGGATTGCGCACGGCTGTGATGGAAAAAACGATTGTTGGTCCGAGACTCTACATCGCTGCCCGGGGGCTTTCGCAGACCGGCGGGCATGGCGACCTTCGGTCGCGAGTCGATACGAACGAGCCATGCGGGTGCTCGAGCGCACTGCCGCTGATATCCACCGTTGCGGACGGCGTGCCGCACGTACAGGCCGCGGCGCGCGAGCAGTTACGCCAGGGCGCGGATCATCTGAAGGTGTTTGTATCGGGGGGGGTCGTCTCGCCTAATGACCCATTGAACTCGGTTCAGTACACACATGAAGAGCTTACGGCGATCGTTCGGGAAGCAAAATGCTGGGGCACCTACGTCGCGGCACACGCCTACTCCGCTGCCGCGATCGCGCATGCAGTCTCGGCCGGTATCCGGACGATAGAGCACGGCAATCTGCTCGACGAATCCGCTGCCGGGTTGATGGCGGAACGGCGCGCCTATCTCGTGCCTACACTCGTGACCTATGAAGTCATGCGCAGCCGGGGCGCGTCCCTCGGCCTTAGCTCCTTCAGCATGGAAAAGCTGGCCACGGTCTTCGCAGCGGGCATGCGCAGTATCGAGATTGCTCGCAGTGCTGGCGTCCGTATTGGATTTGGCACCGATCTGCTCGGTGAGTTGCATTCACATCAGTCGGACGAGCTCACGCTGCGCGCGCGGCTGCAGTCGCCGCTGGATGTCCTGCGATCTGCGACACTCGTCAACGCGGAGATTCTGGGTGAGAGCGGCCGGCTCGGCGTCATCAAAGCAGGCGCTGCTGCCGATCTCATTGCGGTGAACGGGGATCCGCTTGCCGACCTGACGCTGCTCCAACAGCAGGGGCAGCATCTGGATCTGATCGTCAAGGACGGCGATCTCCACAAATTGACGTTCTGATCCGGTGGACATTCAAGCAGACGTCGCCATCGTCGGCGGCGGCATCATGGGATCCTCGCTCGCCTATTGGTTGAGCCGCTTCGAGCCGCGCGCCTCGGTGGTCGTCTTCGTGCGCGACCCGACCTACGCCGCGGCCTCCTCGGCATTGTCCGCGGCCTCGATTCGGCAGCAATTCACTTCGCCTGTGAATATTCGTATCTCCCAGGCGAGCATCGAGCTCCTGCGTCATGCGGACGAGTTTCTGGCGGTTGAAGGATGGAAGCCGGACATCGGCCTGAGTGAGGGGGGCTACCTTTACCTGGCACGGCAACCGGAGCTCGCGTCATTGCGGCAGGCCCAGGCGATCCAGATGGCGCATGGAGCCGACGTCGCACTGCTCGATCCGGCGCAGCTCAAGAGCCGCTTCCCCTGGCTCGACACGACCGACATTGCCGCGGGATCGCTCGGGTTGAGCGGTGAAGGTTGGTTCGATGGCTACTCGTTGCTCACGGCCTTCGCGCGCAAGGCGCGCAGCCAGGGCGTGCAATTCATCCGGGGGGAGGTGCAGGAACTGGAGGTGCGCGGACCTCGGGTCGAGACGGTCGGACTTGCCGATGGCTCGCGGATCCGCTGCGGGCACCTCGTCAACGCGGCAGGTCCGTGGGCGCGCTCGATCGCGCAGCTCGCGGGTCTGGAGCTGCCGGTTTTTGCGCGCCGGCGCACGGTTTATGTCGTCGCATGCCGGACCATCATGAAGCCGTTTCCCCTGCTCATCGATCCATCCGGTTTTTGGATCCGGCCGGAAGGCGCCTGTTTCATCGCGGGAATCGCCCCTGGCGAGGATCCCGATGAGGCGCCCCTGGAACCCGAGTACGAGGGATTCGAGTCCGTACTGTGGCCCGCCCTGGCGGCACGCATTCCGGCATTCGAGACGGCGAAGCTCGAGCGCGCGTGGGCGGGGTACTACGAGATGAACGTCTTCGACCGTAACGGCATCGTCGGCTGTCATCCGCGGATTCGCAATTTCGCTTTCATGAACGGCTTCTCCGGCCACGGAATGCAACAGGGGCCGGTGGTCGGCCGCGGCTTGGCCGAGCTGATTCTCTACGGCCGCTTCGACAGCGTGGATCTGTCGGAGCTCTGGTACGAGAGAATCGAACTCCAGCAGCCGCTGCTGGAGCTGAATGTCATCGGCTAGTGCCTGCTTGGGTCAGCGCTGGAGAATGACCTTCGATGTCTGGAAGTCGACCGGCGCCGAGGTATGCTCGTGGACGATCTTCCATGCGCCGCTTTTCTGCTTGAGCGCCCACGTCAGCCGGTTGTGCATGGCGCGCAATTCCGTGCCCTCAGCGGATAGGCCTTGGTAGCTCACGAAGGCGTGGGCGACGGCAACATCCTGCGCCACGATGGTTCGCAGATCATCCCAGCCGACGGCCACCCGCTCGGTTCCCAACGTTCCAAACCAGTCGGTCACCATTCCGCGCCAAGCCTCGAGGCCGCGGTACGACCATTCGCCCCACAGGTCGAAGACCTGCACATCCTGGGCATAGAGGGCGAGGAACGCCTCCACATCCTTTGCGAATACGGCGGCTCTGTAGGCTTCGAACATCCGCAGGACCGGCCTCTCGAGTTCATTCACTGTGTGTCTCCTGCATCCGGATCTCGGACTACGCAAGGGCGGATCATAGTGAAGACGACTGAGAGCCTCAAAAGGATTCGCCCCCCCATGAGGGATGGCATTGCTGCCAGAGTCCGCAGTAACGAGGGCCGGGAGCTTCAGTCGACGGCCGCGCTGACCGGACCTGGCAAGCCGGACGGCCGGAATCAAAATTGCTGCGGATCCTGCCTCGCTGTGCACAGGTGTGGAGGTTGCGATGGCCACGATGAAGGCGGTGGTGCTTCCTGAGTCATTCGGCGGCGTCGCGCCCTTGAGGGTGACGGAGATAGAGAGGCCGCAACCCGGCGACGTCCAAGTCCTCATCAAAGTGCACGCGGCAAGCGTAAATCCAGTGGACTACAAGATGGCATCGGGAAAATACCCGGCAGCGAAGCAGGCTGTGTTGCCGGTAGTGTTGGGTCGGGACGTTTCTGGCACTGTCGTCAGCTGCGGCCGTCAAGTTACCGCCTTTCATGCAGGCGATGAGGTATATGCCCTGCTCGACCGGGGACACGGTGGCTTCGCCGAGTACGTGGCTGTGAACGCCGACCTGTGCGTACCGAAACCCGCAAAGCTCGATCACGTGGCGGCCGCAGCGGTGCCGCTCGCCGGGATGACAGCCTGGCAAGGTTTGTTCGACCACGGCCAGCTCAACTCGGGTCAACGCGTGCTGATTCACGGCGGCGCGGGCGGCGTCGGGCACTTCGCCATCCAATTCGCGAAGGAACGCGGCGCAAATGTGTCCACCACGGGTTCAGCGCAGGACAAGGACTTCCTGCGGATGCTCGGTGCCGACCAGGCCGTCGACTACAAATCCGATCAGTTCGAAGAAGTCGTGCACGACGTCGATCTCGTGTTTGATCTCGTGGCAGGCGAAACGCAGGAGCGCTCGTGGAAGGTGCTGAAGGAGGGCGGCACGCTGGTCTCTACGCTAGGACAACCCTCCGAGGCGAGAGCCAGGGAGCATCATGCTCGCGCGATGAGCTACATGGCACAGCCGAACGCCTCGGAGCTCGCCGAGATCGGGCAGCTAATCGCTGCCGGCAAGGTCAAGCCGTACATCGAGGCCACGTTTCCGCTCGAAGAGGCGGGACTAGCGATGCAGCGACTGGAGCACAGGCACACGCAGGGAAAGATTGTTCTCGAAGTGAGCGCATGAAGAGCTCCTGCACCGCTCGATCGGGGCCGGCCTCCCCACCCAGCCCAAGTCTATAACTCAATAGGAATCCCCGCATCTCGCATCGCGAGATCGAGCTGGGTCACCACTTCGACGCCGTGGTGTTGCGTGCGGAGGCTTCGGCGCATGGAGTTCAGGTAGGTGGAGAGCGTCGTTAGGTTCGGCAGAGGACGCTTCAGCTCGCTCTCGAGTGCTGATGACATCTCGTCGATGTCCGATGCATCGCAGCCGTCCAAAGCGGACTCATGAGCGAAGCGCTGTGCGGCCTCGACTACCTCCCGAATGTGCTTCACGTCCTTGGGGTGCAAAGGATTAACCTCGCCGCCGCTGCGCTTGACGAAGAAAAAGGGCCGCGCACGCAGCCCTTTTTCCCGTGGTAGAGGGACTTCGTCTCGAGGACTATCCCGAACCTACCGTGCCAGTCTGCCCATGAATGCTCAGGGTCGCCAACTGGTGCGTTGCTCATAACGCTGTCGGACGTTTCCGACGAGACCGGGTGTTTTGAGCAAGTTTCCACCATTTTCCCACGCCGCTAGAGCTGGTTCTGAGCAGCTGCATCGCGATCTCAGACCTCACTGACCCGCGAGTCCCACCGCTCCCTACCCGTCGTAATTCGCGTGGTCAGCTACGCGCAGGAAGCACGTCACTATCAGACCGTACTTCCGATCGGACGGTAATACGTGCACTGCGCCGCGCATTTCCAGATCTTTGCGGAGGCGTCCGCATCTGACGTCCTCTGACACATATGCAACCTCGAATCATTACGCCCTCACCTCTGTGTTAAGAGGTTCGTTTGGTGCGTTGGGATAATCATGATCTTCGGCAGCCGCATGTTGCCGTTATAAATTTCTTTGAGATTTCCGTGTCTCTGTTTTAGACATTGTTTTCTTGTGTAGTACTATATGCATCAGATGGTACGGGCCTTGGGGCCAGGATTTGTTCTCATGGCGATGCCAGCTTTACTGTTTGAAGTGGAGACACATGTGGAAGAGAGTATTGCAAGACTCGAGGTGAACGTTGAACACATTCTGTCGGATGTCTCCGACATAAAAACCGATGTTCGACGATTGAGCGATAAGATCGACAACGTTGATCAGAAACTGACCGGCAAGATCGATGCCGTGGACCACAAGCTGACCGACAAAATCGACGCGGTGGATCAGAAACTGACCGACAAGATCGATGCCGTGGACCATAAGCTGACCGACAAAATCGACGCGGTGGATCAGAAACTGACCGGCAAGATCGAGACAGTGGATCAAAGACTG
>JAQGOC010000324.1 GCA_028293805.1 Gammaproteobacteria bacterium
CCGACAGCTCGAGTCCCAGCACGGAGCTAACCCGGCGCTGCAGCGGACTCACCTGATCTTCCAACTTCACACCCTTTACCACTACCTCTTCGAGGACATCGGTACCGCGCGAGGAGCCCCCGGGCGAGGCGTCGTCAGCTGGGGTCTCGGCCCGCAGCCTCGTGGTGCAGGCCAGGCACAGGACGATCGCGAAACACAGATAATGCCTGAAAGCGTGAGTCATAGTGTTGATCGTGTTGTTGTGTTCAATAAGCTCATCGAGCAGTAGATGCCACCCCGCGATGCCCACCGGGAGCACCGCTCCATCCTGCGAGGCGCTGAGGTCCATGATCACACTGCGGACAGTCGTGTCGTATTCCAGGCCTCTACAGCCTTGTCCTACATTCTTCTCGCCCTGATGCACGACTTCTGCCGGCACGTTGCGATCATCGGAAACGATGTCGGCGGTGCGGCAGCGGCGCTCCTATCGGCAGTGATGCACGACGAGAGCGTCTGTAGGATGGTGAAGCAAATGACATGCCATCGGAGCGGGCGACGCGCGGACGCTAGCGCGTCGCCCTTGCTTTAGCGGCACTTTCAACCGCAGCGCCGCGTGCGGACAATGCCCCATCGCCTGCCCGAGTTGCACACATTTGCCGCTCCATGAGCGTGGCTGCACAAAATTGGTGCCACAACCGTCCAGAGTCTGTGCCGAAATTGGCCGTTATTGCCTCGGCCGAAACTGCGGTGGCAGCCAGCGGTTGCGGTGCGCTGACGAGCACCTCTATCGCAAGGTTAGACGATCAGGAGGGTGCGACAGTCACCGGTGTCCCGACAGTACACTTGAACAGCCGCAGCCGTTGTCGCCAGCACGGCGGTCCTGGGGCTAGTTCCTATAACAGATGATTCACTGGGCGGGCGCATACCGGGTTTGTCGGAAGATCGAAGAACATCAAGGGGTATTAAATGATTACGATGCGGTCAGTGCGTCTCTTGACGCTTGCGGTAGTCCTTTTGTCCGCAACTCTCGAGTCCTTCGGCGAGGAGAGTCGCACGTTCATTCTGGCCACTGGCTGCCGGGACCCACGGATTTATGCGATCGATCTGCACAAAGCTCTGCAGCCTGAGAACAACAACACCTCCAACGCGATCGTCAGCCGAGCGCTGTGTGAATCCCCGGCGCCTCGATGGCACGCCGCTCGGAGATCCGGCGAACATCGTCCTGAGTGAGGACCGGGAAGTGGCGTTCGTCATGAATCACCACGGCGGGGTCGCGAATGCCGAGTTCCTGTAGCACGGCGGGCGAGCCAGCATTGCGGTGATGAATGTTCACAAGATGATCGATGGGCAGTTCGACGATACCGATGCGGCGCTCGAACACGATTTCGACGCCGGCTGGTTCGGCGGCGTCGGCATCCTCACCGCCGGCGACCTGATCGTTGCTGGCTATTCGGAAGGCTGGCTCAGCGAGGACGGCTCAAACCGCATCGGCTTGATCGACCGCCGGACCGGAGGAGTTCGCGGGCAGATCGAGATGCCGCTGACCGGTCCGGGAACGCGCCAGTTGAGGGCGGCCTGTGCGCCTTTCCCGGTGCCCTTTGTCTCACCGGCCGAGCCTGCTCAGATTCCCGCCGGTCAGGCATTCCTCTCGGACGTCGATCCGGCAGATTTCGGATGTTGGCCCGATCCCGAAGGACTGGCGTTGGCTCGTGGAAGTGACGGCAAGACCTATCTATCTCCGGTAATGCCGGGACTGAGGACGTGTCGATCATGGATTTCGGTGCCGCGCTTGCCGGCAACCGCGTCGTCGAAGTTGCCCGGCGCATTCCGGTGCAGACCGGGCCTTTTGGCATCCGTTCCAGCCCCGATGGCAAATACGTCGCGGTGACCGCACGGGAGAGCAACATAACCGGCTCGGAGGGGTCTCGCCCGCAGCCGCAGCCGGCCTGGTCATCCTCGGGGCTATAGTGCTCAACGACCACAGCCATTGGTCGCGCCTCGCGGCGTCCTTGTCTACGACTCATGATTCTAACGGCGCCGCGCCCCATCCGCCCTTGGTCAAGAGCGCATATTCGACCGTAGTCGGACAGCAACAACGGATTCTCCTTCCGGATGGCAGCACCATTGAGCTCAACACGGATACGAGCCTGGTCGTTACGCCTCGAGGACGTCCTGACGGAGAGCGTCTGGACAGATCTCTGCCCACTCAATGGGCATGAATGAAGGACCTGAGCCATAGGGGTGCATCCGCGGTGAGTGCGTGGGTGGCTCATGTGGGCGCTCGAGGCGTCAAGGCGTGTTCGACACGGCTAAAGCGAGGTTTGCGTAGCTGGCACAACCATTGCAACGTATGAGACATCGGGTGACCCCCTCGTCCGGTACGACCGCCGCCGGTTTCAGCTCGTGACCCCCTCGCGCGTTGCTTCCGGCGGCGTTTTTTATTGAGCTTGATTCACAGATCGGCTCATGGGGCGGAGCCATCCTTCCTTAGTTGACGTAGAAGCGAATCTCCGCGGTGGCACGGTACCCGGCAGAAACCATTCGTTGGTGGACTCGCACACATTTTGTCGGCCAGAAGACCGTCTCGCCGGCAATCCTCGCAAGAATCAAGTCGTAGGGCTGACTTCATCATTCGCCAGGAGGGTGAGTGGCTCGAACGGCCCCCACGTGCCAACACCCATTGTTCATCTGAAATCCCTGGCTTCCGGCACCCGCCCACTCCTGACGCAGGATGCGGACGAAATCTGCCAATTTCGGGGCGCGACTATGGCAAGCGGTGGCAGCAGGACTGTGACGCCGGGGCAAATTACGGGGCGTCGAAAAGAGGAAAGCCCGAATGCCTGCCTCTCTTGTGTCAAGCGCTTGACGGAACTCCTGCTCGTCACTCGCCATCATGCTCCCGCCTCAAGTCCTACCTCATTCAATCGACAAAGGAGGGTTCTCATGTACACGCTCGACAGTGAACAAACAGCACTGGCAGGCTCCATTGATGCTCGTCAACCATGTTGTCCGAAAGGGCTACGAACGGTCCCGGGCTCAGGACGCGTCGTCGCGGCGGTCGCGGCCGTGCTTTTGCTGACAACCGGAGGAGCGTTTGCGAACGGTCCGCACAGGTCTCCGCGGATTTCTTTCGATATGGTCGTGTCGAAAGGCGCGGCTGCCTGCCTGCCGCATGCGGAGGCGGAAGTCAAAGTGATCTCGAACGGCACCGCGGAAGACATGTTTGTCTTCGCGACTGGCCTACCGCCGAAGACGAATTTCGACTTCTTTGTGATCCAGGTGCCCCAGGCGCCGTTTGGACTCGCCTGGTATCAGGGCGATGTGCAGACTGACGACGACGGCAACGCCTTTCAGCACTTCAGGGGGCGCTTCAGTATCGAGACATTCATCGTTGCACCGGGCATCGCACCGGCGCCCCAAATCTTCAACGACTCGCCGTTCCCGGAAGCGG
>JAQGOC010000380.1 GCA_028293805.1 Gammaproteobacteria bacterium
AAATCCAGGAGAACGGGCTTGTCGGACTTCAGGACGTCCTGCGAAAAAGTGGCATCGGTAGTGTGCACGATGTGCGGGCTACTCACGCGGTTCAACCTCCGTCGAATGCAGAGTGTGTGAAAAAAAAGAGTTGTCTTGTTCGGATAGAAGACTTAAAGACGATCACGCGGGTCGGCAGGGCAGCGAAAGCCATGCCAGAAACACCCGTCAAACGGTTACACTAACTCGTAAATGAGTATGAGCTCGAGCCTTAGGGAAAAGAAACTTGGCTGGCAGGTGCGAGCGAAGTCTGCCCGCTGTCTTATGGGCTTTTTAGCGCTTCCGGGCCGCATTTGCAAGGCCCGCCCACCCTTTTCGACCACCACTATAGATCTATTTGATGACTGATCCACACTCTAGTTCCCATACATTCCAATCGCTTGGCCTCGCCGCGCCCGTCATGGAAGGCATCCGCGAGGCAGGCTTTACCCTTTGCACGCCCATTCAGGCCCAGACGCTACCGATCGCCCTCGCGGGCCGGGACGTCGCCGGCCAGGCCCAGACCGGGACCGGCAAGACCGCCGCGTTCCTGGTCGCGCTCTACCAGTCGCTGCTGACACGCCCCGCCGGGCCAAAGCGCACTCCGACGTCGATCCGGGCACTCGTGGTGGCCCCCACTCGCGAGCTCGCGGTGCAGATCCACCACGACGCCGAGACCTTGGGGAAGCACACAGGGCTCAAGCACGCGGTCGTCTACGGCGGTGTCGACTACGAGAAGCAGCGGCAGCAGCTCGAAGCAGGAATCGATGTGCTCATCGGTACCCCGGGGCGCCTGATCGACTACTACAAGCAGCATGTGTTCGACCTGCGGCATGCGCAGGTGCTGGTGCTGGATGAAGCGGACCGCATGTTCGATCTCGGCTTCATTGCCGATATCCGCTACATCCTGCGCCGTCTGCCGCCGCCCGACCAGCGCCAGTCCATGCTGTTCTCCGCCACACTGTCCTACCGGGTACTGGAGCTCGCCTACGAGCACATGAACAACCCGGAGCTCGTACGCATCGAGCCCGACAAGATGACGGTCGATCGCGTACGCCAGCTCGTGTACTACCCCGCGATGGAGGAGAAGGTCCCGCTGCTCGTCGGGCTGCTGCGGCAGCACGAGGCGCGCCGCACGATGATCTTCGTGAACACGAAGCGCGCGGCCGAGCGGCTCGAAAGCACACTCAAGGCGAATGGCTTTCACGCGCAGGCGCTATCCGGCGACGTACCGCAGAACAAGCGGCTGCGCTTCCTGCGCGACTTCCATAACGGCGACCTGGCGGTACTGATAGCAACCGATGTCGCTTCCCGTGGACTGCACATTCCCGATGTGAGCCACGTGTTCAACTTCGACCTGCCGCAGGACGCGGCGGACTATGTTCACCGCATCGGCCGCACGGCTCGCGCCGGCGCCGAAGGGGATGCAATCAGCTTCGCCTGCGAGGAATACGCGGTGTCCCTTCCCGAGATCGAAGACTATCTGGGCCACAAGATCCCCTCGTCCCAGATCGCGCCGGAAGTGCTCGCGACGTCGCTTCTGCAAGGCGACGCACCCGAAGGGCGCCGCCCACGCTTCCAGGGGCACGGTGGAGGCGGCAGCGGGGGCGGCCGGCGCCCAGGCCCCGGTGGCGGCGGTCGTCCCGGTGGACGCAGCGGGCGGCCTCCTAGCAAGGCCGGGGGACGAGGTCGCTGACCGCATCCACCACTGAAACGTTGCTGTGCTCACGGGCGCCCTGCGAGGAGTCGGGGCGACTAACGCCGTAGATCCACCGAATGCCAGCGGCTTGCGCCGCTCGGAGCACCGCCGGACTGTCGTCGGCGAACAGGCTCCGCCGCGGGTCGAACGGCTCCACGGCCCGGACTGCCTCCCAGAAGTGCGCCTCTTCCTTCGGTGCTCCGAACTCGTGTGAGCTGAACGCGGCGTCGAAATAGTCCAGGACGCCGGTGATCTCGTCCTTGATCTGCAATGTCCGCGGATGCGAGTTCGTCAGCAGGACCAGCCTCTTTCCGCGCGCCCGCAACCCCTCGAGGAACTCTTGCGCGCCCGGCAGCCAGGCGATCCGGGCCGTGTTGGCCTGCTTGAGTGCCACGATGTCCAGATCGAGCTCGCGGCTCCAGTGCTCGATGCAATACCAGGGAAGCGTGCCCTCGCAGGCGCGAAATCGGGGTGCGATCTGGCTGCGCGCCGCCTCGACCGTCGTCAGTCGGGAGGCCGCATAGGCGGCCGGCACGATCTCCAGCCAAAAGTGGTTGTCGAACGCCAGGTCGAGCAGCGTTCCGTCGAGATCCAGCAGAACGGTATCTATATGGCCCCAATCGGGCTTTTCAACGGCGGCTGGCATGGGCGCGTATCATACCTCCCGTGGCGCTGCCCCCGCCGGTCCGCTAAGCTAAGCGGCGCGGCCGAGGGTCGCAGGCCGTTCAGAGCCTATGGGAGACCGCAGGCGTTACCCGCCATGGCGGAAATCGAAGACAACGTCGACCGAGAGCTGTTCCGCAACGTAGAAAAGCTGCGGCAGCTGCGTATAGAGCATCGTGATCTGGACGAGGTGATCTCTCGCCTGACGCTCGACATGCACACCGATGAGCTGCAGCTGAAGCGCCTGAAGAAGCGCAAGCTCATGTTGAAGGATCAGATCACGCGCCTGGAAAGCGAGCTGATCCCGGATCTCAATGCCTGATGGATAACGCCGACAACGCCCTCAAAGGCGTTTTTCTGAGGCTGACATCGCCGCAGATCCTGACCGAGGTCATCGCAATCGTCCTCGCCGGGCTCATTGCGCTCGCCGGTGCCCATGTGGCGCGGACCTGGCATAAGAATTACCTGACGGACTCCGCACCGGCGCGCTCGGACGTGTGGCAGCTGCGGGTATTGGAAGGAACCGTGATCCTGGCGCCATTCCTGGTCGCCCTCATCGTGCTGCTGGTCGTTCGAGCGGTGCTTGCCATGCTAGGCACGCCCACCACCGCGGTGGACACCGCGTTGCAGCTCACTACCGCGCTGGTGCTCGTGCGCCTGGGCGTTTACCTGCTGCGGGTCATGCTCGGGCCGGACTCCTGGATCCGGGGCTGGGAAAACCGGATTACTTTCGTCCTTTGGCTGACGATCGGGTTCTCGCTGGTCGGCTGGCTCGACAAGGTCGAGACCACGCTCAACCGCATCAACCTCATTCCCGGCAAAACACAGTTCAGTCTCTGGGCGCTGCTCAAGGGCCTCGTGATCGTCACGGCGTTCGTGGTGGTGACGAGCCTCGTGGCCCGTGCTTTCGAGCGCCGCGTCATGCGGCTCGAGCAGCTGGCGGTCTCGACCCGCATCGGCATCTCGAAATTCACGTATTTTTTCCTCGTCGGCCTCGGAATCATGCTCGGCATCAACGCCGCCGGCGTCGATGTGACTACGCTGAACGTGCTGACCGGCGCGATCGGCCTGGGCCTGGGCTTCGGCCTGCAGTCGATCGCAAGCAATTTCGTGAGCGGCTTCGTGCTCCTGATGGACAAGTCCATCAAGCCCGGCGACGTCATCAGCTTCACGGGCCACACCGGTACGAGCACCGAGAACTTCGGCTGGGTACAGGAGCTGCGCGGCCGCTACGTCGTGGTCCGGGACCGCGATGGCGTGGAAACGCTCGTTCCGAACCAGAATCTGATCACGAACTCGGTGATCAACTGGAGCTACTCGGATCAGCGGGTGCGCATCCGGCTGCCGGTCATGGTGAGCTATGACGATGACCCCGAGATCGGACTGAAGCTGCTCTTCGAGGCGGTCGAGCACCACCCGCGCATCCTCAAGGATCCGCCACCGGTGACGCGCCTCATGGCCTTCGAAGATTACGGCATGCGCATCGAAGTGCGCTTCTGGATTGCGGACCCGATGAATGGCGTCAACAACGTGCGCTCGGACGTGAATCGCGCGATCTGGAAGATCTTCCGTGCCAACGGGGTGAAGATCCCGGTCGCACAGCGAGAGCTGCGCATGCTCGAGCGGCCGCCGGCGCTCACGGCCGGCCGCGCACAGTCCGGCGCCAAGCCGGCGGACGCCGATCCTCTCGGTGAGGATTGAATGTGGCTCTCGAGGTCTCCGCGAATGTCGTGATCCCCGACGGGGACCTGTCGTTCGCCTTCGTGCGCGCCTCCGGACCGGGCGGCCAGAACGTCAACAAGGTCTCCTCGGCCGTGCAGTTGCGGTTCGACATGGCCGGTAGCGCGGCGTTGCCGGAGGCCGTCAAGAACCGCCTACGCGTGCTGGCGGGGCGACGGTTCACGGACGACGGCGCGATTCTCATCATTGCCAGGAACCAACGCTCGCAGGACCAGAATCGCCGCGAAGCGCTCGAGCGGCTCGCGGACCTCATCCGGCGCGCTCTCGTTGCGCCCAAAACGCGCAAGGCCACGAAACCCACCAAGGCCTCGCGCGAGCGGCGGCTGGACCACAAGGTCCACCAGCAGCGCACCAAGCAGCGGCGCAAGCAGGTCCGTTGGGAAGACTGAACTAAACGGATTTGGAAAAGACGAGGACGCCCGCGATAACTCGCTGATGACGGGGAACGCACGACGACTGACCTGCTCTAACTTGCGCTTGCGACATCCGCCTGCGCCGCGCGGCGGTCCATGCGGCCTGCCGCGGACTTCCAAAAGGAGTTTGCAATGTATCTGCCCGCCCTGCTGGCGTTTGTGCACCACCTGGCCGCGTTCACCCTGGTGGCTGCGCTCGCTGTCGAAGTCTCCCTGTTCAAGCCGCCGTTGGCTGTCGTACAGGCGCGCAGGATCCAACGCGCCGACATGGTCTTCGGAATCGCCGCCGGCGTCCTGCTGGTCGTGGGATTGCTGCGGGCCGTCTACTTCGAGAAGGGCGGCGGGTATTACTTCGCCAATGCTTTTTTTCTCACGAAGCTCATAGCGTTCCTGGCCGCCGGAGTGATCTCGATCTACCCCACGGTGTTGTTTCTATCGTGGAGCAAGGCACTGCGGGAAGGCGCCACGCCCGAGATGTCGGCAGAGCAGATCAGGCGCGCCCGAATGTGCCTGATGCTCGAGCTCACCGCAATCGTGGTGATTCTATTCTGCGCACCGCTGATGGCACGCGGTTTTGGTTATTTCGGCAACCGCTCCTAGTCAGCCCCGCGCTGCCTCTTCCTGCATCAAACTCCATAGTTGAGCGACGTGCTCGTGCTCCGTCGCCTCGACGCCGAACGACACTCTGACCATCCATCTCCCATCCAACATCGCCGGGGTGAGGTAAGCCTTACCGGACTCGTTGATACGGCGAACCCACGCGAGCGTGTGCGTGTCCAGCGAATCGTCGCTCAGGCCGGACGGCTCGTGGCGGACGCACACTGTTTGCAACGGCGACGGTGCGAGGCGCAGCCAGCCGGGAGCCGCATCGACCTGAGCTGCGAACCATTGGGCGTGGGCAATGTCCCTGCGGATGCGGGCCTGCAAACCCCTGACGCCCTGCTCCCGTATCAGAAACCATAACTTCATCGCGCGCAGGCGCCGGCCCAGGGGAATACCCCAGTCGCGGAAATTTTTTGATTGAGCATCGGCGGCGGTGCGCAGGTAGCTGGGATTCGTCGACATCACTCGCACGAGATGCTGGGGATCGCGCACAAAATAGACCGAGCAGTCGAACGGGGCGCCGAGCCATTTGTGGGCATTGATGACGAGCGAGTCGGCTTGCTCGATGCCGTTCCACAGAGGACGGCACTCCGGGAGGATCATCGCCGAGCCGGCCATTGCGGCATCCACGTGCAGCCAAAGACCGTGTGCCTGGGTCACCCTGGAGATGTCCGCCAGAGGATCGACAGAGGTCGTTGCGGTGGAACCAATCGTCGCAACCACCGCGCACGGCCTCAGACCACGTGCCCGGTCGGCCTTGACTGCCTCTTCCAGGGCATCTGCGCGCATGCCGTAGCGGTCGTCAACCGCGACGACGCGGATGTTGTTGCGTCCAAAGCCCGCCAGCAACGCGGCTTTGTCGATCGAGCTGTGGCTTTGGCTCGAGGCGTAGACCACGAGCGGCTGCTCACTGTCCTGCAAGCCGCCGCGGGCGGCCCCGTAATCGGTGCTGCGCTCGCGGGCGCACAGGAGAGCCACCAGCGTCGAGGTCGAAGCCGTGTCCTGGATCACACCGCTCCAGGCGGGGGACAGGGCCACCATCTGCCGCAGCCAGTCTGTCGTGATCTCTTCGAGCTCCGTCAGCGCCGGACTCGCCTGCCAGTTGAGCCCGAGCTGCGCGAGCCCGGTGCTCACATAATCGCCGAGCACGGCCGACAGCGAGCTGTTGGCCGGGAAATAGCCGAAGAAGCGCGGGCTCTGAAAGTGCGAGCACGCCGGCAGGATGACCTTCGTCAGATCCGTAATCACGGCCTCAAAAGGCTCCGGTGCATCAGGCGGCGCCGCAGGCAGCTCCGCCTTGACCGCCCCGGGCGCCACACGCGTCATCACCGGCAGGTCGCCACGCTGGACCTTCTCACGATAGTCCGCGATCCAATCGATCAGCTCGTGACCGAAGCGACGAAACTCTTCGACGTTCATGGAACAGCCATCTGAAGCGTCGGCGATCCCGACCGCGCAATAGTAGAGCCACCGCGCCACCCCCGTGCAAGTTCGCGCTTCCGGCTCCGGCAGCGGGGGATTGAGAATTAGCTGGCCGCGACCGAAGCGGCGCGCGGAGCAGGCTGGATGAGCCAGGTCGCCAGCGCTGGTAGAAGAATGATCGCGGCGAGCATGTTGACGAGGAACATGAAGGTGAGCATGACGCCGATGTCGGCCTGGAACTTCAAGGGTGAGAAGACCCATGTGGCTACGCCGATGGCGAGTGTGACGCCGGTGACGATGATGCTGGCGCCCGTTACCTGCAGTGTGCGTTCGTAGGAGTCTTTGACCGAAAGGCCCTGACGCAGGAACTCCTGCATGCGACTGAAAAGATAGATGCCGTAGTCGACGCCGATGCCAGCACCGAGCGCCACCATGGGCAACGTCGACACCTTCAGGCCAATGCCGACGAGGGCCATTACCGCATAAACGAGTACCGACACCAGCGCGAGCGGCAGAACCACCAGAATCATTCCCAATAGCGAACGGAATGTAACGAGACACATGACGATGACGGTGGCAAAGACGCCGGCGAGGATCCAGAGCTGCCTGGCTTGTACGGTTTCGTTGGTGGCTGCCATGGCTCCCACGTTGCCGGTGGCGAGCTCGAACCGTGCTCCGGGGACGGAATTCTCCGTGCGCCACCGCTTTGCGGCGGCGATCACGCGCTCTATGGTTCCCGCCTTGTGATCCGTGAGAAACATCATCACGGGAACGATGTTGCATTCGGCGTTCAACAGGCCGGTGCTCGTTTCAATGTAACGCGTCGATTGGGTGAGCTGCGCCTGTTCGCGCGGAATGCTGCGCCACTTGAGACTGCCCTCGTTCCAGCCGGCAATTGCTACCTTGGCGACGAACGGCAGCGTGAGGACGTCCTGTACTCCTTCGACATTGCGCATATGCCAGGCGAAACGATCGACCGCGGTCATCAGGTCATGACTCACGCAGATCGGCTCTTTGGATTCGACGATGACCGTGAGTACGTCAACCCCGATCGAGAACTTCGACGTGATGACGTCGCTATCGAGGTTATAGCGTGAATGCGGACGCAGTTCGGGCACGCCCGCCTGCGTGTCTCCGATCGGCGTTTCGCGACCTTTCCACCACCCGAGAAACGCGAGGATCACCGCGATCATGATGACAAGAAGTGCCGGACCGCGGTGGGAAATCCGCGCCAGCCCGTGCCAGAGCGCCGCCAGATTTCTGTGCCGCCGCGCGACGCGAGCCCGATAGGGCGGGTCGAAACTGATGTAGGAAACAAGCACCGGCAACAGGACGAGGTCGGTGAGGATGACGATCGCGACGCCGATGCTCGCAGTAATCGCCATTTCGCGGATCACTTCCACCGGGATGAGCAGAATCGTGATGAAACCGACGAGATCGGCCAGCAGCGCGATGATCGCAGGCACCAGCAGCAGGCGAAAGGTACCGCGTGCGGCCTCCACGCAATCGATTTCAGCCAGAGCGGCATGACCTATGGCGCTGATCTTCTGCACCCCATGGCTTACACCGATGGCGAAAATCAGAAACGGCACGAGCAAGCCCAGAGGATCGATGCCATAGCCAAGCAGCACGAGTACGCCAAGCTGCCACATAACGGCAATCACGGAGCAGACCACGGGCACGAGGGCGACCCGGAACGACTGACAGTACAGCCACACCGCGAGCAGTGTAAGTACCAGCGTAATGGCGGCGAAGGCAACTACCGACAGAGCGCCG
This sequence comes from Gammaproteobacteria bacterium, assembly GCA_028293805.1. Classification (GTDB taxonomy): domain Bacteria; phylum Pseudomonadota; class Gammaproteobacteria; order Steroidobacterales; family Steroidobacteraceae; genus 13-2-20CM-66-19. The sequence goes on from JAQGOC010000380.1 coordinate 8,335, forward strand.
TCCGCTATGTCACCCATCACCTTCGCGAAGCCGATGATGTGGACATCAACACCGGGGCCGCCACGAACTCGTCCGTCTATCGATGAAGCGGCGATTCGATCGCGGACCTTTTGTTCCAGGTCGTGAGCCACGCGGATCGGATCGACTGGGCGACCCCGTGCGTCGTGTTCGAGAACGATCGCACTCACGAGCGCACCCGAGAAATCGTTCGCGACGAGGCGGCCGACGATACCGGCCTTCAGGATGTTATCCCGCACCCGCGCCATGCCCTCCGGTGTCGGCTTGAAGTCCGCTGGAATGACATTGCCGGCTTCGATGCCGTCCTCGACGACCTCCAGGTAGCGAACGTTAGGGGTGAATAGGGATTGCACGCTGCCGCGATCGATGCCGTCCATGACGATAACTTCGTCAGTGGCCTTGCGGAGCGCATTGAAGAATTCGGGCGTAAATAGGTTGCCGTCGCGCGCCACCAGGGCGATCAGCACCCGATTCGCACCTCGAAATTCCGCGACGTTTGGATCGAGGTACGTGCGCATGTACTCATGGCGCGTAGGTAGTTGCTTGGTAAACGACGCGTCGATGTGCAGGCCGCGCACCGCCACGATGAGCATTCCGGCGGTGATAAGCGAAAAAAGAACGAGAATGAGCGCGCGATGACCAAAAATGAGCCGCTCGAGACGAGCCGTGGCAACATTTCCGCTGGCCGCGCTCACCGAGACTCCTTCGGCGGACCATCTGCTACGGCAGTGGCGGCTCTGGCTGCTGTCGGTGTGGCTGTTAAAGCAATGAGCTTCACTCCGCCCTCGCCGACCGTCACCAGGGTGCCGGCCCCTACCGCGAGCACCCCGGACAGACCTTTGCGATCTGTCTGCTGCTTCAGCGCGAAGGACTTGCCGCCGTCGTGGCTCACTAGCAGGATGCCTGAGAGCCCGACGACGGCCACGGCGTCGTGCGCCCCCTCGTTTCCGATTGTCGCGGCACCGTCGAGCATCGCTACAGTGCCCGTTGGGATTCGCTGCCAGGTCAGGCCAGCATCTTCCGATCTCAGCAAATTGCCACGCAGGCCGTACGCCAGCAATGCGTCACCAGCGAGCGGCAACACGCCGAAGAAGGACCCTTCATACGGCGATGGAAGCTCGACCCAGTCCACGCCTCCGTAGCCTGAGCGGTACAGGTGGCCGGCCTCAGCCGCGATGTACAGCCTCGAGGGTGAGGACGCGACGATGCGATTCAGATGAAAGCCGCCGCCAATGTTGTCGGCAGGTTCAGCGCCCGCAGCCGCGGCACCTGCGCTTGCGACACCTTGCGTTGCGGCAGCTTTATCAGCGGCGCCACGCCTGGCCTCCGGCAGTAGGGCAGAGGACGAGGTCGCCACGCTTGCGTGCGAAGCCCTCGTTCCCTTTGCTTCTCCAACCGGCACGCGCACCGGCTGCGCTTCGAATTTGCCCTCCTCCCAAGTCGCGCCGCCATCCTCGGTGCTGAAATACGCGCTGTAGGCGCCGACCGCGATCGCGCGCCCTCCCTGCCCGCACCACACATCCAGCAGCGGCTGCTGCGCTTCGGGTGCGTAGTGGGCGCGGTTCCAAGTGCGCCCCGCATCCGCGGTGGTCAGGATCACTTCGTCGTGTCCGACAGCGATCCCCCGCCGTGTATCGGCGAAGCACACGCCCGTAAGCAGCGCCTGGGTGGGCACGCTCTCGGCCTGCGTCCACGTGTGTCCTTTGTCATCGCTCAACAAGATGTGGCCGCGATCCCCCACCGCCACGAGTCGCTCGCCCGCAGAGGCCAACGCAATCAACAGCGTGCGAGAGGCAAGGCGCGCCGGCTCGGAGAACAAGGCGGGGGGGTGCTCGGTCGTCGGGACACTGGCGTTTGGTAAACGCGGCTCCCCTTGCGCCCGCGGCCCAACCCCAAGGGCGACCAGCAGGACGCTGGCGCAGCACACTGCGCGGATCAAAGGTCCAGTCATGCCCGGACGCAGCGACGCCGGCGAATGAAGGACAGCGGATCGAGCTCGTCCCGTTGCGGCACGATGCAAAGGACGCGCTCGACTTCCCGCCTGCTCCAACTCTACCTGACCCCTCTCAACTGCAGCACGTTGGGCTGGTAGTCCGCGGGCGTGCGCTTGATCGTAAAGTCATAGGTTCTGGGCTCTTCGTTCTGCAGCCCCAGCGCCAGATAGCGGCCGTTCGACAGATCCATTACGAGCTCGAGCGTCGTCCACAGGACCGGAAGCTCGTAGTAGTTGATGACGTGCCCTTCCTGCACGCGAAACAACTCCCCGCGCCGGTCGTAACAGTCGACCGCCAGAATCTGCCAGGAATCCTCGTCGACATACAGAGTGCGCCGGCTGTAAAGGTGACTCGTGCCGGGCTTCAGGGTCGAGTCGACGACCCACACGCGATGCAGCTCGTAACGCGCGAGATCCTGGTTGATGTGGTTCTTTTTCAGAACATCGGCGTATTTCAGGCCACCGCCGTGCAGCTTGTAGGAATTGTAGGGAACGTAGATTTCCTTCTTCCCGATGAGCTTCCAGTCGTACCGCTCGGGGCTGCCGTTGTACATGTCCAGCTGATCGGACGTGCGCAGGTTATCGGCATTCGTGCCGGGATTGTCGAAGGCTACGTTGGGAGCGCGGCGTACGCGGCGCTGGCCGGGGTTATAGATCCAGGCCCGGCGGTTCTCCTTCGTCTGGTCGAGCGTCTCGTGAACCAGCAGGATCTCCCCTGCCAGGCGCGCGGGCTGCGTGGTTTCCTGAATGAAGTAGGCGATGATGTTGTTGAGGCCCGCCTCGGTCGCACCCGGCAGGGAATACTGGATCATTGTGTCTTCCTTGAACTGCACGAGCGTGTAGCTGCCGCCCGCCGTCACGGGCGCCTGGCCGTAGCTGCGTAAAACGGCATCCGCCCGGTAGCGCAGCACATGGTTCCAGAAGACCTCGATGCCCTGCTTCGGAATCGGAAACGGGATGCCCTCGGCCGCCCCGGTCACCCCGTTACCGCCCGGCACGAGGTTCGCCGTGGTCGCGATACGCTTCGTCGCATCGTAGATTCGCTGCGGCTGCGCCGCGCTGCGGTGGGCCGGATAGACGACGATCTTGTAGTCGGGATACGTTTGCAGCAGCTTCTTGTGACCCTCCGTGAGCTTCGCGGCGTACTGACTCAGGTTCGCCGGCGTGATCGTGAAAAGCGGCTTGTCGCTCGCGTAGGGGTCGGGGTGGTGCTCTCCGGTACGGTAGTTCGGAAAGCCGGCCTCGGCGGGGGACCTGATGCCGCCGGTCCATTCGGGAATGGTGCCGTCGGTGTTGCCGGCTTTCTCAGCGCCCAGTGGCGTGAGATCCGCGCCGAGGCGCGCGGCGTCCTGCGGACTCACGGCCGCCCACGACGAGCCGGCCCACCCCGATCCGGCCAGAAGCAGCGCCGCCGCCGCGAATCCGCTGAATGTCTTCATTTCAACCCTTCCCTTTCCGCATGGCGCGCCTCGCGGCTTCAAAACGAGTATTTGACGCTGGCTTCGACGAAGTCGCGATCGTTTAGCAGGTTGTACTGGCCGGCGCCACCAAACTGCGCCCACGACACGTCGACGCCCCACGTCGACTGAAGGTTGGCGCCGATGCCGAGGGTCAGCCCATGACGACCCTGGACGAAGTTGCCGCCGGGTCCGGGTGAGGTGCCGTTGACGTCATGCTGCCACGAGAAGTTGGGCAGAATGTTCCAGGCGCCGAGCAGGTTGGGATACTCGAGCCGGCCGGCCAGGACATAACCCCATGAGGTCCGGTCCGGAAAGCGATTGCCCGGCTCCACCGTGCCGAACTGAAACCCCGCGAGGGCGGCATTGCCGCTGACAGCGGTGCCGGGAGCTTCGTAACGCAGTCCGAGTCCGACGGGTCCGCCGGTGTTCTTGTTCTGCAGGTCAGGTACGAAATCCACCGCGCTTTCGAACACCAGGATCAGCTGCGAGGCCTTGAGCACGCCCGCGAAGCTCTGCGTCGCGGTGAACTGCGCCTGCCACATGTCATGCAGGCCCCAGCCCCTGACTTCCTGATTGACTCCATAGGCGCCGAGCTGATTGCAGCGGGTCAGCGTGGCGCCCGCGCCCGGCAGGCAGGTGGGCGGAAGCGGCGTGCCGCGCAGATTCGCTATGCCGGATTCGAACGGCGTGAGCGCTGCGTACAACAGCTCCACGTCGTCAAACTGCAGGGGTACGTTGTGGCGATAGGTCACTTCGCCCTGCAGCGCGGTACCGGTCTTCTGGACCTGCGTGTTGAACGACGCGCCGATCATCCTGATGTTTTCCGGAAACTGCGCGAAATATCCGGCTGTCTTCGCGTACTCGCTGGTTGCGATGTTCGTGGCCTGCGCCGTCACATCTCCGCCCGCGCGCAGCGTGTTGGCTCCGATCGTGGCGTACTGCTGGGCGAGCGCTGCGCTCAGGTTGCCGCCATTTTTCGCGGCCTGCTGCGCGCCTACGGCAGCGCCGGTCGCAACCGCCGCGGCATACGGCAGGCCGGCGGCAAGCGCCTGCGCGGCCGCGCCTACGGCATTGAGCGCTCCGAACGCATTGCCAACACCGGCCTGCGTCCCGGTGACGGCGGAAATCACCGGCAGCCGGCTGTGATAGTTCAGGAAGTACAGCCCGAACTCGGTGCCGTTGTTGAAATTCGGCAGATAGAACTTGAAGTTGACGCCGTACTGCCCGGCATCGCGTGGGGTGCGATTGGGCAGGCGCGCGACAGTCTCGAAGCCGGGGGTGAGCGCACCCCCCAGCGGACGGAAGTCCACGCCCTGATCGGAGAACTCGCCGAAGCCGAGCTGCACGCGCTGGCCGCCGGGCACTCCGAAATCGTTGGTGCTGAAGTAGGATCCGGCGGGCTCGGGCCGCGTGTCATGCCAGCTGAAGAGATACAGGAACTGGCTGCTCACATGGTCACTGAGCTGCAGATTGAACACGGCCATCGGGTCCGGCATCAGAGCTTCCTTGAGCTCGGATCCGGGCACGCGCAGCGCGGACACGTCGAAGTGATTGACCGTGTTCAGGCCACCTTGAATGAAGGTGCTCTCCCCCCAGCTCACGACCTGATTACCGAGCCGCAGCTCGGAAGGCAGCGTGCCCAGATGAAAACGCCAGAAACCGAAGGCATCGAGGAGCCGCGTGTAGCTGCCGACGAGATCCTTCGCCTCATGCGACAGCGGAGTGCGGCGCGTGGACCCGTCCATCACTGCGAAATCGTAGAGGCCGCTGCCCCGGACAAAGGCGCCCAGCGTGTCTTTGTAGTTGACCGAGACCTCCGTGACTGCCTTCAACGCGCGGCTGAACACATCTGCCTTGGCGTAGTTGAGATCGCCGTCGTCGATGTTGGGCGAGCGGCCGCACCCGCCATCCGCGCTGGCTATGAGGCGGCAGTCCTGACCCGAGACCCGCCAGCCCTGACCGAAACTGAGCGTCGTATCCCAGCTGCCGGTCAGATCGCCGGACGCACTTTTGAATCCGACGGCGTGCGCGGGCTCGGAGCCGCTCCATCCCAGGCACGCAGCGACCAGCACCGCCGCGCATGCACGGCGCCGCCCTACTTGAACTTTCCTCATGTCCCCCCCCCCCGCCTGGCGGGCCCTGGATCGGCAGGACGACCGTCCTTCGATCCGGGCATGCCGCCCGCATCCGTTCGTGACTTCCGTTGACGTGCTCGCCGCCTATCGGGTCGCGCCTGTCGCGAATTCTTTCTTGTTGTCGATCCAAACCGATAGAGCCGGCGCTGCGCAGTCTACGACCGGGCGCCGCGAGCCGGCAAGTTACTGGCTACGGGCGGGGTTTAACCGTGCGTGACCTGCAGGATGCTGTGGCGAAGCTGCTCGCTGAGGACGAATTGTGCGTCCGCCGCCACGCGCATGAGCACCTCGTCAAACTCCAGCCTGCCGGCGCTCGAGTTGCGGATGACCTGGCGGCTGCGCAGCAGGTCGATGAAATTCTCGAACATGGTGCGGTCGAAGAACTCCGGCGAGTTCAGCCCATGGAGCAGGGCCATGCGCTGCGCGGTCAGCTGGCAGCGCTCCTCGAGAACGGACTGGCTGATCTGCCCGCTGCCGGCCTTCACGAGTTGCGCAATGGCCAGGTAATAGCGCTCGATCGTCTGAATCGTCGCTTGCGCCAGCAGCGACAGCTGCATCGCCTTGAGGGAGGTCGGCGGGGGGCGGTGCCACTCGCTCCGGTCGGCATCGCATTCGATCAGCCCATGTTGCTCGAGGCACGTGAGCACTCCCTTCACCACACCCGGCAGCTCATCCTCGCTCCACCGCAGAAACAACTCAGCCGCGATATACGGATAAATCCGCCACGCGAGGCGCTGGATGTCGTCCGTGCGAACCCTCGCGTTGCTTGCGAACACGCAGGCCACGAGCGAGGGCATGGCGAACAGGTGCAGAATGTTATTGCGGTAGTAAGTGGCCAGAACCGCGCTCTCATCGCTCATCCGCACGATATCGCCCAAGCCGTGCGGCTGGCGCGAGATGACTTGCATGGATATTCCGTAAGCGAGGATCTCCGCCCCCGGCAGCTCGGTGACGGTGACCCGGTCGCTGTAAGGGAACCCGCGCAGCAGCTTTCGGTACAGATCTATCTGCCGCAGAAGATCCGCCTCCGGCAACGCCTGACGGGGGGTGGCGAGGAGCGTCACCGCGAGCATGCCGATCGGCGTAACCGCCGCCGCCGAGTTGATGTTGCGCATGATGATGCCCGCGAGGTCATCGACCGCGCGACCTATCCATGGAACGCGGGTGTCGTCCTCGATCGCCCGGGTCCGCCACTCGGGATCGTGGCGGTCGAGCACCTCGGCGAGGCGGATGGGCTCCCCGAGATTGACATGGACCTTGCCGAAGCGCTCTTTGAGCTTGCGAAGCGTGCGAATGAGCCCGAAGACGCTTTCTTTCTCTTTCGGCTTGCCCGAGAGCTCTCCGACGTAAGTCGTACCCTCGACGATGCGCTCATAGCCGAAGTAAACAGGCAGGAATACGACCGGGCGCGCGGGATCGCGCAGGAAACTGCGCACCGTCATCGACAGCATCCCCGTCTTCGGCTGCAGCAGGCGGCCTGTGCGGCTGCGCCCACCCTCGATGAAATATTCGATCGAATGACCGCGCGCCATAATGGCTGCGAGATATTTCATGAACACCACGGTGTACAGGGCATTGCCGCGGAAGCTGCGCCGGATGAAGAACGCGCCGCCCTTGCGCAGAAATCGACCGACGATCGGCAGGTTGAGGTTGATGCCCGCGGCGATGTGCGGAATGGCATAACCGTTCACGTAGATCGCGTATGACAGCAGCAGATAGTCCATGTGGCTGCGGTGACAGGGAACGTAGACGATCTCGTTGCCCTCAGCCGTGCGTTCGAGCGTGTCGACGTGTCCGAACTCGACGCCGTCGTAAAGGCGGTTCCACAATCGGGCCAGCGCCCGTTCCATGAACCGGATGAAGGCATGCGAGTAGTTGGCCGCGATCTCTTCCGCGAAGCGCTTTGCGCGCAGGATGGCCAGATGGCGGGAAAGCTTCTTCTCGCGCATTTCCTGCGCAACCACGGCGCGCACGGCCCGGGTTCGCAGCACGCTGGTCACGATTGTCCGACGATGAGACAGATCAGGGCCGATGCGGGCGGCCCGGTGCTTGGCGTAGAGAATGCGCAGGGCCCGCGCCACCCGGCGCCCCCGCACGGCCACTCCGATTTCTTCGCCGAGGAGGCTCCGCAGGGAGATCGGATCGTCGAACTCGATGATGGTGTTATGGCCGTTGAACAGCACCTGCATGAGCTTGCGCGCGCGACTGGTCAGGGCCCAGTCCTCCACGAACAGCAGACGGAACCACGAGCCTTCCTTCTGCGGAGCGCGGCCCCAGTAAACGGCCACGGGTACCAGGTCGATGTCCAGTTGAGGGCTCGCGCGCAGGGCTTCGATCATCTGCGCAAGCTGCGGAGGCGGCCGGCGATCCAGACGTTCGTCCCAGAAGCCCCGGGGCCGGCTCAGGTAAAAAAACGAGCGGAGGTCCCTGCCTCGTTCCATGAGCCGCTTGCGCGGCCGCGCCAGCTTCAGCCGGACGCAGGCGTCCTGCAGGACCGAAAGGTCCATGACGCTGCGCCGTTCGAGCACGTAGCACACGGGGTTGTTCCGGCCATGCAGCCGCGCCCCCACATCGTCCGGACGAACCTTGAATCGCACCCAGAGCGCCAGAAGGCGCCGCAACAGCCAGTTCATCGTGTCGTTATCAGCAAATTGTTGCCGGGCGGCAGTTTATGCGGGAATGGCTCGCCCGGGCTCCCCCTCACTCAAAGGCGATCGGCGGCAGGTCCAGTGCGATCAGAAAGTATTCGAAGAGGTACTGGATCACACGGATCTGGTTGTGCAGCCGGTGATCGCTTTCCAGTAGATGCAGTGCTGAATGGGTGCTCTGCGCGAATCGGACACTGTGCTCGTATGGGACCACCTCGTCGCGCCAGCCGTGAACCAGGGTCGCAGGACAATCGAGTACACCCGCGCGCAGCTCCGGCAGCCCATCGAGATACAGCGCCGGGGCCATCAGGAAGACACCGCGAGCGTGGAGGAGCGAGGCAGAGGCCACGGACACGTACCCACCCATGCTCGAGCCGACAAGCACGAGGTCACCGGCCAGCTCCTTGCAGAAGTCCACGAGCTTGGCGACGCGGGCGCGAGGCTCCAGGATGCCCCGGTAGTCAACCGAGTGAGCGTCATACCCTTCGCTGCGTGCGACTTCGGCGAGCGCCGAGATCTTCCGCCCCCACGGGCCACTTTCCTGGCCATGAGAGAAGACGACGTGACGGCCGGTCACGACCGATTCCATATCCGTAAGCCCCTGCAGAGTTGGGTGCGGGATGCGCACTGCTTAGAATAATGCAGACCATGCAACTCAGGCGCCAAATCGCTGCTTCCGATATGCAAAACGTGACCGGCTGGCAGTTCTGGATCGATCGGGGAGGCACTTTCACGGACGTGATCGGCCTCTCGCCTGGCGGGGAGCTGCATATCCGCAAGCTGCTATCGGCCCAACCCGGTACCGCCGGCAGCGCGGATCCGGGAATTCGGGGGATTCGGGACATCCTGGGCTCAAGTGCGGAGGCGGTGCGGCTGCGCCGCATCGACGCCGTGAAAGTAGGCACGACGGTAGCGACGAACGCCCTGCTCGAGCGCAAGGGGGAGCCGGTGCTGCTGGTCACGACGGCGGGCTTCGGCGATGGCCTGCGCATTGGTTATCAGAACCGGCCCGATCTGTTCGCGCAGCACATTGTGCTGCCCGACCGGCTCTATCCTGCAGTGATCGAGGCGCACGAGCGCATTGACTCCGCAGGTACGGTGCTCACGCCTCTGGATTCGCGACGATTGCGCACTGATCTGGAGCGCGCGCGCGGAGCGGGCTTGCGATCCGTTGCGATCATTTTCCTGCACGGCTGGCGGCACCAGCAGCACGAGCGCGAGGCCGCTCATCTCGCGCGCGAGCTGGGCTTCGACGAGGTCTCGGTTTCCCATGAGCTGTCGCCCTTAGTGCGCTACGTCGCGCGGGGTGACACCACCGTGCTGAATGCGTATCTCGCCCCGCCCCTGAAGCGCTACGTCGGCGGACTGCAACGAGAGCTCCACAGCCTCGACGCGCACTGTCGCCTCGAGCTCATGCAGAGTAACGGCGGCCTGGCGGCCGTCGAGAACTTTCATGCCGTCTCGAGCGTGCTGTCGGGACCGGCCGGCGGGCTCATTGGCATGGCTTGGATCGGGCGCCGTCTTGGGCTGCCGCGGCTCATCGGATTCGACATGGGGGGCACTTCGACCGACGTCTCGCTGGTCGATGGGGAGCTGCCCCGGCGTTTCGAGCACGTCATCGCTGGCGTTCGACTGCTTCAACCCATGCTCGATGTACACACCATCGCGGCCGGCGGCGGATCTCTAGTGAGCTTTTCCGACGGACGCTTCGGAGTGGGGCCGGCTTCCGCGGGGGCGGAGCCCGGCCCGGCCTGCTACGGCCGGGCCGGGCCTCTGACCCTGACCGACGTGCAGGTGCTGCTCGGCCGACTGCGGCCTGATACTTTGCCGGCGGTTTTCGGACGCGACGGGAAAACGCCTATCGACGCAAGCGCCGTCGCCCGCGAATTCGCCGCCCTGGCAATACGGGTGCGCGCCGCGACCGGGGAGGAGCCAACGCCCGAAGCCCTTGCGGAAGCGTTCCTCGAGGTGGGTGTCGAGTCCATGGCAAACGCCATTCGTCAGGTCTCTACCCGACAGGGGCTCGACGCCGGCGAGTTCACGCTGTTCTGCTTCGGAGGCGCCGCCGGCCAGCACGCCTGCCGCGTGGCACGCGCCGCCGGCATGCACCGAATCCTCGTGCATCCGCTTGCCAGCGTGCTATCCGCTTTCGGCATTGGAGTGGCGGACCGTCTCGCCCTGCGCCGGGCCAGTCTGCAACTGCCGCTGACCGAGAGCGCCCTCGTCGATGCACGCACGCGCCTGGTGGAGTTGGAAACATTTGCCCGCGCCGAGCTTGCTGCGTTCGGCGACGATCCAGACGCCATACAGGTTGAACACGTCCTCGAGCTCAGGGCGGGTGACAGCGAAACGAGCCTCGCGGTTCCGGCGGTCTTGCTGGAGGAAGTGCGGTCGACGTTCTTTGCCGCGCATCTGCGGCGCTTCGGATTTGCGGCGCACGCACTCGACGTAGTGATCGAAGCTGTGCGTGTCGAAGCCCGAATGGCGTCGGTGGATGCGAGGACTCTGCGCTTGCCGGAGGCTGTGCCGGAGGAGAATTTTCCCACAACGGCCCGCGCCTGGTTTGGGTCCTGGGCTGATGTGCCGCTGCTGCCGAGTAGAGCTCTCACCGGCGAAATATCCGGCCCAGCGCTCATCGTGGACCCGCACTCGACGCTCGTGCTGGAGCCTGGCTGGCGCGCACACCGTCTAAACGGCGGGGAGATTCTGTTGGAAACCGATCCAACTCCCGATTCTGCTGCGACCGCCTCCGGGGGCGCCGCAACCACGGACCAACGCTCTCCACTCTCGCCAACTCAGCCCGCACGCCCCGATCCCATCCCGAGCGCTGCAATCGAGAGCGAACGTCGACCGGTGACGGCGGCACAGCCCGCACGCCTGGAAATCTTCAACAATCTCTTTATGCATATCGCCGAGCAGATGGGCGAGGTGCTGAAAGCGACCGCGCAGTCAGTCAACATCAAGGAGCGGCTCGATTACTCCTGTGCGCTATTCGACGCTGCGGGAGGTCTCGTGGCGAACGCCCCCCACATGCCCGTTCATCTGGGCTCCATGGGCGCAAGCGTGCGCGCCGTGATCGACGCACAGTGTGGACGGATGCGTTCGGGAGACTCATGGCTGCTGAATAGCCCCTATCATGGGGGCACTCATCTGCCGGACATGACGGTCGTGACGCCGGTGTTCCTGGAGTCATCCGGCACTTCGAGCGAACCCTCGCGCCATACTTCGAGCGGTATTTCGCAGCCCGACTTCTTTGTGGCTTCACGCGCCCACCATGCCGATATCGGTGGCACGACGCCGGGTTCGATGCCTCCCTTCAGCCGCACCATCGAGGAGGAAGGCGTTCTCTTCGAGCTTTTTCCTCTCGTGACGGGGAACGAACTGCGTGAGCGCGAGCTGCGTGACGCTCTGGCCGGAGCGCGCTATCCCGCGCGCCGGCCAGACCAGAATGTCGCGGATCTTCGCGCCCAACTTGCTGCCAACGCGCGAGGCATCGCTGAAATCGAGCGCGCGGTGCAACGGCATGGCCTGGATACCGTGCGCACTTACATGCGTCATGTGCAAGACAACGCCGCCGCCTGCATGAAGGAGGCCATCGAACGGTTGCGTCCCGGCGTATTCCGCTATGAGATGGACAACGCAGCGGTAATCGCAGTGCGTGTGGAAATCGATCGCGTCACCCGACGGGTGCACGTCGATTTCACGGGCACATCCGCGCAGGACGCACATAACTTCAACGCGCCGCGCGCTGTTTGCATCGCGGCCGTGCTGTATGTCTTCCGCACTCTGATCGACAGACCGATTCCGCTCAACGAGGGTTGCCTCGAGCCGCTCGACATCACCATACCGCGCGGCTCGATGCTCGATCCGGTGTCTCCGGCCGCCGTCGCCGCGGGCAATGTGGAAACTTCCCAATGCATCGTGGATGCACTGTACGGCGCACTCGGGGTGCTCGCCGCATCGCAAGGCACGATGAACAATCTCACTTTCGGCGACGACCGGCTGCAGTATTACGAGACGATCGCCGGCGGCTCGGGAGCCGGGCCGCAGTTCGATGGCTGCGACGCCGTGCAGACTCACATGACCAACTCGAGGCTCACGGACCCTGAAATTCTCGAAGCCAAATTCCCCGTGCTGCTGCGGGAGTTCGCGCTGCGCCGCGGATCGGGCGGAGCTGGAAGACATCACGGCGGCGATGGGGTCGTGCGGCGGCTGGAGTTTCGTGCCACGCTTTCGGGCGCGCTCCTCGCGAATCATCGGCGCATCGCACCGTTCGGTCTGGAAGGCGGGCAGGCGGGCCAGGTGGGCGCCGCGAGCCTGCGGCGCGTGTCGGGGGAAGTGGAGGAAATCGGTGCCACGGCGAGTTTCGACATCACGCCGGGCGACGAGTTGACGATTCTGACGCCGGGCGGCGGCGGGTTCGGTTAGGGATTGTCCATGGGCCGGCCGCCGTCGATCCGCACGAACACCGCCCCGATCCCGGCCTGCGGGCACTCGCGCAAGCCGATCGCCTACAGTCTAGCCCCGCAGTATCGAGGTTTCGATTTCCCACTCGACCCGGTGCTTCGAGGTCGTCGCACGGTTCACCGACACGGGGCGGACGCGGCTCGCGCCTGCCTGGTGAGTCACCAGCCAGGTATCGAACTCGCCGGGTTTGCTCGTGGCGAACCCGAATAGCAAATTGAACTTACCCTCGGCGACTGTCTGCGTTCTGTTGACGCGCTCGTCGCCGATGACGAAATGACTCTCGTCGGGAGAAGTTCCGACGAAAGCTCCCTGTTCCGCCAGTGCGTCGAGAAAACCTTCCGCCGACGCCCGGGCTCGCTCCCAGGTGGCAGGACCGTTGTGCTCCAGAACCACCCAACGGGTGCCTTGCTCGATGCTGGCGGCGACGAATAAAGCGAGCCGGCGCGCGGACAGGTACTTCCAGTCCGAGATCCCGCAGCCCCCGGCTGCGAGGGTGCGTGGGGTAATGGCAGTCCGCACGCTCGAACGTATTGAAACCAGGGTGTTCACACCGGCCTGTGCCAAGCGCAGCCGATCCGAGTCCGACACGGCCACCGCGGGACGCAACCCGGGTCGCAGGATCGACTCCTCACTTTCGGCAGCCGCCCACACCGGCCATGTCTCATCGGAGCGAGCGATTGTGCCGGCGGCCGCTCCACAGGAGGCGAACGTCTCGATCCGGCCCCTGAGCCGGTCGAATGCCTGCACCCGCGGAAAAAACATCACGGCGCTGTCGCTGCGAAATGGCCAGATGCGCAACGAGTCGAGGGCCGTCCGCGCGGAAAGCCACGCGGAGGGCGGATCGACGAGCAGCATCGCCTGCCGATCGCGGCAGAACTTCGCAGCGACCAGCAGAGTGCTCAAGCCCACGTCGTTGTCGCGGGTGAGCGGCGGAATGCACAGCATGTTGAAACGGGCAGCGCCCTTGAGCGCGAACATCCCGGTGCCCTCGATCGCCGAGCCGATGACGTCGTAATCGGTGAGGGGGCCGCCGTCATCACCATCCGGATTGGACACGGAATAGCCGATCGCGGCGCCATGCGCGGAGCGATCGGGACGGTCCGTGGGGACCGGTCCGGTGACGCGGACGAGGCGCGACTCGAGCAGAACGTCGATGACGAACCGCCCCGAGTCCGGGTTCACCGAAACGCGTCGAAAGATTTCCTGGTCTTCGATGAGCTCGGAGGCGGCGGAGCGCACTCGTTGCACGACGAGATTGAAGCGATCCGGCTCGTCACCGATGCCATCGTAGTCGACCGAGGCGCGCAGGTATTCGCGCGAACCCGGATTCAAGGCGATGAGGCGCAGGGCAGCGCCAGCTGCGGGCAGCGTCAGGGTCGGTGGACGGGCGCCGTTGACGACGCGGACGACGACGGCCTTGCGGCCACCGTTCTCGAAAAATTGTTCGAGCGCGTAGGAGAGCGAGGCCGGCTGCCACAGGCCGCCGAAGATTTGTTGGAACTCCGCGAAGCTTGCGACCGGCACCGCGTGGTTGACCGGCCCCTTGAGGGCGCGGCCGACAAACGCGGCAATTCCGGTGGGCACGCGCTCAATGGCGTGTTCGGTTGTGCGGCTTTGTTCGAGTTCTACACCGGACGCGCGGCTATCAGCCACTTCAAAGCCTCTTGGGATCCCCACCCAGTGAGCCGGCGCGACTCTAGCACAGGTGCATCGGATGGTCGTCTCTAATTGGCGACGGGGGCAGCCTCACTCCGGTTGATGTCCACCGCGTGGCGACTCAATAACAAGGCTTCGCTTCAGTGGCGGACGGCGCGCGCCTCCCGCTCGGGCTGCTGCTCAGTGCGTGGCCGGGTTTCCCCAACGCGCTTCGCTTCTTCTTCGCGGGCATGCTCGAGATCCTCCCGCTTACGGGCGATCTCGGCGAGCATGATTTGCAGCCATTCCGACAACGCGGCCATCGTTCGATATCCCTGAGAGTAAAGGTCTAGTTGGCGGACGGGGCCTGCGAGCCTGCCGGAGACAGGGCAATCGGTCCCGCCGGACGTGGCTTCGCCGGCGCCGAGCTCGTGGGAGGCGCAGTCGGTGCACCGCCAGCAGGCACCGCCGCAGGCGTTGTGCTCGCCGGGGCGGGAGCACCTGACGCTCCATTACCGCCGGGCTCGATCTCAGAGATCATCTGCTGGAAGGTTCCCTCATCCATGGGGAGATCGCTCTTGCCATCCCAGGTGGATCCGTCCGGCACTCGATTCTGCACCTTCGATGCGGACGCGAGGACTTGCTCCACGCTGCCGTCGGTCAGAGAGATCGGCACCGGTACGCCACGCGGGGAGCGCGCAAGCGTCGAGACCAGATCCCAATTCACCTGTTCATTGTGAGTTTTCAGCTGTTTCTGCAGGGTCGCGGCGAAGGACTTGCTCAGAAGCTTGCGCGAGGCCTTCTTCCAGTCGCGGCTGTCGTCCTCCAGGACGTCGAAGGCCTGCATGTAGAGCTGTCCCTGATGCCAGCCGAATACGAACGGTTGGTTGACTACGCGCACCTGCGTGCCGACCGGTACGGTCTCATACAGTTGTGCGATGTCCTCGGGATACAGGCGGATGCAGCCGTGACTCGAGCGCAGGCCCACTCCGGCGGGCTTGTTGGTGCCGTGGATGAGATAGCTGGGCCACTGCAGATAGAACGCAAATTTCCCCAATGGATTGTCGGGCCCGGGGCCGATCACCCGCTCGAGCTCTTCGCCGTTCTCGCGATGCTCCTTGATCACCGAGACCGGCACCCGCCACGTCGGATCCGCCTGGCGCCGGACGATCTTCGTGACGCCTTCCGGTGTGGACCAGCCCACCTTGCCGATGCCGATCGGATGGGTCAGCACGACCTGCGGCTGGCCGGACTTGTGCGCCGGGAAATAAAACAGGCGCATTGCCGCGATGTTGATGACGACGCCGGTGCGGGGCGCGTTGGGAATGATGAACTGCGTCGGCACGACGATCGGTTTGCCTGCGCCGGGCAACCAGGGGTCGACCTTGGGATTGGCGCGGAGGATTTCCTCGTAACCCACATTGAAACGGCGGGCGATGTCCGTGAGCGTGTCTTCTTTCGAACTCGTGACGACTTGCACGACGCCCACCACGTCCTCGTCGGGGGCGACCTCGAATCGCTCCGTCGCCACCGGCGCGGGCTCGGCGGGCGCCGCGGGGGGCGGTGGCGGCGGCGGTTCCGGGCGCTTCGTGGGATGCAGGAGGGAGCACGCTGCCAAGGCAGCACACAGGCATGCCGCTACCGCGGCTCGGATCGGCGAGATCTTCATGATGCAGGAATTATGACATTGTCAGGGTCTGCGTGAGCAGACTGTCGGTGTTCCGCTACAGCAGAACCGGCTGGTTCGGAAGCTCGTCCGTACCGGCAAGCCCAGCGGGAAAATGACGTGCGATCAGCCGGCCCACGCCATGGATTCCGGCGATGGAGCCCTCGCAGTAGCGCCGCTCGCGATAGTGCAGCTCCATCTGGTGGCAGACCTCATCCCATTCGGACTGCGCGACTGCTGCCGAAATTCCCCGGTCCGCGACTATTTCGACTGCGCGGTCAGCCATGAGCACATAGATGAGCACGCCGTTGTTATGGGCCGTATCCCAGACGCCGAGCTGCCCGAAGAGTTGCGCGGCCCGATGCCTCGACGGCAGATCGTGCCAGGCATCCGGAAGCTCGAGGGCCGTTTCGATCACGAAGCGGATCTCCCCGGCATGCCGGGATTCCACTTCGCGGATCGTCGCCTCGATGGCGTCGCAGACCTGCGGCGTGAAGTAACGGCGAGTGGCCAGACGCGTGGCGAAAAGATGGCGCGCAAGACGGATGGGCTTCATGTGCTACCAGCGCCCGGACGCGCCGCCGCCGCCTCCACCACCACCCCCGCCGCTGAAGCCTCCCCCTCCGCCACCAAAACCTCCGCCACCAAAACCACCGCCAAAGCCTCCCCCGCCCCAACCGCCGGAACGCGGATAGCTCGACCAGCCGCGCCCGCCGGACAGGCCCGACAGTAGCGAAAACACGAACGCCCCGACTCCGGCCAAAGCCGCGAGAAGCAGCGCGTAGCCGGCAAGCCAGACGATGACGCCTGCGCCGGCGGCCGTGGCAAGGGATCCGAGAGTGCGGCCGAGGATCGACTGAAGCACGATCGATCCAATGAACACCGCGAAGAACAACATGGGGAACAGGCCGTGTCCGCCAGGCGAGCGTTCCTCCTGCCACCGATGGTCCGGCGCCGGGAGCGGCTCCCCGTCGATCACGCGAATCATCTGATCGATGCCGGCGTTAATCCCACCATAGAAATCGCCCTGTTGGAGCAGTGGGGTGATCGTTTCCGCGATGATGCGCTTCGCGGTCGCATCGGTCAGCGCACCCTCGAGACCGTACCCCACCTCGATACGCAACGCATGATCGTCCTTCGCGACGAGCAGCATCGCGCCATCATCCACTTTCTTGCGACCGACCCTCGTCTGCGTGAACACCTTGATGGAATACGCCTCCAGCGCTTCCGGACTCGTCGTGGGGACAATGAGCACTACGAGCTGCGAGCCCTTGCGAGCCTCGAACGCAGCGAGCTTCTGTTCGAGCGCGGTCTGCTGTTCCGCAGTCAGCGTTCCGGTGAGGTCGGTGACACGTGCCTCGAGCTTAGGCGTGGGTTGCGGCGACTGCGCCAGCGCCGCCATGCACGCCCCCAGCAACCATAATGCGAACCCACAGAGGATGGCAGGGGCCGGCTTCATTCCTACTCACTCGTAAAGAGTTCGCGGCGCCGTACAAAGGCATTCGCGATGCCGGCACGTCCTGCGCGCCAGACGTCACGTGCGCGCAGGGCATGAGAAGAGCGGGACGTGATCACTTCGCGGCAGGCTGTCCGGGCGCGGGTGGCGGGGGTGACGTAGGTGGTTGCCCCGGTCGAGTCGTATCGAAACTCACCGTCGGGGGTACGGCGATCGCCTGCTCGTTGGCCACCGTGAAGTTCGGCTTCACCTGGAAATCGAACATTTTCGCCGTCAGGTTGGTTGGGAACGAGCGCACGGTCGTGTTGAAACTCCGCACCGAGTCGATGTAGCGATTGCGCGCGACAGTGATGCGGTTCTCGGTACCTTCGAGCTGCGCCTGCAGGTCGCGGAAGTTAGCGTCCGACTTGAGCTGCGGGTAGGCCTCCGTCACGACCATGAGATTCTTCAGTGCCTGGGTCAGCTCGCCCTGCACTGCCTGGAACTTGGCGAATGCGGCCGGGTCGTTGAGAACCTCCGGGGTGACCTGGATGGAGCCCGCCCTGGCACGCGCCTCGGTCACACCGATGAGCACCTGCTGCTCTTGCGCAGCGAACCCTTTGACCGTGTTGACGAGATTCGGAATCAGATCGGCGCGCCGCTGATACTGGTTCACGACCTCGGACCACGAGGCTTTGACGTTCTCATCCTGCTGCTGCAGAGAGTTGTAGCCGCAGCCGGAGAGGACCAGGACCGCCAGAGCCACGAAAGCAAGGGACCGTGCACGCATCGACCTCTCCTTAACTTAATGCGACGCGGGACGCGAACCGCCTCCCGCGCAAGTTGTCGATTGTCACACGCCCCACCCGGTTTGCCGATTCCGGCGCGCCCACCGACGCGCAGCCGCTCTCCCTGAAAACGGCTACCCCCCCAACCGGCCCCCTTCTCGCTGGCAAGAGCCACGCCTTTTGCCGGGCGCGCCCTGCCGGCGTGCACAAAACGTCAGCAAACGCGCTCCCTGAAAACGCCCTACCCCCCCAACCGGCCTGCTTTTCGCTGGCAAAAGCCACGCCTTTTCCGGGGGCGCCCAGCCCGCGTGCCCGCCCGCGTGCATAAGACGTCAGCAAACGCGCTCCCTGAATACGCCCTACCCCCCAACCGGCCTACTTTTCGCGGGCAAAGCCACGCCTTTTGCCGGGCGCGCCCAGCCGGCGTGCACACGACGTCAGCAAGCGCGCTCCCTGAAAACGCCCTGCCCCCCAACTGGCCCGCTTTTCGCCGGCAAAAGCCACGCCTTTTGCCGGCGTGCCCATCCCTCCCTAGACGCGCTCGCTGAAGCGCCGCAGGCGCTTCAGCCAATAAAAAAAACCCCAGGCTTTGACACCTGGGGTTCAGAATGCGGACTTTCGATGAAGGGAAGGAAGTCCGCTAGGGGATATCAGTGCAGCCTGGCCCAGTGAAGAATCTTGATGTCATCCGAGTCCAGATCGAAACTTTGTGCCAACAGTGAGCGCAGCTCGCGCGTTCCGCGGACGTTCTCCAGCGGATGCCGCAGCTCGACCACGCCACTCCACTCGTTCGCGGCAGCCGCTGCCTGCACCTTGGCGCTGCCAGTCACGAAGTGTGTGTAGTACTTGGTGGCCACGAGGGAAGGTTAGTGGCGCCGGGGCAAGGTCGTCCGTGAAACGATCCACAGAACATCCGGTTTTTTGTAAAGCGCGTTGCGACATAATCCACGGGCTACGGGAGCTTGCTTGACCGCGGCAGCGTCGCGAGGGCGCCCCTCATCACAAATGAACATCGGTCAGGCAGGCTCATAGATGGGACGATTCCGACTGCCACAGTCCGTAGGCTCGAAATACATCACCGCGGAAGGCGCACGCCGCCTGCGCGAGGAGCTCGACGAGCTGTGGCGCGTCGAACGGCCGAAGGTGACACAAGCGGTCGCGGAAGCAGCCGCGCAGGGCGACCGGTCGGAGAACGCGGACTATATCTACGGTAAGCGCCGCCTCCGCGAAATCGACAGCCGCGTACGCTTTCTGCGCAAACGGCTCGATGGCATGGTCACCGTTGACCAGCCGCCGTCGGATCCGAAACGCGTGTTTTTCGGCGCCTGGGTTTCGCTCGAGTCCGAGGACGGCGCGGAATGTCGCTATCGAATCGTCGGCCCCGACGAATTCGATCTCGCCCCCGATTACATCAGCATGGACTCACCCCTCGGGCGGGCACTGCTGCGCAAGGGACTCGATGACGAAGTCACGGTTGAGCTGCCGGGCGGCCCCCGCAAGTTCGTCATCGTAGCCATCGAGTACACGCGCGCACCGGACAGCCGAAACGAGTTTCTTAGCTAGTCCGCTTCGCGCCGCGGACGCCTGAAAACCGCGCCACTCTCGCGAACCGGCCTGCTAACTAGCGGACTACGCGCCCCGGGCTACGCGCCCCGGGCTACGCGCCCCGGGCAAAACCCGCGCCTTTTGCAGAGGTCCCAGCCCGCGGCTCGAATACGGCTGGTCGGCGCGCTTGCTGAAGCGCCGCAGGCGCTTCAGCCCATAATCCACCTACCAGACCACCCTGACATTCTTGAACTGCCAGGGATCGCTCTTGTCGATGTCCTCGGGGAAGAGGCGCTCCCGCTCGTGCAAAGGCGTCCAGTCCGTGTACTGCCCCACGACCGGGCCCAGGTAGGGCAGACAGATCTCGAGGGCGCGACGGAAATCCATCTCGTCCGGCTCAACGATGCCGCAGTTGGGATTCTCCATTGCCCAGACGACTCCCGCCATGACAGCCGACGTCACCTGCAGGCTGGTGGCGTTGTTGTAAGGAGCGAGCTTGCGCGCCTCTTCGATGGAAAGCTGCGACCCGTACCAGTAGGCGTTTTTCTTGTGGCCCGCCAGCAGCACGCCGAGCTCGTCGATACCCTTGGTGATATCGGACATGAGAATGCGTTGACGCTCCTGCTGCACGTAGTTGCGTCCGACGAGCTCGTGGATGGACATGATCGCGGAATCGCACGGGTGGTATGCGTAATGCACCGTCGGCCGATGCACCACCTGCGCGCCATCGCGTACGGTGTAGTAGTCGGCGAGTGAAATCGCTTCGCTGTGCGTAATACAGAACCCATGGAAATGACCCGCGCGCGGAGTCCAGGTGCGTACTCGCGTTCCCGCCCCCGGTTGCATGAGGTAGATGGCGGCCATGCAGCCGAAGTCGTGCCGCTTGCCGTCCCGGGGAAAGTTGCGCTCGTGAGTGCCCCAGCCCATTTCGCTCGGCTGCGAGCCCTCGCCGACGAAGCCGTCGATCGACCATGTATTGACGAACTCACCGACCTCCTTCGGTACGTTGGTCATCTGAGTATCGCGTTCGGCGATGTGCATGACCTTGATGCCGAGCCGATGCGCGAGATCGCCCCAGTCGCCGAGTGAAGTCTGATTTCCGGAATCCACCTGTGTATCGGTGGCGATGTTGAGCAGCGCCTGCTTCACGAAATGGGAAACCAACCCGGGATTCGCGCCATGCGTGAGCACCGCGGTCGGAGCCCGCGCATTGCCCGGGCGCAGGGCCAACGCCTCCTCGCGCAGAGCGTAATTAGTGCGACGTGCAGCGGGCACCGTCGGGTCCGTATAGCCGCCAGGCCACGGCTCGACGCACGTATCGAGATACATCGCGCCTTTTTCCCAACAGAGCTTCACCAACGCGATGCTCGACACTTCGACCGAAACGTTGACGAGGAAATCGCCGCGCCCAAGCAGTGGGTTCAGCACCCGGCGGTAGTTCTCCCGTGTCAGGCGCTCCTTGATGAATTTAATGCCGTATTGGGTGGCTTCCTCGATTCCGCGGTCCTCCGCGGTCACGATCGAGATTCGCTCCGGTGCAATGCCGATATGCCGCAGGATGAGGGGCAGCACACCCTGGCCGATGCTGCCGAAGCCGATGAAAAGAATCCGCCCTGGGAAATCGACATGTACCGTGTGATTGCTCATGATGCTCCGCAATGCCTTGAAGACCGGCGGCCGCCCTTCCGGGCGGCCGCGCCAAGGCGGCAGCGTATCAATCGTTTTCCGGCACCGCTACCGATTAACCGGCAGATTGTCGCCAGTGAGGCGGGTAAGTGCGCTCGTAGCCGGGCAATGTCTCGACTCGCGTGAGCCAACGGCCCAACGCGGGGTAGTTCACTTCGACCGGCATGAAGCGCGACGACAGCTCACGCGCCTCCGGCCGCTCGAGCGCGCGCCGCAGCAGCTGAATGCCGGGAAAGATCACCATGTCGACGGCGGAAAAGCTCTCGCCCACGACCCAGTCCGACTTCGACAGCCGCGCCTCGATCGTGCGTGCTTCGCTCGCGACGGCATGCATGTCGCCCGTTATCTCGTCGCCGCGCAGGTTCGCAGTCTTTTCGAAGACACCACTGACGATGTTCATCAGATGCGGCTCGATATAGGCCTGGTACTCGCAGATAACGCGCATGATGACGCCGGCTTCCTCCGGCGTCCGGCCGAAGATATGCGGCTCCGGATACTTGAGATCGAGGTAGTAGAGCACCGCCAGCGACTCGAAGCAGACGTAGTCGCCGTCTTTCAGGACCGGAACCCGGCCGCGCGGGTTGAGTGCGAGCATCTGGGGCGACTTATGCTCCTGCTTGGAGAATTGCAGGACGTGACTGGTGTACTGCAGGCGCTTGTATTCGAGCGCCAGAAGCACTCGCCACGCGTACGGACTGCCGCTGCCCCAGTAAACGTCTATCGTCATCAGTCACTCGTTCCAAAGTGTTGCCACGATTGTAACGGCAACGGCACAGCGCCGAAAATGCGCGCGGAGAAATAATCCGGCCAACTAGACTGACGTACACGCCGGCAACGCGCCCGAGACACGAGCCGCGCCTTTTGTCGGGGGGGGGGGCCGAGGCGGGCGCGCCCGGCTGGGGAAGCCTAGCGGGAATCGCCTCGCCCGTCGCGCCTGGCTGGCGTCCCGAAATGCCCCAGGCTGACCACTGAAACGGCCTGCGGGCTACGCCAGGCTAGACAGCGTCGGCTAGGCGCTCCGAGCCAGGCGCTGCCGGCCAGGCGGCCGCGGCTTGCATCGTTTCAGCCAAATGGGATAGCGAAGGACATCCATGTACACCACCTTGATCGAGGCTGAAGCATTGGCACGCGAACTGGCCGACAGTTCACCCGCTGCGAACGGCAACACCCCTGGCTGGGCCATCCTCGACTGCCGCTTCGACCTCTCGCAGCCGGAATGGGGCGGGTCCGCCTATGCCGCCGGCCACCTTCCGAATGCACTTTACGCACATCTCGACCGCGATCTGTCAGGCCCGCGCTCGCCGGCCACCGGAAGGCATCCCTTGCCCGCGATAGCGCGGCTGGCGGAGACATTCGGGCGCTGGGGTATTGACGAAAAGGTGCAGGTCGTCGCCTATGACCAGGGCAATGGAGCCTACGCCGCCCGCTTGTGGTGGTTGCTGCGGTGGGCAGGCCATCTGCAGGTGGCGGTACTGAACGGCGGATTCGCCGCGTGGCAGCAAGCCGGTTTGCCCGTGGAGACCGCGCCAGGCACCTGCGAACCGAGAACGTTTGTGCCGCGACCCACGCAGCCTCAAAACATCAGTACGGCCGAGCTCGAGCGCTTGCTCCGTGACGGCGCACTGGCGAGCGGGGAATCGATGTTGGTAGACGCGCGCGGCGCGGATCGTTTCGCCGGAGAGAACGAAACGATCGACCCCGTGGCGGGTCATATTCCCGGAGCGCACAGTCACCCGTTCGCTCGCAACCTCGATGCGCAGGGAAGGTTTCTTCCCGCGAGCGAGTTGCGCGAGCGCTGGCAGGCAACCTTGGGCGAGCACCCTGCCCAGCACGCGATTGCGATGTGCGGCTCGGGCGTGACGGCCTGCCACAACCTCCTCGCGCTGGAAATTGCCGGCCTCTCCGGCGCGCGCCTCTACGCGGGATCGTGGAGCGAATGGATTCGCGAGGGCACGCGGCCGGTGGCCAGGGGCCTGTCTGACTAATGATCGCCGTATTCGAAGGGGCGGCCGCAGTAGGCGAGCATGAGTCAGCCAGGCCCCTGAGGGATCCGTTTAGGTGGCGTCGCGAAAGAGTGATATCAGTCGACTCTTGCTTGACACACATTTTTGCTATCGTGCGCGTCAATTAGACTGTCTGTTCGTGGCTGGGCACCCATCGTGCGACCAGCCACGATCGTTTTGGGAAACACGACGTGGCTGCAGATCCGAAAAGCGCTGTTAACGGCAACCGTAAGTTCAACCCCGCCCAACCTTGGCGGATCGAGGACTCGCTCGACCTCTACCACGTCAATGCGTGGGGCAAGGGCTACTTCTCGATCAACGAGGCTGGCCACGTCATCGTCCGCCCCGACACGCAGGGGGCCAACGTCATCGATCTCTTCGAGGTCGTCGAGGGGCTGAAGGCCCGTGATCTGACGACTCCGGTGGTCGTCCGTTTCTCCGACATCCACGCGCACCGCCTGAAGCACATACATGGTGCGTTCGCCCAGGCCATCGCGGAGAACAATTACAAGAACCGCTACGCAGCGGTGTTCCCGATCAAGGTGAACCAGCAGCGGCTCGTCGTGGAGGAGGTCTACCGCTACGGCAAGGAGTTCGGCTTCGGGCTGGAGGTAGGCTCCAAACCGGAGCTGCTCGCGGTGATGGCGATGACGGAAAACGCGCCGGACCGGCTCATCGTCTGCAATGGCTTCAAGGACGACAGCTACATCGAAGCGGTGACGCTGGCCACGAAGCTCGGCCGCACGATCATCCCCGTCGTGGAGAATTTCGATGAGCTCGGACTCATCCTGAAGCACGCGGAGGTCTATGGAGTACGCCCGCGCATCGGTGTGCGCGTGAAGCTCTTCAGCGAGGGCTCCGGACGATGGAGCGCCTCGGCCGGCGAGAAATCCAAGTTCGGGCTGTTCATCACCGAGATCCTCGAGCTCTTCAATGTTCTGAAAGCGCGCGACATGCTCGATTGCCTGCAGCTCGTGCACTGCCATCCCGGCAGCCAGCTGCAGGACATCCGCCGCGTGAAGGACGCCATCAACGAGCTTGCGCACGTGTATGCGGAGTTGAAGCTGATGGGCGCCGGCCTGCAGTACATCGACGTTGGCGGCGGGCTGGGTGTCGACTACGACGGCAGCGGAACGAATTTCTCCTCCTCGATGAACTACACGCTCAACGAGTATGCGAGCGACGTCGTCTACCGGGTGGCGAGCGTTTGTAACGCGCGCGACATCCCGCATCCAATGATCGTGAGCGAGTCCGGACGCGCCGTGGCTGCGTACCACAGCGTCCTGATCTTCGACGCGCTCGGCTCGTCGGCGCTCGACAAGTTCCGCGTTACCGGACAAGTGGCGGAGGACTACGCCGGCGACCAGGAGTTGCCGCAGCCGGTGCTGGATCTTTTCGACGCCTACCGATCGGTGAGCGACCGGCGCCTCGTGGAGTGCTATCACGACGCGCTCACGGCGCGCGAGCAGATCCTGCAGATGTTCAACCTGGGCCTGCTGTCGCTCGAATTCCGCGCCCTGGCCGAGCGGTTGTATTGGGCTACCTGCACCAAGGTGCGCGACTACTGCCGCAAGCTGGAGCGCGCCCCCGAGGAGCTCGAGGATCTCGAGTCGACCCTGTCCGACACTTACTTCTGCAACTTCTCGGTGTTCCAGTCACTGCCCGACAGTTGGGCCATCGACCAGTTGTTCCCAATCATGCCGATCCACCGCCTGGACGAGCGCCCCACGCGCACCGGCGTGCTGGCCGACATCACCTGCGACTCGGACGGCAAGATCGATCATTTCGTGTCGCTGCGGGACGTGAAGCGGGCGCTGGAGGTGCACGAGCTGAAGGCGGGTGAAAAGTACTATCTCGCCGCGTTCCTGGTGGGCGCCTACCAGGAGACGCTCGGCGACCTCCATAACCTCTTCGGCGACACCCATGTCGTGCACATCCGCCTCCACGACGAGGGCGGCTGGTGGATCGAGGAGATCGTGAAGGGCGACACCGCAAACAAGGTGCTCGAGTACATGGAATACGACGTGGCGGAGCTGTATCCCGCGCTCGCGCGCGATTGCGAACGGGCTATCCGGGACGGCCGCATGACTATTGCCGAAAGCCAGCTGCTCAAACGGTTTTATGAGAAGGAACTGGACGGATATGCCTACCTCGAGCCTGCCGGGGCATAGGAACGTTACGCTGACTCAGGCCCGCTGCTGACTCATGCCGGCCGGCTGCGGCAGCGCACTCAGCAACAGCGATCAACACTCGGACAGGCTCCTCTGCGCCGGCTCCTCTGCGCCGGCTCCTCTGCGGCGGCTCCTCTGCGCCGGCTCCTCTGCGGCGGCTCTTCTGCGGCTGCTCCTCGCCGCCTGACTGCGCCTCGCCGGCCCCCGTCTCGCCCATCACGCTTGCCGGGCCGCATGTCACCGCTCCCGTCCACCCGACCGCACCTTACCGGCCGCGCCTCAGCGATCGCGCCCAGCGTCTGGGCCTGGCCGGCTGCGCTCGATGGGTGCGCCTGACCCCGCGAGACCAACCGGCCGCGCCTGGACGGCGCACCCGGCCGGCCGAATCTCGCCGGCCGCACTCAGCCGCTCGCACCTGGCCTGGCCGGCCGCACATAACCCTTCCTGGACCGGCGAGTTGTCCTGATCGCGGAAGGGGCCAGGATGCATGTTTCAGGCCAGTGGCGTCCGCCCCACACCAGCCCTCCTACACGTGGAGGAACCCGGTTAAACGCTGTTTGCTTCCCGCAAAAGCCGGGAGTAGCATGATCTGCGCGTTCGTATCCGCCATGGATGAGTACGCTTTGTTAGATAGAGTGTGTTGTATTCACCTCCCGCGCTTCCCACCGAGCACGTCCCTTGCGGGCATGCCCCATCCGTGCACGAACGAAGGTGCAGGCCGCTGGCCCAGGCACTGCGCATTGACCACTGAAAGTGCCGATCGTGTGCCTTGAAGCCCAGACCTGTTTACTGACCACGCGGTACATGCGACCGACTCGTGCGGCTCGCCGCTGTCCGCTCACTTCATAGAGAGACTTCCGGATGACGACGATCTACGTGGGCAATCTGCCCTTCAACGCCACCGAGCAGGACGTCAAGGCTCTGTTTGAGCGCCATGGCAAGGTGGATTCGGTAAAGCTCATCAACGACCGGGAAACCGGCAAGCCGCGCGGCTTCGCATTCGTCGACATGCCACAGAACGAGGCATTGAGCGCGATCCAGACGCTGAACGGCTTCCAGATGGGCGGCCGTCCACTGCGCGTCAACGAAGCGCAGGAACGCCCTCAGCGTCCCCGGCAGGGCGGTGGCCCCTTCCGACGGTGAGCCAGCCCGGCAGTTGAGCTTTTGCGTAGGCGGCGGGATGCGCGCCGCTCGACCAGACGCCAATTCCGTAGGGCCCGGTGAACCACCCCGAATGGAGCTCATGGAGGGTAGGCGCCTTGCGCGCCCCCCAACAAAACGCTTGATTCGCCGGGGCTGTTCGGGCCTGTTGCTGCAGGCCCGAAGGAAAACCGGGCCTTGTGCGGGTTTTTTCAATGTAAGCTTTTTCGCCTCCGCATGCGGTAAGGTGCGCGGCGCGTCATTGCGCGTTTTTGCGGAAAGGAACTCGGATGTTTGCCCATAAGAGACCCACTCTGGCTCTACTTGCGACCGCGGTGTTGATCGCGAGCTGCGCGATGACCAGTACCCGCCAGGCGACGGCCCAGGCCCTCGACAACATCCTCGCGGACCCGCAGCGCCCGGAAGCCGACCGTGCCCGCGACCGCTATCGCCATCCGAAGGAGACATTGCTGTTCTTCGGCATACGGCCGGAAATGAGCGTGCTCGAGGTGTGGCCCGAGCCGGGCTGGTACACCGACGTGATCGCGCCGCTGGTGCGGGAAAAGGGCAAATACTACGCGGCGCTCATCGAGCCGGACGCCTCCAGCAAGTACGTTACGACGCGGCTGGATAATTACCGCAAGAAACTGGCGGCGGATCCGAAGCGCTACGGAAACGCGGCGGTCGTCACTTTTCCGTCCGGCGGCGCCGATGTCGTCCCGCCCGGGTCGGTGGACATGGTCGTGACTTTCCGCAACATCCATAACTGGATGGCGAAGGACAGCGCGCCGCAGGCTTTCGCGACGATATTCAAGGCGCTCAAACCGGGAGGCGTGCTCGGCGTCGTCGAGCACCGGGGCAACCCCGCAACCCCCCAGGATCTCAAAGCCAAGAGCGGCTACGTGAACGAGGATTACACGATCAAGCTCATCGAGGCGCAGGGATTCAAGCTCATCGCCACCTCCGAGGTGAACGCCAATCCGAAAGATACGAAGGACTACGAGCAGGGGGTGTGGACCCTGCCCCCGACCTACCGGCTCGGGGACCAGGACCGGCAGAAGTATACGGACATCGGCGAGAGCGACCGTTTCACGCTGAAGTTCGAGAAGCCGAAAAAGTAGCTGCCTTGGAGAGGCGCGCTAGCGTGCGCGCCCCGGCAAGCGGGCTCTGGCGGCATGCTCTGGTTGCACGCTCTGGCTGGCCAATCCGGCTACACCGTCCGGACTGGTTCGCGATCGGCTACGCGCCGGGAGGCGTAGCTGCACGCGGCTCACCACATTTCTTTCAAGCGCGCGCTGACATCGAGCGTCGAGCTTTCAGCATCCGGCCGCAGATTGTCGCCACCGCCGTGGCTGGAGCCCTGGAAGCTCGTGGCCTCGAGATGCTTCAACACCTTCTCGGTCATGAACCGGCTGCGTCCGCCATAGACGTGCGCATCGCCCTGTCTCGACTGGTTCGTCAGATGGAACTTCAGCGGCACGACCAGCGCCAGGTCGTTCTGCGCGCGAGTGAGCGCCACATAGAGCAGCCGCCGCTCCTCCTCGATCAACTCCGGTTTACCGGTCGAGAACTCCGACGGGAAACTCCCGTCCACGACGTTGAGGAGATACACGGTATCCCACTCCATTCCTTTCGCGGAATGGATGGTGGTCAGAGTGAGATAGTCTTCATCGAGCACCGGCTGTCCCGCGAGGTCGCTCGTGGCGTTCGGTGGATCGAGCGTGAGCTCCGTGAGAAACCGTTCGCGCGAGGGATATTGCCCCGACAGCAGCTCGAGCTGATCGAGGTCCCCGATGCGGGTGTGAAAGTGCTCGTAGATGCGCTCGAAGTGCGGCTTGTACCAGTCTCGTGCGAGGTGCAGTTGCCCGAGCCACTGCCGCTGCGGATCGCCGAGCGCCAGCATGAGCTCCGTGAGCTTGTCCCAGGCGCCGCTCGCGGGCTGCGGCGGGGTGAAAGTCTTGAGCGCCGCGAAGGAATGGCCGTTGGACTCCAGGTGCTCGATCGCCTTGCGCGCATTGACGGGGCCCATGCCGGGCATGAGCTGCAGCGCGCGGAACGCGGCGAGCGTGTTGCGCGGGTTATCCGCCCAGCGCAGCAGGGCCATGAGGTCCTTGATATGCCCCGCCTCGAGGAACTTGAGGCCGCCGAACTTCACGAACGGGATCTTCCGCTTCGCTAATTCGAGTTCGAGAATGTCGCTGTGGCTCGAGGTTCTGAAGAGAACCGCCTGCCTCCTGAGAGGGACATTGGCCTCGCGACGCCTCAGAACTTCACTGCACACGTACTCCGCCTGGGTCTGCAACTCGTCCACCGTCACGATGCGGGGGCGGGCGCCCTTGCCCCGGATCGACAGCAGATGCTTGCGGTACTGGCGCGGTGCTTCCGCCATGACCGCGTTGGAGACGTCGAGCACTTCCTGCGTCGAGCGATAGTTCTGCGCGAGAGTGACGACCTCGGCGCGCGGCTTGAACCGGTCCGGAAAACCCAGGATGTTTTCGACCGCGGCGGCGCGGAACGAATAGATCGCCTGCGCGTCATCGCCGACCACGGTGAGTCCCGCGCCGTCCATCTTCAACCCGTGCAGGATTTCCGCCTGCAGCTTGTTGGTGTCCTGATATTCGTCGACCAGCACGTGATCGAAATTCGAGCCCACGTGCTGCGCCAGGCGCGCATCGGACATCATCACATGCCAGTACAGCAGCAGATCGTCGTAATCGAGCACGTTGTAGCGCTGCTTCTGCTCCACATACGCCCGGTAGAGCCGGGTGAGATCCGCCTCCCATTGAGCGCACCACGGGTATTGCTGCTCCAACGTCTCCTTCAGGGGCCGCTGGGTGTTTACCCGGTAGGAATAGATCTGGAGGCAGGTCTCCTTGCGCGGAAAGCGCTGCTCCTTGCTTGCGAGCCCCAGCTCCTGGCGCAAGCCGTCCATGAGGTCCGCGGCGTCGGCGCGGTCCACCACGCTGAATTGCGGGTCGAGCTTGAGGTGGCGCGAGTAATGCCGCAGGAGGCGGTTGCCGATCGAATGAAAGGTGCCCGCCCAGCTCAGACGCTGCAGGATCGTCTGGCTGACGCCGCCGAGGGCTTCGTTGAGCGCCTTCTTGGTGATCTCATGCGCGCGCCGCCGCATTTCCGTGGCCGCCCGCCGCGTGAACGTCAGCATCAGTATCCGCGCCGGGTCGACGCCGTGAATGACCAGATGCGCCACACGGTGCGCGAGCGTGTCCGTCTTGCCCGTGCCCGCACCGGCTACGATGAGGAGCGGACCGGATTTGAAACCTTTCTCGGGCAAAGGCTCCCCATACGTGACAGCCTTACGCTGCGGTCCGTTCAACTTCTCCAGGTGTGACGTGGTCGACATATGAAGTGGCCGAATATACGGAACGGCACCCCCGCCTGTCACCGATTGGATTCACATCAGCGCAAAACGTTGCCATCCGTATCCAGCACCGTGACGGCGCCCATCTCCAGCTTGCGCACCCCCGCTTCTATGGATGCAAGATCTCCGACGACGAACCACGTGAGCGCATCCGGATGCACCAGTTCGGACGCTGCCGCCTGCAGCTGCGCGGAGCTGAGCCCCTCGACCTCGCCGACGAAGTTGTTCAGGTAATTGTCCGGGAGGCCATAGGTCAGGATGTCGGCGTAGGAGCTCGCAACCTCGCTCGAGGTCTCGTTGCGGCCCGGCAGTGCCCGGACCAGCGTGTCCTTGGCAAAGCGGATCTCCGTCTCGCTCGGTTGCCGCGCTCCGGTCAGGTCGCGCAGCTCCTTCAACATCTCCCGCATCGACTCGGCTGTCTTGTCCGTCTGCACCAGGGCGCTGGCGACGAACGGGCGTTGGCCCTTCGCATCGATGAGGCTGCTGCCGGCCCCGTACGACCAGTGTTTGTCCTCGCGCAGATTCATGTTGATGCGCGAGATGAAGCTGCCGCCGAGAATCGTGTTCACGGTCTCGAAGGCGGCATTGTTGGGGCTCGACCTCGGAGGGGCCAGCTCCACCGCCATGAGCAGCGATTGTTCCGAGCCCGTGCGATTGACGAGAAAGACGCGCGGTTTCGGTTGAGGGGATACGCTACCGAGCTGCTTCACGGGTAGCGGCTCGGCCGGAGCCTTCCAGGCCGCCAGCCGCTGCTCCAGCAACGGCCGGATCTGCGCCAGTGTCGTGTCGCCGACTATCAGCAAGGTTGCGTTGTCCGGCCGCACCCAGCGCCGGTAGAACGCTCGCAGCTGGTCCGTGGTCATGGAGCGTACAGTTTCCTCCGTACCGATGCCGGAGAACGGATTCGAGTAGGCGTGTCCGTCACCATAGACCAAACGCGGGAAGAGTCGTGAGGCGATGCCTCGCGGCTGGGACTTCTGCTGTTGGATCGCCGCTAACGACTGGGCTTTCAGACGCGTGAGCTCCGCGTCGGGAAAGGTAGGATTGAGCAGCACGTCGCCGAACAGCTCGAGTGAATCCGTAAGGCGGCTGGTAATGGCATTCAAAGAGATATACGAGGTATCGAGCGTCGAGCCGGCGCTGATGTGAGCGCCGAGTCCCTCGGCTCGCGCCGAAATCTGCAGGGCATCACGTGTCTTCGTGCCCTCGTTGAGCATCGCGAGCGTCAGATTGGAAGTGCCCGGCCTGGCGAGGCTGTCCGCGGCATGGCCGGCGTCTACGAGCAGACTGAGCTGAATGACGGGTACTTCGTGCCTCTCGGCGAGAACGACTTTCAGCCCGTTGGAGAGCGTAGTCCGGGCCAGACTCGGCAACATCAGGGCAGGAGGCGTGCCGATCACCGGCATCTTGCTGCGATCCGCGTCACTCACAGCGGCGTGATATTCAGGGAAGGGTTGCACCTCGAGAACGAACACTCCATCGGAGAGCCACGCGCGGGCGGCGCCTTGCACGTCCTGCGGGGTTGCATCGCGCATCCAGCGCAGCGACTGTTTATAGAAGTCCGGTGAGCCGCCGTAGAGCTCGCTCTCGCCGAGGATCGCGGCCTTGCCGCCAGCGCCATCGATACGCTCGACCGCACGAACGAAGGAGGCGTAGTCGGCCGTCTTGATGCGGTCGAGCTCCTCGCGGGTCGGCCCGGACGCGAGCAGGCGCGCCATCTCCTCATCGATTGCCTTCTCGACCACCCGCGGGTCGCCGTCAGGCTTCACGGTAACGGTGACCTGGAATTGCGAGCCTATTTCAAACGGGCCGATATCGGCGCTGACGCCGGTCGCCGTCTGGTCCTCATAGACGAGGCGCTTGTAGAGGCGACTGTTCTTCCCTTCGGCCAGCACGTTGGCGACCAGCTGCAGAAGCGCGGAATCGCGCGTGTTGTAGCCCGGAACGTTCCACGTCTTGTAGACACGCGCCTGCGGAACGCGATCCTGTAGCGTAGAGCGCTTTTCCCCGCTCATCTTCGCCACCCACGTCTGCGCGTGTTTCAGCACGGGCCCGGGCGCGATATCTCCGAAGTAATGCTCTACTTTCGCCTTGACTTCCGCCGCGCGCACATCCCCGGCAATCACCAACACCGCGTTCGCCGCGCCGTAGTAGTTCTTGAACCAGTCCTTCACGTCAGCAAGGGATGCGGCGTTGAGATCTTCCATGGAGCCGATGGTGGTCCACGAGTACGGGTGGCCCGCGGGATACGTGCTCGCCGCGATCAGCTCGTCGACCTTCCCGTAAGGGCCGTTCTCGTGCTGGCGCTTTTCGTTCTGCACGACGCCGCGCTGCTCGTCGAGCTTCTTCTGGTCGATGGCGCCCACGAGGTGCCCCATGCGATCCGACTCCAGCCATAAGGCCAGGTCGAGCGCATTCACCGGCACGTTCTCGAAGTACGTCGTGCGATCGAGCCAGGTGTTGCCGTTCAGCTTCGTCGCACCCGCCGCGAGCAGCGGACGCATAAACTCGTCGTTATGGTTCTCCGAGCCGTTGAACATCAGATGCTCGAACAGGTGCGCAAAGCCGGTGCGCCCGGGCCGCTCGTCCTTGCTGCCGACGTGGTACCAGACATCGACCGCGACCAGCGGCGCCTTGTGATCCTCATGGACGATGAGCGTCAGGCCGTTCGGCAGGACGTATCTCTGAAAAGGAATGTCGATATCGGCCAGCACGGCGGGCGCGCCACCGGTGGCTCGCGCTTTGGCACCAGCGTGCGCTGCGACGGGAGCATGCGCCCCGGCGGCGCGCACTCCGCCTGCGGCGGGCACTCCCGACGAGTGGGCGATCAGAAGAAAACTCGCGAGGCCGATGAGGAGCGCGCTGCGCATTAGATATCCTTCGTCATTGAGTCATTTGGGATCGTGCGCAAACAGCGCAGGATGTACGCGCCGCTTGGCAGCAGCAGGTTGAAGTTCGCGAGAGATTAGACCGCCAACGGGGCAATTCCGCTACGCCTGCAAACTTGGCGCATCCGGGTGAGTGTGCCACTCTTGGCTCTCTTTGCCCCACTGCTCTCTTCTGCCGCCAAATGAAGCCTGAAAAGCAAACCGTTCACTTTCGTGGCCGCATCATTACCGTGACCACCGATGAGGTGAAGCTCCCGAACGGGCACCGGGCGGAGCTCGAAGTGGTCCATCATCCCGGCGGCGCGGCGGCTGTTGCCATCGACTCGCAAGAGCGGGTGTGCCTGCTGCGGCAGTACCGCTACGTGGCCGAGGGCTGGCTGTGGGAGCTGCCTGCGGGCAAGCTCGAGCCCAATGAGCCGCCTCTCATCACCGCACAGCGCGAGCTTGTCGAGGAAGCGGGGGTCAGCGCCCGGCGCTGGGATAGTCTCGAGACTTATTTGAGCTCGCCCGGAATCTTCACGGAAGTCCTGCACTTATTCCTGGCCACCGGGATCGAGCCTGCGGCGACGGCCCACGAGCACGCTGAAGTCATTGAAATTCACTGGGTGCCGTTCACCGAGGCGTGCGAATGGGCCGTCAGCGGCAAGATTCGCGACGGCAAGACGGCCATGGGCCTCGTCCGGGCGCAGCACTTTCGGGCGTCGCAGCCGGGGCCACGGCCGGCCGATCCGTGACGCGCTTCGTGGCAAGATGGCGATAGCACGACTAACGTGACCATGGGGAAGATACCGCGAGCCACTCACCATAATCATGGACAACTCGAGAAAGAAGCCGCACGCCCCGGGAAACGGCACCGCCCCGGCGGACACTATCGAGCGCCGGCGGATAGGCCGGATCGTTCACGATGAGCGCGGCAACGCGAGCGTGGACTGGCACGATGCGCCCTCGAATTACCAGCGCACGAAGCTCGAGATCGCAGACGACCAGGCCGTCTCGCTGTCGATCGAAACGCCGCCGCAGACCTTCAACCCGTACGAGCGCACCACGGTCCGCGATCCCAAGGCGGGCAACACGACTCGCAAGGATCTGCGCAAGCTGTCGGAGTGGATCAAGCAGATGCGGGAGCTCGAAGAAAGAAAGCGCAAGGGCGACGCGGACGACTGACTCTCAGGCGGAGCGCTCGATATGCGCGCGCTTGCGGAAATTCGTGAGCCGATAGAACCTGCGCAGCTCGGCAAGCACTTCACCCTGCCAATCCCCACGCCCGCCGCGCAGCGACTGCTCGAGCCGCCGGCAGAATTTTTCCGCATAGCGGCTCGCCTCCCGATACATCGCATCCCGCCCTCTGGCCAGGCGAGGGTCGATCCGCGTCCGTTCGAACAACAGGCGCAGCAGCTCACCCGGAAAGCGGTCCGGAAACTGGCGCCGCAGCAGCCAGTAGCTCGCCACGTATTTGTCGATTTCCGCCTGCATTTCGAGCTCGAGCAGCGACACCGGCTTGTCATGCCCGGCATTCCAGGCCAGGTACACGAAGTGGCTCACGCCTTCGAGCGCCGTCCAGTAATCCGCAACGTTGCCGTCGTGGAGGCGAATCATCGGATCCGCAAGCGCCAGCCGCTGCAGCAGCGCGGGATCCAGGTACAGCGACATGCCGACTTCGCCGCCGTTCCCGGCGGCCGGCTCCGCAATGATCAGTTCCTCGTCCGACTCGCTCGAACGAACGGCCGCCGGCAGATGGTCCCGGTCGGTTACGAGGAAGTCGTACACGTCGTGAGC
Source organism: Gammaproteobacteria bacterium (assembly GCA_028293805.1). GTDB lineage: Bacteria > Pseudomonadota > Gammaproteobacteria > Steroidobacterales > Steroidobacteraceae > 13-2-20CM-66-19. The sequence goes on from JAQGOC010000380.1 coordinate 43,168, forward strand.
GATACTTACGTCGTAGATGCCGCCGATCAGATCCTGGAGGCGTGTCAGTAGCATGCGATCAGTGCGCGAAGGAAGTACCGCCGGCAGTCGTGGGCTCCACTCCCAGCCGCTTCAAGATCTCGTAGCAGCGTTTGCTGCCCGTCTTCAGCCAGATCTCGTAGAGCCGCAGGATGTCCTTGTCCGAGTGGGAATACGACGTCTCGCTGAGTTCGTTCAGCGCGTCGACCATGGGTTGGAAGTTTTCGGACAGCTCGGCGAACACATGCCCCAGAACGCGGCCCTTGCCTCGTGACATCGTGTCCGCCAGTGCGGCGTAGGCCCGCCCTCCCATCGCGATGTGATAATCGATGTCGATGAGCTTGCGCGCAAAGCTCTGCGCGAAGAAGCCGGCCATGAACAAGGAGACATCGCCCAGCCGCTGCAAGCCGCGATTCCGGTCGTCCGCCGAACGTGCCTCGAGAGCTTCGGACAGCATCACCACCAGGGGCTTCAGGCGGGTGCCTTCCGGCGTGGCATCGTAGAGCTCTTCGGAGCGGGAGAAGAGCGTGAGCAGATTGACCACATAGTGCTCGGTCTGATCTTCGACCGCGAGTTGCCTCTTCTCGAGCGCGCCATGCAGAGCGTCTTTGAAGAACTCCCGCAGGTTCGTGACTGGCAGAACGCGTTTCGAGGCTTGACCGTCGTGCATGGTAGCGAACCTCCTATATATATAGAACGGCGCTCACCGCCCAAAGTTCACCCCTATCGACGTTTGAATAGCGTGATGGAGTGCACTGATCGTGCGCGAAATTTACTCATGTTTGAAATATAGGGTTGTAAAGAGGCGTTCCGGGGTTGGCAGTAAAGCCGGTAGACTGCTAACACGCCGGCCACTTCACTGGTAAGGCTGTACTGCGACTGAACCAAAGCCCCTGACCAGGACGCCGGGTTTCCCGGGGGCGCATCCTGGTACGCGATGCTCAGCATGACTCGCGGGTCACACACCCAATATCGTGGCAAGTTCGGCGCAGTCGGCGACGGATATATCCGGGGCTGCGACGGTGTTCGGCCATGGCTGGCCGATGCGATTCATCCAGGCGGTGCATAGTCCGGCCGCACGCGCGGCTTCTACGTCGAGCAGTGGATCGTCTCCGACGTAAAGGATGTCGCGGGGGGCGAGGCGCAGCTCGTGGGCGAGACGCTCGAAGCAGCGGGGGTGAGGCTTTCCCACACCTATCTGGCGGGCGTTCAGGGATATAACGAAGAACTCCGCGAGGCCGACGCGCGCAAGATCGGCATTGCCGTTGCTGAGGGTCGCGAGCGGGTAGCGAGCCCGAAGCCGCTCGAGAGCGGACCGAACGTCCGGGAAGAGATCGAGCTCGTTGCGCGCCGCGAAGAAAACTTCAAAAGCGCGTTCCGCCATTTCCTCTTCGTAGCCGCAGTCTTTTGCATGCCGTGCAAGCGAGGTGAGGCGCAGGTACGTGAAGTCATGTGCGTTGTGCGGCTCCTCTCGAGCGAGCAGCTCGCGCGCGGCGCGCATGTCCTCGATCGACAGTCGTTCGGGAATGCGCGGACAGTGCTCGTGCAGCCACTCACGCAGACGCGCTTCCGCACGAGCGATCACCGGCTCGATATCCCACAGTGTATTATCGAGATCAAAGGCTACGGCGCGAACGTTGGTGAGCATCTGCTGCCTCGGACTTCAGCGAGGCAAGCGGATCGCCTCGGACACGGTACGGCAAAGGTTACCATTGCATGTCGAATCTCACGCTCGTCATTGGGAATAAGAACTACTCGTCGTGGTCATTGCGGCCGTGGATTTTGATGAAGAAGCTCGGGCTCGATTTCCAGGAGGTGCTCATTCCCCTGTACGCGCCCGAAAGCCGGGACGAGATCGAAAAGTATGGCCCGAGTGGCAAGGTACCCGTACTGCGCCAGGGAGATCTGAGTGTGTGGGAGTCTCTCGCCATCTGCGAATACGTTGCAGAGCTGACGGGACGCGGCTGGCCGGCACAGCCGGAAGCACGCGCCGTAGCCCGCTCCGTGTGTTCCGAAATGCATTCCAGCTTCGCCAATCTCCGCTCGGAATGGCCGATGAACGCCCGCGCACGCAACCGCCGCACGCCCATGACGCCGAACCTCGAAGCGGACATCGACCGCGTCGATGTAATCTGGAACGACTGCCGCCGGCGCTTTGCCAGCGGTGGCGGCCCGTGGCTCTTCGGCGAATATTCGATCGCGGACGCGATGTACGCCCCCGTTGTTCTGCGCTTCAACACCTACGGCGCGCAAATTTCCGAGACGGCACGCTGGTACATGGCGACGGTCATCTCGGACCCGGCGCTCCAGGAATGGGTGCAGGCCGCGCAGAATGAACCCTGGACGATCGAAAGCAGCGAGGTCGGCTGACGATCAGTCCCGGTCTCGCGCGGGAAAATAGCGAGGTCCCCTCTTGCCGCTGAATGTACCGGGTCGCCGCTTTGGACGACCCGCGTAGACCTGCGCTCAACAGCCTGCGCTCAACACGAATATACTGGGAGCTTCGCCCAGAACGGAGCTTTCCATGCCGGTCGGATTACGCAGCGCTATTGGGTTCCTCGGCTCAGCACTCCTCGCAACGGCCGTAGTAGGACAAAATTCCACGCCTCACGAGGGCTCGAAGCCTTTTACGGTCGAAGATCTGGTGCGTCTGAAGCGCCTGACGGATCCGGAGGTCTCCCCTGACGGCCGCTATGTCGCGTACGTACTGCGGGAAACGGACATGGATGTCAACAAGGGCCGCACCGACATCTGGCTGCTCGACCTCGGCCGAAAGGGCGCGCAGCCGCAGCGTCTCACGACGGATCCGGCAAACGATTCGAGCCCGCGCTGGGCTCCCGACAGCCGCACGATCTACTTTCTTTCGACCCGCTCCGGGCAGTCACAGGTCTGGCGTCTTGCAATCGCCGGCGGCGAGGCAACGCGAGTAACGGATTACCCGCTCGATATTGACTCGTTGAAAGTCTCGCCACGCGGGGACGTGCTGGCGGTCTCGATGGCCGTGCTGCCCGAGTGCACGGACTTGCGTTGCACGAAGGACATGCTGGACGCGCGCGGAAAAGATAAGGCCACCGGCCGCATCTACGACAAACTCTTCATCCGGCACTGGGACGCCTGGAGCAACGGCACGCGCTCGCATCTGTTTGCCGCGCGCCTCAACGCTGCCGGCACCAGCGCCAGCGCCCCGGTCGATCTGTCCAAATCACTCGACGCCGATGTCCCGTCCAAACCGTTCGGCGGCGATGAAGATTTCGCCTTCAGCCCGGACGCAGCCTCGCTCGTATTCTCGGCGCGCATCGCCGGCCGTACCGAGCCGTGGTCCACGAACTTCGACCTTTTCCGGGTCGCAGTAGACGGCTCCGCCGCACCGCAAAACCTGACAGCCAACAATCCCGCGTGGGATGCCCAGCCGGTATTTCTGCACAACGGCGATCTGGCCTGGCTCGCCATGGACCGCCCGGGCTTCGAGGCGGACCGCTTCCACATCATGCTGAAGGATGCTCACACCGGCGCCACCCGTTCGCTCACGCAATCATGGGATCGCTCGGTGAGCCGCCTGAGCGCGGCGCCAGACGGCCGCAACCTCCTGGCAACGGCGGATGAGACAGGCCAAGCCGTGCTCTATCTCATCGACGTCAAAACCGGCCAGCCGCGAAAAATCACTGGCAGCGGCGAGGTCGGCGACTACGCGGCCAGCCAGAACAAGATTGTCTTCTCACTCGCCAGCCTCGGTGGCCCGGCCGACCTGTACCTGACAACCGCCGCCGGCGGCGCCCCGCGGCAACTCACGCAGGTCAACAGGGAATTGCTCGCCGGGCGTCAACTGAGCGACTTCGAGCAGTTCAGCTTCAAAGGCTGGAACGACGAGACCGTCTACGGTTACGTCATGAAGCCCTACGGCTTCGAGCCCGGCAAGCGCTACCCGGTCGCGTTCGTCGTCCACGGCGGCCCGCAAGCCAGCTTCCAGAACATCTGGAGCTACCGTTGGAACGCCCAAGCCTTCGCGGGTGGCGGCTACGCTGTCGTCATGATCGACTTCCACGGCTCGCCCGGTTACGGCCAGGCCTTTACCGACTCGATCAGCCGCGACTGGGGCGGCAAACCCCTGGTGGATCTGCAGAAAGGTCTCGCTGCCGCCCTCGCGAAATACGACTGGCTCGAGGGCGAGCGCGCCTGCGCGCTGGGCGCCTCGTACGGCGGCTTCATGATGAACTGGATCGAAGGCAACTGGCCCGACCGCTTCCGCTGCATCGTCAACCACGACGGCCTGTTCGACCAGCGCATGATGTACTACGCCACCGACGAGCTCTGGTTCACGGAGTGGGAAAACGGCGGCACTCAATACGACCATCCCGAAGAATACGAGAAATTCAATCCGGTGGACTTCGTCTCCAAGTGGCACACGCCGATGCTCATCATCCACGGCGAACAGGACTTCCGCATCCCCTATCCACAGGGTATCGCCGCCTTCACCGCTCTTCAGCGGCGCAACGTAGAGAGCAAACTTGTCGTCTTCCCCGACGAAAACCACTGGGTGCTGAAGCCCGCCAACAGCATTCTCTGGTACCACAGCGTCCTGGGCTGGCTCGACGATCACTTGAAAAAGTAGCTTCACGACAGGGGAACGCCAGAAAAAAGCCCCGGTCTGCCGGGGCTTTTTTCGGAAGCGCATTTTCTCGTGAGCCGCGCCGACCCTCGCTCGCGGCCGCGCCTACCCTAAGCCTGGCCATCCAAGGCCCGCCAAACTGTTGGCATCCAAGCTATTGGCATCGGGCTGTTGAAATCGCGCCCCTTGGGATCAAGCCTTCGGCCCTGGCGGCTTGCGCATCTGAGCCTTCTGATAGGGATCGTACCCACCGCCCGCATCCCGCTCCGACTCGAGGCGCAATCCCTCGTCCTTCTGCTCCTCCATCTGCAACTCCGGCGCCTCCAGCTTCTTGAGCAGCCGCGAGGTACTCTCAACGGCGATCCGGGTCGCATCCTTCACCCAATCCCAGACAGCATTGCCACGCTCGTCATGAACGACACGACCCGTCTTTTCAGGCGCGCCAGCAGCTGCTGCGCCACCACCCTCTTGTGCGGTCGCCGCGGAATCCGAAGTCGGAGCACCCGTCCCGCCAGGCGGACTGCGAGCCGGCCGGGCTCCAGGCCTGGAGCTGTTCGAATCACCCATACCGCTAACCCATGTGGCCGCTTGGAAATGATTTCGGAAGCTCTTTTACTTATATCGCCCGTACCCCACCACGGCACATTGAAAGCCCAGGACTGTGGCGGCGTTCACAATCGGGAACGCTCGCGGGCTTAGCGCCCCACCTTCCGAAAGCGATATGACGGCTCATCCTGCCGCCCCTGCAGGAGCTTCCCGTCAGCCCCGTACGCCAGCTCGGCTACGGCGAACTCGTCCGCAGTCAGCTCCGCCCGGGAATCAACCTCCACCAACCCCATCGCCGCGTGCGAGGTATTGCGACACTGCTTGGGATCATTCGCCCCGACGAACCGCTCCCCTTCCTTCTTCCAGGTCAACTCGCACCCGGTTGTCGGCGCCAGATCCTTGGGTGTCATTCCCATGAATACATCCGGATCCCGGTGCCCATCCCGCCAGCGCAGCGGATCGGCGAGTGACGCCACCGACTCCACGATGCCTTTATCCGTCGCGCTGAAAGTCACGACCTTCTGACTCATGACCCGCCGCGCATCGTCCGCCGCCATCTCCTGTATGTAGAACGCGTTGTGCCCCATGGCCACCGATGCGACCGGCACGATGACGAGCTCCAGGCTCGCGTGCGGCGGCCGCACTCCTTTCTGCTCATCGGCTTTCGCCTGCGCGGTGTTGTCGTACTTGCCAGGCAGCCAACGTGTCAGCTGTACGAGCTGCGCCTCGCGCAACTTCTCCTGGTTGGTACACGCGCCGAGACAGAGCGCGATTGCCACCAGGCAAGCTCCAATCAACCGCTTATCCATAAGATGCCCGCCACTGTGCCCGATACGATAGTCCAAACGTCATGAGCCGCTCGAGCAGCTCGTCGTAGGCGATGCCGGCGGCTCGAGCGGACTCCGCGAAATCCTCGGCGGCTTCGAGGTTGGGGTTGGCGTTAGCCTCGAGCACGTACACCTGGCCGTCGGCCGTCACTCTGAAATCCATGCGCGCATACCCCGACAGCCCGAGCG
>JAQGOC010000003.1 GCA_028293805.1 Gammaproteobacteria bacterium
GCAATCAAAACACAGGCGAGCAGGGCAATTTCGAGGTGATAGGCGACCGCCGCCAGAGCGGTGGTCGCGACCGCTGTCGCGAACGAAGCGATGAGCACGGCACGTCGCCAGGAATGATCGAGTCGTAACCCCCGTCGCGCCACGGCCTGATCGAGACCCAGCGGTGCGGCCAGGCCGGCAACCGAGACTATGCCGATAATCAGGGACACGAGCCCGTACTCGTGCGACGGCAGCGCCCTCGCGAGAAGGAGATTGCCGAGGGTGAAGGCGACTCCACCCAGCCCCAATGCTGCCGTTGCACGCAGCGCGCCTGACTTGAAGAGATCGCGCGGGATCAAGCGCTCGCCGCCAGGTGAGTGGGTCCGGGCGCCACCGTACGCGGCGGGTTCGTCGGCAGCGGGGCTGCCGACGGTCTCGGCCCTGACAGGAGTCGACGATCCCAGAGGCTGAGGTTCAATAGTCCCCAGAACAGATGGGCATGGTTGTGCCGCCGTTCCTGATGCTCCCGCCAGTAGCGCTCGAGAGTGCTTTTGCGGAAGTGCTCGGCGATGAGGCGCGAGGAGAACACCTCGTCATGCGTCAGCTCCAGCAGTTCGCCGCGGATCCAGTTCTTCATGGGAATGCTGAAGCCCTGTTTGGCCCGCGTGGCGATTCCGGGCGGCAGCCGCTCATTCATGGCGCGCTTCAGCAGCCATTTTGTCGTGTACCCATGCAGCTTGCGGTCGGTGGGCAGCGAGTAGCAGAACTCGACCACGCGATGATCCAGGAAGGGGGGACGGACCTCGAGGCCGCACGCCATGGACATCTTGTCGACCTTCATCAACACGCTGTCGGGCAGCAAGGTGTTGAGCTCGACATACTGCTCCCGCGGGCCGCGCTCGGGTGGTGCCTGGCCGGACCAGCGTTTTACCGGCGCGAACGGGTCGAGATCGAGCGAATGCAGCATCTGGGGCGCGAAAAGCTCGGCCGCCTGAGCCGGGTCCATGAAGTATTGCCAGCGGATATGCTCGCCACCGCGGGGCAGAACGGCCCCCTGTAGAAAGCGTTTCAGCACGTTGCGAGCGCCTTTTTTGCGGTCGTCATCCGGCAGGAGCGCAATGATGGCGCGGTAGAGGTGATTGCGGAACGGGAGCGGAATCCGCTCCAGCGCAGCGGACGCCTTGCTCGCCCGGAAGCGATCGTAGCCCATCAGAATCTCATCGCCGCCGTCACCACTGAGGCACACCTTCACGAAGCGGCGTGCCTCTTCACAGATGAGCATGAACGGCAGGTTGGACGGGTCGGTGGTGGGCTCGTCGAGATGCCATACCGAGCGCTCGATCGCGGCCGGGTCGACCGGGCGGATCAGGAGCTCCGTGTGTTGCGTCTTGAAGTGCTCGGCAACCCGGCGCGCATACTCGAATTCACTGAATGACGCTTCGCGGTAGCCGAGTGCGAAAGTCTGCAGCGGCGTCGACAGCGAGCGGCTCAAAAAACTGACCACCGTGCTCGAGTCGATGCCGCCCGACAGAAATGCGCCGAGCGGCACATCGCCCATCGTGTGCTCCGCGCAGGCTAGCTCGAGCAGGTCGAGCAACTCCTGTCCGGTGGGGGCGACGTCCCTTTGTTCCAGTGTCCAGTAGCGCGAGAGCTTTGCGCCCCCCTGCGGCTCGACAACGAGGAGGCAGCCTGGGAGGAGCTTGTGGATGCCGCTGAAGAGCGTCTCGGGTGCCGGGACGAACTCGTATCCCATGAGGTCGAAGAGACCCTGCCGGCTCACTTCGCGTGGCACTCGCGGGTCGACGAGCAGTGCCTTGATCTCCGACGCGAAACGGACCGTGTTACTGGAAAGAGTGTAGTAGAGAGGCTTCAGCCCCAGCCGGTCGCGCGCCAACACCAGGCGGCGGCGCGGCGCATCCCAGATCGCCAGGGCAAACATGCCCGTGAGATGTTTCACGAAGTCCAGTCCATACTCCTCGTAGGCGTGCACGATGGATTCGGTATCGGTGCGGCTTTTGAAGACATGACCTTTCTGTTCGAGCCTCGTGCGCAGGGCAGCGTGGTTGTAGATCTCGCCGTTGAAAGTGATCCAGACGGTGCCGTCCTCGTTGCACAGCGGCTGCCGACCCGAGTCGCTCAAGTCCACGATGCTCAGGCGCTGATGTCCGAGAGAGATGCCCGGGGCTACATGCGAGCCGTGGTCATCCGGCCCGCGGTGCACGAGAGTGGCCTTCATCTGCTCGATCAGATGTTCATCGGCCCAGTTGAAACCGCAAATACCGCACATGGAGTCAATGGCTCCTGCTAAGGGTGAGTGGCCGTGACGGGGCTGTCCGTCGAGATGGACGCAGCGGACGGCAACAGCGCATCGAATACCTCCAGAGTCCGTCTGGCAGCCTGTTGCCACGTGAAGGACTGCGCCCGTTTGATTCCCTCCCGACTCAGATGCTCCCGCAACTGCGTGGAGGCGGTCACTTCGAGAAGTGCCTGCGCCATGTCGCTCTCGTCATAGGGATCGATGAATCGGGCCGCAGGCCCGGCGACCTCCGGGCCGGCACCGGTGGCGGGAATGATGGCAGGGCATCCGGTGGCGAGCGCCTCGAGCGTAGGCAGGCCGAAGCTTTCACACAGGGTGGCCAGCACGAAGCAATCCGCCAGCTGGTAGGCCGCATGGATGCGCTCGTTCGGCACGAATCCGATGAACCTGACACCCTCGAGGCCGGCGCTGCCGAATCCGCGGGCTCGCAGATACTGCTCCACGTTCCGTCCGGCGACGACGAGCGGTAGCGGTTGCGCAGTGCGCCGCCGGTATGTGGCGTACGCACGCATGAGCCGCTCATTGTTGCCACCGGGATAGTCGGGAAGGGTGCTATGCCCTGTATGCAGGACACGCGCCACCGTCAGGATGAAGCGCTCCGGCAGCTCGTACTCTGCACGAAATGCCTGTAAGGCCGTTGTGTCGCGCTCCGGCGTGAAGTGGGGTCCGACTCCCGCGTGAGTGATGGCGGTGCGGGCGAATCGAATTTGCAGGTGTCGGCGGAGCTCGTCCAGCGTCGCTTGCGAGATCGCGAGGAGACCGCTTGCCCTGCGGCAGTACAGCGGCAACATCAAGCGGATATACACATTGTCCCACCATGGATAGTTGCGCGCATTGACATACCAGTCGCAGCTCTGGAGGACGAAGACGCCGGGAATGCGAGTGAACAACGGTAGGGAAAACTTCGGATTGAACAGAAGGTCGACATTGAAACGGCGGGCGGCCCTCGGAACGAGCACCTGGTCCCAGAGTAGGCGGCTGCGAGCAGGCATTACGTGCACCTGCGCGTTGTCGAACTCCCGGAACAGGTCGCTGGAATGCGGGCTGCCGAGAAAGATGACGTAACGCGTTTGCGGGTCTTGGCTCAGCAACTGCCGCAGGAGATGATGGGCATAAACGCCGAGGCCATCGCTCTGATCGAGCAGTCGGGCCATCACACCTATCGTCCGGGTTATCACCGCTGCCTGTCTTCGTTCAATGCGCGAGGTGCTGGATCTTGGAAAACGAGCCGATTTTCCGGGCGGCAATGGAAATGAAGCTCGCACGCCCCTTCCCGGGGAGCAGCGGAAGCCAGTCCGCCTTCAGTCGGCCGAACGTGGGGACCGGCAGACGCCGGTCGCGCGCACGCCGGTAGTCGAGCGCCACTCCGAAAGCGCTATGAAAGCCACAGTGCCTGGCGACTTCCAGAGAATGTCGCGAGCCGAGCATCCAGGGATAGGCGAGAGACGTCGGCGCATAGCCCATATGCGCGCGGAACTGCGTGCGCGCCAGCTCGAGCTCCGATGCCACCAGCGCCTGAAACTCGTCATCCTTCATGTGCTCGCCGCGTAGCACCCCCGCTCTCGAGGAATACAGGCGCCGCAGACGCGCCGCCCAATCCGGTCGAGCGAAGAAATCGGTACCGCCGGAGCGTGCGACGTGTTGCGTGCAGGCATCGGTGAGCCCGGCGCTCTCCATGAAACGCGTGCCGGCGGACAGTAGCGGCGCTGCGCGATAGATGGGCGAACCCGGGGCGGGTCGACCCAGCCGATCACCCGCCGCAGTGTGCCGCATCGGCCAGTCATATATGTCGTAGCGCGCGAGTAGGCGCGGGGTGGCGAAACCAACGAGACGGTCGCTGGTGAATACCAGCGCATGACGGTGAGCGTGCGATTGCACGTCGACCAGACCGGATTCGCTGCAAGCGCGCACCTGCTGCCAGTTCATGAAGAGGTCCACACCGGTCTGTTCCGGCGGTTTCATCCAGTATGAGGGCACAAACAGCGTAGCCCGGGCACCAAACGCCCGCAGCGTCGGCAGTGCGCTGTCGTAAAAACTTCTTCGCGCATCGTCAAAAGTGAGCAGAATCCGCCTGCCATCCCCGCCGCTCTTGCTGCCGCGCGCGGCCAAAAATTCTTCCAGGCCCAGCGTGCGGTAGCCGTTGATCTGCAGAAACTGCAGATCCCGGGCAAACCCGACAGGATCGACATCGTGGTAGATGAAAACGGGAATCTCACCGCGCGACAGCGGTAAACCCAGAAGAAATCGCGGATAGCGGGTCTTGAGCACGCCGGCAACGCTACGCGCGGCACGTTGGGTTCCGGCCAACGTTGCCTGGATGCGACTGTGGTAATGACTGTTCACGGTGCGAAAGCGCTCGAGATCACGGCTGCCGAGGGTGCCGAACAGCCGTCGATGCTTGCAATTTGCAGGCCGGCGGGCTGCACGGACGGGAAATATCGCGCCCACCGGGCAGTGACAGTCACAGTCCAGCTCCAGATCAAGCTCGGGCCGCAGCTAAGCCTTGAGAGGCACGATTCATGCTTCTCCGCTCCTGAGGCCTGAATAACACCATCGGGGATCATCGGCACGCTCGTTAGTGCTGAACCATGAGAATGCCACGACCGACGCGCCATGCGAGAACCGGCAGGGCCCCTGATGCTTTCGTGCCGTCGACCGGTGTAGGAGGCTTCCTGGAGGAACGGCCGGTGATAGTACATGCCGACGATTTCGGCGAGACTGTCGAGATCACCGACGGCATTCGCCTGGGTATTGAGGCGGGCGTGGTCACCAGCACGTCGGTGATGGCGAACATGCCGGCAACGCTGTATGCGCTCCCGCTCGCTCGTAGGTTGGCGGATCGAGCGAGTTTCGGCGTACACCTGAATTTCTGCGAAGGGCGGCCGATGACCGAAGGCGGAACTTTGATGGGCAGGCAGGGCGAGTTCCACCCGAAGCGCGTGCTCTTCACCCGCGCGATCACCGGGTTGTTGTCCCTGCGTGAACTGGAAGCCGAGATCACGGCGCAGGTGGCGCGCGTACACGACGCGGGCGTCCGAATATCGCACGTAGACGGTCACAAACACCTGCATCAGCTCCCGGCCGTCAGCAGCGCCCTTGCGAATGTTCTACCGCGATTTGGGATCGAGAGAGTGCGCCTGACTCGCCTCCGTCGTGTGGTCGCTTCCAATAAACCCTCCACGCTGGTGAGAGAGTTTCTGGCGTGGCGTGGAAGTCGCGTTTTCGCGCGGGCGGGCCTCCGTTCTCCCGTGCGCACCGTGGACCTGAGGGCGCTTGTGGATGACGAGCTATTGCACCGCCGCATGAAGTCAATCGTCGATCCCGCGGGACCAGTGGAGTTATGCTGTCATCCCGGAACGCCGGCGGCCGACCTGGGCAAGCCAGGGAGCCACCAGCGTGCAGCAGAGCTCGACTACCTGCTCTCACCTCGATTCCGCGAGCTTCTGACGGCGAATCGTGCCCAACTGGTGACTTATTGGAAGGTGTGATGGATGCGCATCTTGAAGATCGTTCCGCAAGCATTCTATTCGCCGAGGGGTACGCCGCTGAGCGCTTACCACCGCGCCCGCGAGCTGGTGTCCCGCGGCCACGAAGTCGACATTCTGACTTACGGGGTTGGCGAGGATCCGCCCAATCTTGCTGTCCGAGTATTTCGCGCGCGTGGACCCCATTTCAGCCGCTCGATCCGCGCCGGCCCGTCGGCTCTGAAGATCTGGTTCGACCTGCTGTTGTTCATCAACCTGCTCGCGCGCCTCTCCCGCCAACGTTACGACCTGTTGTATGCGCACGAGGAGGGTGCACTGCTCGCGAGGCTGGCCGGCGCCATCTTCCGCATTCCCTACATCTACGATATGCACTCGAGCCTGCCGCTACAGATCACGGATTGGAATTTCAGCGCGCGCCGCTCTGTCATTTCAGCCTTCGAATGGGTCGAGAAGCTGTGTGTCCGGGGTGCGTGCGCCGTTGTGGCCATCTCGCCCGCGGTTGCGCGCGCCGCACAACGGGCAAGTCCGGACGTCCGGTGCGTGGTGATCGTCAACCACTTCGAAACGGAGGAGAGAACCCCGGCCGAAGCTGTTGCCCTGGTGCGAACGCGCCATCAGATCGCACCTGATCACAAGGTCGTGCTCTACACCGGATCATTCGTCCCGCTGCAGGCGCTCGATCTGCTGCTCGACGCTGCTCCAGGCGTCCTGGCCACTTGCCCAAAGGTGACCTTTCTCCTCGTGGGAGGCACGGACCGCGAAATCGCGAACCTGCAACGGCA
>JAQGOC010000026.1 GCA_028293805.1 Gammaproteobacteria bacterium
TTCTGGATCCTGCCCTTCGCGTTCACGCTACTGCTGTCCTCGCTGTTCGTACCCGGCGGCGCGCCCGCGGGCGGCTGGACGATGTATCCGCCACTGGTGCTGCAGAACGGCGCTTCCTTCCCGATGCTGATCTTCTCGATCCACTTGATGGGCGCTTCCTCCATCCTCGGCGCCATCAACGTCGTGGTCACGATCATGAACCTGCGCGCGCCCGGGATGAGCCTGTTGCGCATGCCGCTCTTCGTGTGGACGTGGCTGATCACCGCCTATCTGCTCATCGCCGTGATGCCCGTGCTTGCGGGCGCGGTCACGATGTTGCTCACGGATCACTTCTTCGGCACGACCTTCTTCACGGCTGCCGGCGGTGGCGACCCGGTGATGTTCCAGCACATCTTCTGGTTCTTCGGGCACCCCGAGGTCTACATTCTCATCCTGCCCGCGTTCGGCATCGTGTCGGAGATCATCCCGACGTTCTCGCGCAAGCCGCTGTTCGGCTACGAGGCCATGGTGTACGCGACGGCTTCGATCGCCTTCCTGTCGTTCATCGTGTGGGCGCATCACATGTTCACGGTCGGCATGCCGCTCGCCGCGCAGCTCTTCTTCATGCTCTCGACGATGCTCATCGCCATCCCCACTGGCGTGAAGGTGTTCAACTGGACGACGACCATGTTCAGGGGCTCGCTCACGTTCGAGCCGCCCATGCTGTTCGCGATCGCCTTCCTGTTCCTCTTCTCGATCGGCGGCTTCTCGGGCCTCATGCTCGCGATCGTCCCGGCCGACTACCAGTTCCAGGACACCTACTTCGTGGTGGCGCACTTCCATTACGTGCTCGTGCCGGGCGCCATCTTCGGCATCATGGCCGGGGTGTATTACTGGCTGCCGAAATGGGTCGGCAACATGTACGACCAGACGCTCGCCAAATGGCACTTCTGGCTGTCGACGATCTTCGTGAACGTGCTGTTCTTTCCGCAGCACTTCCTGGGTCTCGCCGGCATGCCGCGCCGCATACCCGACTACGCCGTGCAGTTCACCGACTGGAACATGGTGTCCTCGATCGGCGGCTTCGGCTTCGGCCTCTCGCAGGTGCTTTTCCCCTACATCATCTGGAAGTGCGTGAAGGCGGGCGAGCGTGTCGTCGGGAATAAGGCCTGGGAAGGCGCGCACGGACTCGAGTGGGAACTGCCCTCGCCGGCCCCGTATCACTCCTGGGCGACGCCGCCCTCGGACGCCATGATCGCGCGGGGCGCCGCACATTGATGGCCAGGCAATTCATGAACCGGCATTCATTGCCCCTGCGCTCAGGGTCAACGCCTTGATGGAGACAGTCGAGTTGGTCCAGGTCGATGATGTGGAAAAGCGCAAGCGAGGCGTCCGGCGCACGGCCCTCGTGTTCGGACTCATTGCGCTCCTGTTTTATATCGGCTTCATCGTCCTGACGCTGTACCGCGGTTCCCGATGAGCGACTCGAAGCGCGCCAACCTGTCCATGACCTGGAAGCTGCTCGCGATCGCGCTGGGCAGCTTCGGGTTCGGTTTCGCGCTGGTCCCTTTGTATAGTGTGCTGTGCTCGGTGACGGGTTTCGGCGACCAGACGAAGTTGCTGCAGCGTGTGCGGGCTCTCGAGCACCCGGACCCGAGCCGCACGGTGACGATCGAGTTTCTGGCGGACGTGGCGAGTTCCGGTGGCTGGGACTTCCGCCCCGTGGCGCGCACGATCGAGGTGCACCCCGGCCAGCTCTATTCGGCAGACTTCATCGCACACAACCTCACCGGACACGCCAGCGTAGCGCAGGCGGTTCCCAATATCGCCCCGTCCATGGTGGCGGCGTACTTTCATAAGACCGAATGCTTCTGCTTCTCGCCGCAGCACTTCACGGTGAACGAAGAGCGGACGATGCCAGTGCGCTTCATCGTAGATCCGGCGCTGCCGAAGCACGTGGACCGGATCACGCTGGCTTACACCTTTTATGATGAATCGTCGCGGGTCTCCTCGGCGCGGTAGCGCACGAAACCCGCTTTTCTCCCGGGAAAGACTAAGACATGGCAAACGCACACGCTCCTGACTCCAGCCACTATTACGTACCGCATGACAGCCCATGGCCCATCCGGGGCTCCATCGCGCTGTTTGCCCTGATGATCGGCGCCGTCGCGTACTTCAACGACTGGGCGGGCGGGTGGTCATTCGTGCCTGGCGTGATACTGCTGGCCTACATGTTCTTCGGCTGGTTCTCCACGGTCATCGGCGAGGATCAGCACGGCATCTACAATGCCCAGGTGGACCGCTCAGTCCGCATGGGAATGATGTGGTTCATCTTCTCCGAGGTCATGTTCTTCGCCGCCTTCTTCGGCGCGTTGTTCTACGCCCGCATACTGTCGGTGCCGTGGCTGGCCGGCCAGGGCATCAAGGTTTTCACCAATTTCCTTCTCTGGCCGACCTACGAGGGCACGTGGCCCACGAACGGCCCGGGGCACGTCGGCGGTCATGCCGATGCCACCTTCGAGACGATCTCCGCCATCGGCATCCCGGCTCTGAACACGGCGATCCTGCTCACCAGCGGACTCACGATCACCATCGCGCATCACGCCTTGCGCGCCGGCAAGCGCGGCACGCTCACCGTGTTCCTGGCCCTGACATTCCTGCTGGGATTCACGTTCGTCGGATTCCAGGCCCATGAATACGGCGATGCCTACAAGGATCTCGGCCTCAAGCTGTCGACCGGCATCTATGGGTCGACGTTTTTCATGCTCACGGGTTTCCACGGTCTGCACGTGACGATCGGGGCGATCATGTTGCTGGTCATCTGGTTACGCGTGCTGCGCGGACACTTCACGCCGAAGAAACACTTCGCGTTCGAAGCGGTCGCCTGGTACTGGCACTTCGTCGACGTGGTGTGGCTCGGCCTCTTCATATTTGTCTACTGGCTCTAGATGATCGAGAGCCGGCGACGGGGAGCGCTTCAGGGGCTGCGTGCGGGCTGCATGGTGTGGGGCGAGATCAGCCCCATGTACCACGCGATGATGAGCAGTGCGAAAAGCACCAGCGACAGCGTGATCCGGATCGTCAGCGCGCGCGCCATTTTGCGCGAGTCGGATTCGTTGCCACGCGATAGGTGGAACAGCGCGGAGCCGAGGCTCACGACAATGCCCACGAGCACGCCGAGGATCAGCAGTCGGATCAGTGATTCCATCTTGTCGCCTAGTGTATAGGCTTCGGGGTTTTGAGCAATTCCCGTACCCGTGCCGGCGCTTCTTCCTGGCTTCTGACGGTCCTCGCCATCCTGCTTGCAGCGCTGTTTGTCCGGCTCGGTTTCTGGCAGTGGGACAAGGGAAACGCGCGGCAGGCGGAGTGGGACAAGTTCTCGCGTGGCACTGAAAACGTGCTCACGCTCGACTCGCTCGGGATCAACGAAGTGCCACGGTTTCAGCGCGTGAGCGTCATCGGACATTTCGATGCCGAGCACCAGTTCCTCCTGGATAACCGCACCTACGACGGCAGGGCGGGGTACGAAGTGCTCACGCCTCTCGTTCGCCCCGACGGACGCGTCTTGCTGGTCGATCGCGGCTGGGTACCGTTCACGGGACTGCGCGAGCGGCTTCCCGGTGTTGCCATCGAGCCGCGTGGCCCGGTCACGGTGGCGGGTCGCGCTGACAACCTGCCCAGTGCCGGCCTGGAAAGTGGCCGCGCCGCGCCCGCGCTGGAGAAGGGCGGGTGGCCGAAAGTGACGGCGTACCCGACAATGAGCGAGTTGAGCGCGGCGCTCGCCCGGCCACTGGAGCCGCGGATCGTGCTTCTGGACGCGAAGGAGCCGGACGGCTACGTCCGCGACTGGCATCCGCCGGGAATGCAGCCGCTGCGGTACTGGTCCTATGCCATCCAATGGTGGTGTTTCGCGGCGCTGACGGTGGTTTTTTGGGCGGTCCTGAGCAGACGAAAGGTCAAAGTCCATACATGAGCAGCACCCCGGACGACCTTCGAGCGCGCAACCTGCGCATGCTGGCGGTCCTGGCGGCACTCTTCCTGGTGCCCCTGCTGCTCGCGTTCTATATGTACTACGCCACCGACTGGCGCCCACTGAAGCGGGTCAATCACGGCACGCTGATCAGCCCGGTTCGCCCTCTGCCCCTCGTGCAGCTTCCTCGTGTGAGCCTCTCGGAATCCGGCACGCCGCCGACCGGGGCGGCAGACGAATTTCGAACCCAGTGGTCGCTCGTGTACATCGGCACCGGCAACTGCGATGAGCCGTGCCGTCAGGCGCTTTATGTCATGCGCCAGACACGTCTTTCCCTGAACAACAACATGACGCGCGTAAACCGGGTTTTTCTGACGACCGGGAGCTGCTGTGCCCGCGAATTCCTCGCCAAGGAGCATGCGGGGCTCATCGTGCTGGACGCGACCGGTGCGGCGGGAATGGGACTGCTACGCGAATTTCCCCATGACGGGCGCCCTTATTCGGTGTTCATCGTCGATCCGCTCGGAAACCTGATGATGAGTTACGATGCCCGCCAAAACCCGAAGGGATTGCTCGAGGACCTGCAAAAGCTCCTGCGGCTGTCCCACATAGGCTGAGAGCAAAGAGCCCCGCCATCCATGCCGGTCGCCCACTGGATCCGCCGCCTTGCGCTTGCCGGCGTGCTGTTGTGTTTTATCGTCGTCGTGCTGGGCGCGTATGTGCGCCTGACCGCGGCAGGGCTCGGTTGCCCCGACTGGCCCGGGTGCTATGGCCACGTCACTCCATTCGGGGCCGAGCACAGTGCCGCCGCACAGGCAGCCTTCCCGCACAAGCCGCTGAATGTCGACAAGGCCTGGCGGGAGATGATCCATCGCTATGCCGCGAGCACTCTCGGGCTCATCATCGTCGCCATCGCGGCGCTCACGATAGCCTCCCGGCGCCGCCGGCCGCTGGGGACCGGGTACTCGGTCGCGCTGTTGGCTACGGTGGTGGTGCAAGGCCTTCTCGGGATGCTCACCGTGACCTGGCAGCTCAAGCCGCTGATCGTCACTCTTCACCTGCTATTCGGCATGACGACGCTGGGATTGCTGTGGTGGCTGTGGCTATCGCTGCCGCGCCAATCGTGGGGCGGCATGCGAGTACAAGGCGCGGGGCCGCCTGCATTCAATGGCGGTGGCGGCAGTGGGGCGGCGTCGCTGCGGATCGCCCACCAGCTCGCCCTGGCTGGGCTCGTCGCCCTGGCCGTGCAGATCGTGCTCGGAGGCTGGACGAGTAGCAACTACGCGGCCGTAGCCTGCCCCGATTTTCCCACCTGTCAGAACGCCTGGTGGCCCCACACAGACTATCGGAACGCCTTCGTACTCTGGCGTGGCTTGGGAATCAATTACGAAGGGGGCGTGCTCGATAATCCTGCACGCGTGGCGATCCACCTTACCCATCGGCTGGGGGCCTTTGTGGCGACGCTCGCGCTGGGCATCGCGTCTTTTTTCGTTGTCTTGCGGCAGTCGCCATCTGGGGCTCTGCCCGCGGCCTACGCAGTGCTGGGAGCATTGGCGGTGCAGCTCACCATAGGCATCTCGATGGTGCTGAAAACTTTCCCGCTGCCGCTGACCACGACTCATACCGCTGGCGCGGCGTTACTGCTGCTCGCGACTCTCGCATTGGTCCGTCGCACCGGCGCGCGATGAGAGCCGTGGCGCGATCTGCTACCCTGCGCGTCCTTCCATTCCGCGCATCTCCCCACTAAATACCGTGGCGACGACATCGGATCTCGCACCGCCAACGCCGCCCATCTGGCGGCGTTACCTCGAATTGACGAAGCCGAAGGTCGTCGCGCTCATTACGTTCACGGCGATCGTCGGCACGCTGCTCTCGAGTCCGGGGTGGCCGCCGCTCGAGGCCCTGTTTTGGGGAAACCTGGGAATTGCACTCGCCTCCGGCTGCGCCGCGACCATCAATCATGTTCTCGACCGGCGTATCGACGAGCAGATGGCCAGGACCCGGGCGCGGCCGCTGCCCGCCGGGCAGCTCACCGAACGAAAGGCACTCGTCTTCGCCGCGGCGCTCGGGGTAGCCGCCATGGCCATTCTGTCTTTCCTGGTCAACTTACTGACAGCCGCACTGACCTTCGCATCGCTCATCGGTTACGCCGTCATCTACACCATGTGGCTCAAGCGCGCCACGTCGCAGAATATCGTCATCGGCGGAGCGGCCGGCGCCGCTCCGCCAGTGCTCGGATGGGCGGCAGTGACCAACAACATCGACCCGAACGCATTGTTGTTGTTCCTGATCATTTTCATCTGGACGCCGCCGCACTTCTGGGCGCTGGCGATCGCGCGCCGCGATGAATACGCGCGCGCCGGCATTCCGATGCTACCGGTCACGCATGGGCTCGCGTACACACGCCTGCACGTGTTGTTGTATACGGTGCTGCTGTTTGTCGTGACGCTGATGCCCTTTCTGACGCACATGAGCGGCCTGCTTTATCTGTGCGTCGCACTGGTGCTGAACGTGATCTTTCTTTACTACGCGCTCGCGCTGAAGATCACCGCTCGTCAGGAGCTTCCCATGCGGGTTTTCAAGTTCTCCGTGACGTATCTCATGTGGCTGTTCGCCGCGCTCCTGGTGGACCATTACCTGCCCACCACGCAGGGCAGCGCTCTCTAGGCAGGCGTTGCGTGGGCGGACGAGCGCCGCAACATCATCTGCCAGGACGACAGGCCGCGGTTTTCGAGCAACAGGACTCCCGCACTGCGGTAACTGTTGGAATCGAGCTGTTCCAGATGCTCTGCCCCGTGATAGCCGGAACCCTCACACCGGTACACGGAAAAGATACAGCTCCCGATGACCGAATACGTACCCTGAAGCTTGCCGAGCGTAGCGTTCTCGGACGCCCATTTCATCGTCGCGAGCCCGTGAACCGGAGGCTCTATGCAGTACGCGTTGACGAATTCCACCGGGGGCGATCCGAGTACCTTCAGCGTTCCCGACAGCAGCCAACAGTCGGGGCGGTGGGTGATCTCGGTCCGCCCCTGCGCCTCCATCGGCTCGCCGTCGCCGCGCCAGAACGTGCCTGAGGCGATCCAGATCGCCGACTCGAACAAAAACGTGTGCGTCATAGCTGGCTCGGTGCGTAGGATCCCGCAAGTGACGATGAGCCGGTTGCCCAGCTGCGCCGTCCCGTCCAGGACGGGCCGACTAAGCGTGACCGACCGGGTTTCGGCCGCCAGGTGTGGCGGATCAAGCCTGATCGATGAGCCGCATTATGGCGCGTCGGAAGCATTCAGGGTACGTTGCAACAACGCCACAATCGGGAAAGTGCCGGTGGCACAGCGAGGAGCGAGGCCAGGCAATTATGTTGATCGAACGCATCTGGTCGGCGAACGCCTACCGCAATTTTCATTACCTCATCGGGTGCCCCGACACTGGCGAGGCCTTGGCAGTAGATCCGCTCGAATGGCGGCTGTGTCTAGACGTAGCGCGGCACAAGGGTTGGGACATCACCCAGATTCTCAACACGCATGAGCATCGCGATCACACCGGCGGGAACCAAGGGCTGACCCGTGCCACGGGCGCGAGCGTACTCGCTCATGCTGGCGCGGCGGCGCGCATTGGCGGAGTGGATCGCGGCCTGGTCAAGGGAGACGTGATCCGTGTCGGGCGGACAGTCGAGCTCGAATGCCTCGACACGCCGGGGCACACGATGGCGCATATCTGTCTGCTTGCGCGCGGTGAGCAGCCCGCTCTGTTCTGCGGGGACACGCTCTTCAATGCCGGCGCCGGAAATTGCCACAACGGCGGCAATGCGGAATTGTTGTACGACACGTTCGTAACGCAGCTCGCTCGCCTCCCTGAGACGACCCGCGTCTTTCCGGGGCACGAGTATCTGGCGCGCAACCTGGAGTTCACTCTCGATCGGGAACCCGACAATGCACACGCTGCGGCCTTGCTCGCACGAAACCGCGAGCAGGACCCGGCCGCGAGCATCGTGACGACGCTGGGAGAGGAAAAGAACGTCAACACGTTCTTCCGTCTCCAAAATCCCTCGGTGATCGCGCGGCTGCGCAGCGCGTTTCCGGAAATCGGTGCGCAACCGGATGCCAGGACGGTGTTCGTGAAGCTGCGCGAGCTGCGTAATCGCTGGTGAGAGTGAGGTGGGGGCGTTTCGCTCCTTGCGCAGGCTGTGGAGGCGCCGTGCCCGTTGATCCTGGGCAACGCACTCGATAGTTGGCCTTAGCCGCCCTGAACTGCGTCCCGGCAGCGCCACTTGGACGCGGCAAGTGTGTTCTGCCCGTCGATGAGGCAGCGGACAGGCCGTTGGGAACGGGCGCGCCCGGTGGTGTAACCTGCGCGCATCAGCCCGTCGCAGGCAGGCAACGCATGTATTCTTCTTTTTACCGCCGCACCTTTGTGATCGCGACGGTGGCGATCATGGGCTATCTGCTGCTCAAGGTTCTGGACCCGCTTGGGAGCGCACTGGGCTGGGCGGCCGTCCTGGCTTTCCTCCTGCTCCCGCTGCACGAGCGGCTGGTCCGCAAGCTGCGGGGCCGGAGCGCCCTGTCTGCCGGCATTCTGACCGGGCTGACTCCCTTCCTGCTGCTCGCACCGCTGGCGATGCTCGGGATAGCGTTTGCCGGGCAGGTCGCGAACCTCATGGCGTATATGCGGGGGCGGACGATCCTGTCTTACTCCGAGCTGCTGGAGCGCTTGCAGGCCATGCCCCTCATCGGCAGCGGTGTACGTTGGGCGCGCGAGAACGCACCCATCAGCGCCGAGCAGGTGCAGGGTTGGATAACCGATGGCGCGCAGACAGCGTTGAAATCGGCCGCCACGGTGGGCGGCAGCGTGGCATTGGGCGTTTTTGGCACGCTCGTGGGCTTCGTCATGATGTTGTTCCTGCTGTTTTTCTTCCTGCAGGACGGACGCTCAATGCTCGCCCACCTCACGCGGCTCATCCCGATCGAGCCCGTGCGGCGCGCGCAACTTCTCAACTACCTCGCGGACGTCACGCGCGCCGTGGTGTTCGGCTCGACGGCGACGGCTCTCATTCAAGGCATATTCGTGGGTGTCGGGTTCGCAATCGCCGGGCTTCCGTCGCCCATCGTCTTCGGCGTGCTCGCCACGATCGCGGCCTTTCTGCCGGCCGGCGCGGCGGTCGTCCTGATTCCGGCGGTGATTTATCTGATGCTTGCCGGCCGATGGGGCACGGCGCTTTTCCTCGCCCTCTGGACCGCCGCCATGTGGGTCGTGGAGAACGTCCTGCGCCCCGTGCTGACCGCGCACCGCGCCCAGGTGTCCACGCTTGCCGTTTTCGTGGGGGCCATTGGAGGGGCAGCCGCCTTCGGTGTGCTCGGCCTGGTGATCGGCCCTGTACTGCTGAGCTTCGCCGTGGCGCTTCTACAGACTGCCGAAGAAGAGGTAGCGAAAGGTTAGGGACTTGGGCGCTACGGCCGGCGCGGATGAGCGGTCGCCCCGGTTGCATGACCCCCGACGGCCCCGCCACATGCCCCGGCTCGCGGGGGAGCGCCTGTTGCACGCGCCTGTTGCAGGCGCCCCTTTCCCGTAGAATGCGCCCCCCATGGATTTGAGCCCCATCCTCAACCCCCTCAATGACGCTCAGCGCGAGGCTGTCACGGCTCCGCTCGGCCCGGTGCTGGTGCTGGCGGGGGCGGGGAGCGGCAAGACCCGCGTGCTCACGCACCGAATCGTCTGGGTCATTCAGACCGAAGGCGCCTCCCCGCAGAGCATCCTTGCGGTCACGTTCACGAACAAGGCTGCCGGCGAGATGCGAGGCCGGGTCGAGCACCTGCTGAATATGCCCAGCGGCGCGCTCTGGATCGGCACCTTTCATGGCATCGCGCATCGTCTTCTGCGGATGCATTGGCGCGAGGCCAATCTCGTGCAGGGCTTTCAGATCCTCGACTCCGAGGATCAGCAACGCCTCATCAAGAAGCTGCTCAAGGCACAGAACCTCGATGACTCCCGCTGGGTCCCGCGCGAAGTGCAGGGATTCATCAATTCGAACAAGGACGAGGGGCGGCGGCCTAAAGACCTCAAGGACGGCAACGACCCCACGCGCGCCCAACTCATCAAGCTCTATGCGGAGTACGAGGTGGCCTGCGCACGGGCCGGCGTTCTGGACTTCGCCGAGTTGCTGTTGCGCGCGTACGAGTTGTGGCGTGACAACCCCGAGCTCCTCGCGCATTACCGCCGCCGCTTCCGCCACGTATTGGTCGACGAGTTTCAGGATACCAATGCGATTCAGTACAACTGGATGCGGCTGCTGGTCGGCACCGAAGGCTATCCGTTCGTCGTCGGCGACGATGACCAGTCCATTTACCGCTGGCGCGGCGCGCGGGTCGAGAACCTGCACCAATTCCGCCGCGACTACAGCACGGCCGTGCTCTGCCGGCTCGAGCAGAACTATCGCTCGACCGCCGCGATCCTCGCCGCCGCAAACGGCCTGATCTCGCATAACTCCGGCCGGCTCGGGAAAAACCTGTGGACCAGCGGCGAGAAAGGCGACCCGATCCGGGTCTACGCCGCGTTCAACGAGCGCGATGAGGCCGAATTCGTCACTCACCGCATCCGCGATTGGGTCGCCCACGGCGGCAACCGGCGCGAGATCGCCATCCTGTACCGCTCCAACGCGCAATCGCGCGTGTTCGAAGAAGCCTTCATCTCGGGACGCATTCCATACAAGGTGTACGGCGGCCTGCGGTTCTTCGAACGCGCCGAAATCAAGGACGCGCTGGCTTATCTGCGGCTCATCTCCAACCGTAACGACGATGCGTCGTTCGAACGGGTCGTGAATCTACCCACGCGCGGTATCGGCGCGAAAAGCCTGGATGTCGTCCGTGAACACGCGAAGGGTGCGGGGTCCACCCTATGGGCAGCGGCCGGAGCCTGTATTGGCGATGCGCTCGGGCCGAAAGCCTCCACGGCCCTGCACGGCTTCATGCAGCTCATCGAGCGCCTCGCCCGGGAAGTGAGCGGTCTGGCGTTGCACGAACAGGTCGATCACGTCCTGCAGGGAAGCGGGCTCATCGAATTCTACAAACGGGAAAAGGCCGACCGTGGCGAAGCTCGCGTCGAGAACCTCGACGAGCTCGTGAGCGCGGCGCGCGGCTTTTCGCCCGAGGGGATTGAAGGTGAGCTGCCGCCGCTCGAGTCTTTTCTGGCCCATGCGGTGCTCGAGTCCGGCGAGGGACAAGGCGAGGCATGGGAAGACTGCGTGCAGATGATGACTTTGCACACCGCGAAAGGGCTGGAGTTCCCCATGGTGTTCCTGTGCGGGATGGAAGACGGCCTCTTTCCGCATCAACGCTCGCTTACGGACCTTGACGGACTCGAGGAAGAGCGCCGGCTGTGTTACGTCGGCATGACCCGCGCGATGAAGCAGCTCTTTCTCACCTATGCCGAGCAACGCCGTCTGCACGGTGTCGACAGCTACGGTGTGCCCTCGCGTTTCATCAAAGAAACACCGGAAGAGCTGATCGAAGAAATCCGCCCCCGTGTGCAAGTGTCGCGCCCCGTGGCAGTGGGCCGTTTTCGCCCCGAAGAGCCCGCCGTGGCGGGTGTTCGCCTGGGAGCGCGTGTGCGGCACGGGAAATTCGGTGAAGGTGTCATCCTCAACGTAGAAGGCAACGGCCCGCATGCGCGTGTGCAGGTCAGCTTCGAGAGCCAGGGTACAAAGTGGCTGATGGTGCAGTATGCGAATCTCGAAGCTCTGTAACACGCAGGGGCTTTCGCCCGGCCCCGCCAGCATGCTGGTTTCAGGAATGATTTAGCCGCCCTATGAAGATAGTCATTCTCGGCGCCGGCCAGGTCGGTCGTACCGCAGCTCAGCATCTCTCACGCGAGGAAGCGAACGAGGTCACGGTCGTCGATACGGACGAGGAGGTCCTGCGCGATCTTCAGGATCGCCTCGACATCCGCACGGTGGCGGGCAACGCTTCCTACCCCACGGTGTTGGAAGCGGCCGGAGCGGCGGAAGCGGACATCATCGTGGCGCTGACGAACAGCGATGAAGTCAACATGATGGCGTGCGAGGTTGCGTTCACTCTCTTTCGCACGCCGACCAAGATCGCCCGCATCCGTTCCTCGGATTACACGAGCCGCCCGCAGCTCTTCGGTGAAGGAGCGATCTCGGTGGACGTGTTCATCAGTCCCGAACAGCTCGTAACCGAGTACGTCGAACGCCTCATCCGCCATCCGGGCGCACTGCAGGTTCTTGACTTCGCGGACGGCAAGGTTCGCTTGGTCGGGGTACGCGCGTTGCGCGGGGGATTGCTCGTAGGGCACTGCCTGCGCGAATTGCCGCAGCATCTGCGCAAGATGGAGTCGCGGGTCGTGGCGATCTACCGCAACGGCCGAAGCATTCAGCCCGAAGGCGATACCGTGATCGAGGACGGCGACGAGGTATTCTTCCTCGCTGCACGTGACGAGGTGCGGCGCATGATGAGCGAGATGCGCAAGCAGGACGACCCGGTCAAGCGGATCGTCATCGCGGGCGGCGGCAACATCGGCTTCCGGCTCGCCAAAGCGCTCGAAAAGACCAACCAGGTGAAGCTGATCGAGCGCGACACGCGTCGCGCACGCAAGGTCTCGGAGCTCCTGGAGCACGCGATCGTCCTGAACGGTGACGCCGCGGACGAGGAGCTGCTCATCGAGGAAAACATCGACAGCGCCGATGTGTTCGCCGCTCTGACGAACTCGGAAGAGGCGAACATCCTTTCCGCGATGCTCGCGAAGCGGCTCGGCGCCCACAAGGTGATGGCGCTCATCAACAAGCCGTCCTACACGGAGTTGATGGAGAGCGGCAGTCTGGATATCGCCATCTCGCCGCAGACCATCACCATCGGTTCACTCCTCGCACATGTACGCCGGGGCGACGTCGTGCGGGTGCACTCGTTGCGCCGAGGGGCGGCCGAAGCCCTGGAGGCCATTGTGCACGGGGATGAGCGCAGCTCGCGCGTGGTCGGCAGAACGGTCGGGGAGATCTGTCTTCCCGAGGGAACCCTCATAGGCGCCATCGTTCGGGGTGAAGAGGTGATCATGGCTCATCACGACACTGTCGTGCAGGCGGACGATCACGTGATCCTGTTTCTCTCCGACCGCAGGCATCTCGAAGCCGTCGAGAAGCTGTTCCTGCGGACGTCCCGCTAGGAGCCGGCCCCTTGCTCGGCGTTGCGCATGTCCTGGGCCTGCTGCTCGCGATGTTCGGTGCCACTTACGTTTTGCCCGTCGGCTGCTCCATCATCATGCGGGACGGGCTGTGGCCGCAGTTCCTCATCGCTGCCGCCATCAACTCCGGCGTCGGCCTCGCGATCGCGGCAGCTACGCTGAAATTCCGCCGCGAACTCAAGCCGCGCGACGGCTTCCTGCTGGTAACGCTCGTCTGGGCCCTGATGTCCGCCTCCGCGACCATCCCGTTGATGATGGCGCTGCCCGAGCTGAGCTTCACCCGCGCCTTCTTCGAAACGATGTCGGGCCTCACGACGACCGGCTCCACGGTGCTCAGCGGTATCGACCATCTGCCGCCGTCACTGAACCTCTGGCGCCACTCCCTCCAATGGTTCGGAGGCCTCGGCATGATCGTCATGGCGGTAGCGGTACTGCCGCTGCTCGGCGTCGGCGGCATGCAGCTGTACAAAGCGGAAGCGCCCGGACCGATCAAGGACGAGAAACTCGCCCCACGCATCACTGAAACGGCCAAGTCCCTCTGGCTCGTGTACACGACCATCACCGCGGCCGGCATCATCAGCCTGCGCATCTGCGGCATGTCCTGGTTCGACGCGATCTGCCACTCGTTCTCAGCCGTCGGCCTCGGCGGATTCTCCACACACGACGCCAGCATCGCGTACTTCAACTCGCCGGCGATCGAGTTCGTGCTCATCGTCCTCATGCTCATCGCATCACTGAACTTCGCACGGCACTTCATCGCACTGCGCCGCATGTCATTGCAGACCTACACGCGCGACCCCGAGTGCAAATCGATCTTCATCATCCTGTCGGCGAGCGTCGTGGGAATCGCGGCCCTCCTCACATGGCACGGCGTCTATTCAACGTTCTTCACATCGCTACGCCACTCGGCATTCAACGTAGTCTCAATGGCGACCACAACGGGCCTGGTGACGCAGAACTACGCGACCTGGCCGGTCTTCGCCCCTTTTTGGATGTTGTTTCTCTCCTGCATCGTCTGCAGCACCGGCTCCACCGGCGGCGGGATCAAAATGTTCCGGACCCTGCTACTCGCCCGCCAGGCGGGCCGCGAACTCAAACTTCTCGTGCACCCGAGCGCCATGGCCTCCGTCCGCATAGGGGGCCGAGTCATCCCCGACCGCGTGGCCGACGCCGTCCTGGGCTTCATCTTCCTCTACTTCATGACAGTGGCCCTGTTGACGTTCGCTCTACTCCTGAGCGGCCTCGACTTCGAATCTTCCTTCAGCGCGATCGTAGCCGCCATCAACAACACCGCCCACGGGCTGGGTAGAGTAGGCCCCGTCAGAAACTACTACTCCCTGACCGACTTCCAGACCTGGACCTGCACCGCCGCGATGCTCCTCGGCCGCCTCGAAATCTTCAGCGTAATAGTCCTGTTCACACCCGCGTTCTGGCGCAAATAGGCTCACGCAGCCGTCCCAGCCACCGCCTCGGCCGAGACGCGGGGATGAAGCGCGTCCAGGGCATTACGGGGCCTGCCACCCTTACCGCCCGGGGCGTCCGCGACGCCCCCGCCTAGTGATGGATATAGCTCTCCAGCTGCTCGATAGTCTGCCGCTGCTCGTCCATGACCGCCTTCACCAGATCCCCAATCGAGACCATCCCGACCACCCGCCCCCCGTCCACCACCGGCAGATGCCGAAGCCGGTGCTCCGTCATCAGCTCCATGCATTCCTGCACGGTTTTGGCGAGCGACACGGTGATGACCGGCGAGCTCATGATCTGCCACACCGGCGTCTCCGCCGACGAGCGACCCCGCAGGATCACTTTTCGGGCGTAGTCGCGTTCGGAAATGATGCCGACCAGCTCGTTTCCCTTCATGACGAGCAGCGCACCGACGTGGTGGTCTGCCATGAGCTGAATGGCTTCCAGCACAGGATCTTCAGGCCCGACAGAGAAAATAGCCCGACCTTTACGGTCGAGCAGATGACGCGCGGTAGTCATGCTCTTCCCCTCAATGCCGGGCATCTCGGGCCTCGAAGCTTAAGGGTGGCACGCCGGACGCTGCGGCGTACGACACCCGGCGTGTCCGGGAAAGCTGGGAGCCCGTGTGCTGGCGGCTTCTCGGGTGAGACTAGCGCGCCGTCGCGATGACTTCCACTGTGAGTACGACGGTGGCTCCAACGTCGATGCTTCCCGGTTGAATCGGCGTGGGCGCCTTAGCCGCCATGGCACGCGCCTCGAACATGACGGGCCGCACCGGTCCGGCGGAGCCGTTCTCTTCCACCTGTAAAATCCGGACGACTTTCAATCCGAGCGCCCCGGCAAGCACGTCCGCATCCGCCCGTGCTTTCTGAGCAGCTTCTCGCAGTGCCTGCGACCGAACGGATTGCTCGTCGCTGAGCGTGAACTGGATACCTTCCACGCGATTCGCGCCCGCCTGTGTGGCGGTGTCGATGATACTTCCGATCTTCGCAAGATCCCCGAGCGTAACGCGCACGACGTTCGTGGCCGTATATCCGGTGATCGTCGGTTCACCCCCGTTAGGGTGATATTGGTAATCGGGGTTGAGCGAGTAGCTGACGGTCTTGATGTCCGCGCCCGGACCCACCGCCTTGCGCAGCGCGGTCAACGCCGCTTCCAGGCGAGTTGCATTCTGTGCGGCCGCCGTCTGCGACTGCGCGGCTTGTGTCAGAACTCCGATGTCGATCTGCACGCGATCCGGTTTCGCGCTCACCAGCGAGTCGCCTGTGACGCGAATTGACGACAGGGGTGACGCAGTCTGCTGGGCGCTGACCGGCGCGGTCAGGAGCAGCAGACAGGCCGTAAAAAAGACTTTCATGTTCCCCTCCCCGACAGAACGCATTCGCATATCCTACCCGGGACAGCGTGCGGCAGTTCATAGTTTGAGCAGGAAGGCTCCCATGCGGCGGCGGCATGCCGGTATACAACATCGATGAGCAGGCCCAATCGCGAAATCATCGTCGCACCGGATCGCTTCGAAGTTGCCGACGAGGATGCCATTCTCATCACGGAGCTCCGCTCCGCGATCGCGGTCTGCGTGTATGACGCCGTGGAAGAAGCCGGCGCCCTGCTGCACCTGCGTTGCATCGTGCGTGTCGCGAAACCCGCGGACATGACGGACACCACCCTGGCCACCGAGCTGCTGCTCCTGGATCGCTGCGTTGAATCGATGCGCGAGATCGCCCCCGCCGCGCGCAATCTGCAGGCGCGCATTTTTGCTCATCTCGACGATCACCCCCAGGCGCCGGAGACCTTTGACATCGTTCTGACGCTGGTGAAACATTTTTTGCTGGATAGCGGCGTGAAAGTGCTGCCGGCGGACGTAGGCAGCGGGCCCGCGCGCGAGCTGCGCTTTCGGCCCAGCATGGGGTGGGTACAGACGCGTTGACGGAACCGGGGCCCTCGGAAAGCGTTCCTCCGAAGACTGGTAGAAGGTCGGGCGGCCGAACTCGAACTCCTCGAGCGACGGCGCGAAGGGGGTAGGAGGGGTTTACGCCATGGGACGTCTGGTGTGTGTTTCGAATCGAATTTCCTTGCCGCGGCGCGGCGCGGCTCCGGGAGGGCTGGCTGTCGGGGTGCTGGCCGCCTTGCAAAACATCGGCGGCATTTGGTTCGGCTGGAGCGGGGAGACCGCGGAAGTGCCGAATGCCGAGCCCGAGGTTCTGGTACGCGGCAACGTCCGCTACGCCACGATTGATCTGAAGCCTGCCGAGTTCGACGCGTACTACAACGGCTATTGCAACAGTACGCTGTGGCCTCTGTTCCATTACTTCCCCGATCGCTTCACGCATGAAGAGGCGCAATACGACGCCTATCACGCCGTCAATGCGCAGTTCGCCCGCCAGCTCTTGAAGCTGCTGAAGCCCGATGACGCTGTCTGGGTCCATGACTATCAGCTCATCCCGCTGGGCCGCTATCTGCGGCAGCTGAATTTCCGCGGGCCGATCGGCTTCTTCCTGCATATCCCCTTTCCGCACCGGCAGGTGCTGCGGGTCCTGCCGCATTATGCGGAGCTGGTGCGGGATCTGTGTCAGTACGATCTCGTCGGCTTCCAGACGGACGATGACCTGCGCTCGTTCCTGTCGTGTGTCGAGCAGCCGGAAGCGCAATTGTCCGGGCAGAGCGGGCTCATCGAAGTGGGTGGGCGCACGGTCCATATCGGCGTATACCCGATCGGGATCGACGTGGATGCGGTCAGCACCGCGGCCGCCGCATCGGTGCCGCAAGACAAGGTGCAGCGCATGATCGCGAGCCTGCTCGGGCGAAAGCTGATTATCGGTGTGGACCGGCTCGATTACAGCAAGGGACTTACCGAGCGCTTCGCCTCCTTCGAGCATTTCCTCGAGAGCTTTCCCGACAACCAGGGGAGGGTGACCTTTCTGCAGATCGCCCCGCTGTCCCGCGGCGACGTGAATGCCTACAGCGAGATCCGCCATGCGCTCGAGGCGTCCGCGGGCCGCTTGAACGGGCATTTCGCGGAAGCGGACTGGACCCCGATTCGCTATTTGAACCGAAATTATTCGCACGCGACGCTCATGGGCTTCCTACGGGCGGCGCAGGTCGGGCTGGTGACCCCGGTGCGCGACGGCATGAACCTGGTCGCGAAGGAGTTCGTCGCCGCGCAGGATCCGGACGATCCGGGCGTATTGATCCTCTCGCCGATGGCCGGCGCCGCCCCCGAGCTGACGGGCGCCGTCCAGGTGAATCCTTACGACAAGCGCGCCGTGGCTCTCGCGCTGCAGACCGCTCTCAACATGCCATTAGCCGAGCGGCGCGCGCGTCATGAGCAGATGCTCGCCGCCGTTCGCGAGCATGACATTCATAACTGGTACGGGCGGTATATTCATGACCTGACCGGCGAGAGCGTGCGGCGGCGGCCTGCGGAAGTGCGGGAAGGGTTCGATGTGCGCGACACCGTGTCGCAGGTCGTGCCGAGGCCGAAGCTGCTGTCGGCGCGATAACACGCATTTGCCGTTCCATCCGCACACGGAATGATGCGGGCCGGGTACGCAGGCTACGGCGCCCGCTGGCGTAAACCCAGATCCTTGCTGTACACGACGTTCATGACGTTGTCGTACCAGCCCTCGACTTCCGGCTTGACGAGGTGTTTGTTGACGTAGAAGTACAGAGGGATCAGAGGATGGTCGCGCAGCATCAGGCGCTCGGCTTCCTCGAGCAGCGCACGGCGCCTTGCCGGATCGACTTCGCCGGCGGCGCGCGTCAACAACAGGTCGTAGGCCGGATTCCTGTAATGCGGCAGATTGATGCCGAAGTCGCTTTTCAGGTACTGCGCGAACGTGTAGGCATCGTTGTAGTCGCCGACCCAACTCGAGCGGAAAACCTCGACGTCGCCACGGTCGATGTCCTGCAGAAGCGATTTGAACTCCACCGCCGTGAGCCGTGCCTCGACGCCCAACGCCTCCTTCCAAGTGGAGGCAATTGCGACGGCGAGTTTGCTATGTACCTCTCCCGCGTTATAACGGAGCTCGAAACGTAACGGCCTGGCGCTCGAGTACCCCGCCTCGGCATAGAGCCGCCGGGCTTCGGCGACCCGGTCGGCCAGCGGCTTGTCGCGATAGTCGAGCGACTGCGAGGTGTAGTTGCTCACACCTGGAGGGACCCAGCCATACGCAGGGAGCTCGCCCACACGCAGGACGAGCTGCGCGAGTTTCTCGCGATCGATCACGAGAGACAATGCGCGGCGCAGCTGCGGGTTGTCCTTGAAAGGCGCGCGCTTGAGATTGAAGCCGTAGAAGTACGTGTTGAGCTGCGGGGAGACGTGTAGCTGGTCGGCAAGATTCGCCTTGATCCAGTCGAACTGCCCGCGAGGTACGACCACTGTGACGTGCATCTCCCCGGCACGGTAGCGCGTGAGCTCTGCGTTCTCATCCGCTATGAGCAGATACCTGACCGCGTCCAGGCGCGTCGCGGAATCGTTCCAGTAGTGGCGATTTCGCGTCGCGAGAATATGGGAGTTCTGGACCCATTCCTTTAGCACGAACGGACCGTTCGACACCATGACACCCGGGCGGGCAAACGATGCGCCGCGTGCAGCAAGGGTGGGCCTGTGCACGGGACAGGTGCTCGGGTGCGACAGCAAGCTCGGAAGATAAGCCGCCGGGGTGCCGAGCTCGATCACCACTGTGGAATCGTCCGGTGCCGTGACGCCGAGAGTTTCCGGTGATTTCTTGCCGGCAACGATTTGCCCGGCGTTTGCGACGATATCGATGACCTGCGCGTAACTCGAGGCCGTTGCGGGGTCCACGAGGCGGCGCAGACCGGCTACGAAGTCGGCAGCGACAACTCGATCACCGTTGGACCAGCGCGCGTCGGGGCGCAGCTTGAACGTGTATGTCTTGCCGTCGGCGCTCACGGACCATTCGCGTGCGACTCCGGGAGCCACTGCGGCGGTCTTGTCGAGTGAAGTCAGGCCTTCGCAAAGATCGCGAAGTATGGTCTGTGATTCGACAGAGCGCGCTTTCTGAGGATCGAGCGAGTCGGGATCCGGACCGTTGCCACGAATGAGAGTGGCCGCGGCACGCGGGACATCCTTCGTGGAGCCGCCGTCAGAGGAGCGGGAACACGCTGTCAGAGCGACCGCGAAAGCAACCAACGCAGTCAAAGTCAGACAACGAGCACGCGGCGCGACTCCAAGCGACGCCCTCCGCTTGGTAGGGGCCAGTGGCGCAACTCGGCGGAGGGGCATTAACGCTTTGTAGAGGTCACTGCAATCCTTGCATCGGGGAATCCGGCGCATCTTGCGCGCGTTCGGTGCGTGGTTCGGGATGAGTGGTGACCCGGGTCAACGGCGAAGTCAATGCGACGGCAATCGCGCGAGCGCTCAACGGGCACGTCGGGCTCGACTGCTGTTGATCTGCTCCCGGAGCTTCTGCGTTGCGGCGCGCGCCGCAGAGGCGAAATCCTCAGCCGACGAGGCGTAAAGGATGCCGCGTGATGAGCTGATGATGAGACCGCCGCCGGTGGCGGTCTGCCCGTTTTGCACCGCTTGCGCGACGTCACCGCCCTGCGCACCAACGCCCGGCACGAGCAAAGGCATGTTGCCCACGATCTCGCGCACCTCGGCGAGCTCGCGGGGATACGTGGCGCCTACGACCAGCAAACAATTGCCGCGCGAGTTCCACCGGCGAGCAGCGAGGTCGGCAACGACGTGAAACAGCCGGCGTCCGCCGACCTCCAGATCCTGCAGATCCCCCGCGCCCGGGTTCGATGTACGACAGAGAATGATGACGCCCTTGTCCTGATACTTCAGAAAGGGCTCGAGCGAGTCGCCGCCGAGGTACGGATTCACGGTAATGGCGTCCGCACCGTAACGCTCGAACGCTTCGATTGCGTAACGCTCGGCGGTGTTACCGACATCGCCGCGCTTCGAATCGAGAATGACCGGGACACCCGGGTAGCTGCGATGGATGTACTCGATCGTGCGCTCGAGCTGGTCTTCGGCCTCGTACGCCGCATAGTGAGCGAACTGCGGCTTGTACGCGCAGACGAGGTCCGCGGTGGCGTCGATGATTGCCTTATTGAATTGAAAGATCGGCGAGGCCTGCGCCGCGATGTGGGGCGGGAAGCGCTCGATCTCCGGGTCGAGGCCGACGCAGACCAGGGAGTCGCCGGCGTCCCAGCCGCGCTCGAGTTGTCTGCTGAATTCGCTCATGCGACCCGCATGCGCGCCGTCAGGCTGCGCTTCTTCAGATGCACGATGAGAATCGACACGGCCGCCGGCGTCATCCCCGGCAACCGTCCGGCCAGGCCGATCGTCGCCGGCCGGGCTTCGGCCAACTTCTGGCGAACTTCGTGCGACAGTCCGGCGACGTGCATGTAGTCCAGGTCCTGCGGCAGCCGCGTTTCCTCGTTCCGCCGCTGCCGCTCGATCTCGTCCTCCTGGCGCTCGATGTAGCCCGCATACTTCGCGCGCACCTCGACTTGCGCCCGCACCTGCTCGGGGAGGCGGTCGTCGCGATCAGTACTTTCCACTGGCGTCTCGCCGTCGTCACCCGCAGGCATGCGCATCCACTCAGGCTTGCCGGCGACTTCGAGAAGTGTCTCGTAGCTCACCTCGGGTCGTCGAAGGAGCTCGAACGCAGAAGCGTCGCGAGCCAGAGGGCCGTGCAGGACACGCTGTGCCCATTCGGCAGGCACTTCGTTTGGGCGCACGCGCACGCCCTCCAGCCGCTCCACCTCGAGATTGGACAACCGCCGCTTCGCTTCGAAGAAACGCCATCGCTGGTCGTCGACAAGCCCAAGCTCTCGCCCGAACGCGGTCAGACGCAAATCTGCGTTGTCCTCACGTAAGACAAGTCTATGTTCCGCCCGGCTCGTGAACATGCGGTATGGCTCCCGCGTGCCGCGCGTTACGAGATCATCGATGAGGACACCGATGTAGGCCTCACTCCGCTTTGGAAGCCACGCCTCGCGTCCGCGATAGCGGAGCGTTGCGTTGATCCCAGCGACCACGCCCTGCGCAGCGGCCTCTTCATAGCCGGTGGTCCCGTTTATCTGCCCGGCGAAGAACAGGCCCTCGATGTCGCGCGTCTCGAGAGAAGGCTTGAGGTCGCGCGGGTCGAAGTAGTCGTATTCGATTGCATATCCGGGGCGGGTGAGGTGCGCGTTCTCGAACCCGCGGATGGTGCGGACGAACTCGTACTGCACATCGAATGGCAGGCTCGTGGAAATACCGTTCGGGTAGATCTCGTGGGTATTGAGCCCCTCCGGCTCGACGAAAATCTGATGGGAAATCTTGTCCGCGAACCGGACGATCTTGTCCTCGACCGACGGACAATAGCGGGGACCCACGCCTTCGATGAGACCCGTGAACATCGGTGAGCGGTCGGTCGCAGCCCGAATGAT
Source organism: Gammaproteobacteria bacterium (assembly GCA_028293805.1). Taxonomy (GTDB): domain Bacteria; phylum Pseudomonadota; class Gammaproteobacteria; order Steroidobacterales; family Steroidobacteraceae; genus 13-2-20CM-66-19. The sequence goes on from JAQGOC010000026.1 coordinate 22,004, forward strand.
CTCGTGAGTGCGCTCGTTCGTCTGCGTAATGAAACAATTCACCTGCTGGGGGTGGTCGCTGGCCCGCCCGAGAAACGAAAACACCGGAACGGGCTCATCGCCCGGCTGCGCCGCCATGACCGAAAAGTCGAGCGACCGTCCATCGATCCGCGGGGGGGTGCCGGTCTTGAGCCGGCCGACGCGCAGGGGAAGCTCACGAAGGCGCGTTGCCAGGCGGTTCGAGGGGGGGTCACCCGCGCGTCCGCCCTGGTAATTGTCCATTCCCACGTGAATACGGCCGCCGAGAAACGTTCCGACTGTGAGCACGACCGCGGGTGCCTCGAAGGTGATCCCTGTTACGGTGACCACGCCCCTCACCTTCTGGCCCTCGACCAGGAGGTCGGCCGCTTCCTGCTGAAACAGGGTGAGGTTCGGCTGGTTCTCCAGGATCGCTCGAATGGCCTGCCGGTAGAGCTGGCGGTCGGCCTGCGCCCGGGTGGCGCGAACCGCCGGCCCCTTGCTGCCATTGAGGGTCCGGAACTGGATCCCGGCGCGGTCGGTGGCCCGGGCCATGGCTCCGCCCAGCGCGTCGATCTCCCTGACGAGGTGGCCCTTGCCGATGCCCCCGATCGCCGGATTGCAGCTCATCTGCCCGAGCGTCTCGATGCTCTGGGTCAGCAGGAGCGTACGCGCGCCCATACGCGCAGCGGCCAGCGCGGCCTCCGTGCCGGCGTGGCCACCGCCAATGACGATCACGTCATAGGGCTGGGCGAAACGCATGTTCGAGCTCATTTAACACTCAAGGTTGTCATCCTCAACGCGCGATCGCAGGCGTGGCTGACGAGGCGCGTGAGTTCCGCGAACGCAATCGAGCTGCGTAAGCGGGCCCGTATTGTAGGGCGACGCGGCTCACGAACAATATGACGAGCTTGCTTTATTCTCGGGGCCGTCGTGCCACCCCCGAAGCCGAAGTTGAGCTGTACCTGACGGACCCGATGCGCCGATGCCCAAGACGCTCAATTTCATAGCGCTCGGCGCCCTGCTGGCCGTGGCTCGCGTCGTCGACGCCGCGCCCGGGTCGCAAGCGCCCCGCCTATCCGCCTGCCAGCTGGAACATCCGCAACGGCTTAGCGTCGTACCGGCGGAATGTGGCGAAATCGCCGTGCCGGAGAACCCTGCCGACCCTGCCGGGCGGCGGATCAACGTGGCCTTCGCCCGAGTGCCCGCGATCAGCCGGCGCAAGCAGCCGGACCCCCTGTTCGTGCTCGCGGGAGGTCCCGGCATGGCCGCAACCACGTTTTACGCCATGGTGGCTCCGGTTTTCGGGCGAATCCATCGTGATCGCGACATTGTCCTCGTGGACCAACGGGGCACGGGGAAGTCGAACCCGCTGAACTGTGAGACGGGCGACGAGCTCGGCTCTCGCGCCAGCGATGCCGATATCGCGGCGGACACGCTCCGTTGCCTCAAGCGCCTCAGCACCAAAGCCAACGTTGCGCAATACACGACCAGTGTGGCCGTAGGCGATCTCGACCGCGTGCGCGGCGTGCTGGGGTACGAGCGTATCAACCTCTACGGCGTGTCATACGGCACGCGCGTTGCCCAGCACTACCTGCGGCGATTTCCAGAACACACTCGCAGCCTGGTGCTGGATGGAGTCGTGCCGCCGCAGCTGTCGTTCGGTGCAGCGATGGCGCTCGACGCAGAAAACGCCCTGACGAATATTCTATCCCGGTGTGCTCGCGAGGCCGTTTGCCGGAACCGGCTCGGTGACCCCGAGGAGGCCTACCGCTCTTTGTGGGGCACCCTCCGGGCTCACCCGGTTGCGGTGAGCGTCGCCGATCCAACCACCGGGGAGCCGGCGCGCTTCGACTTCACGACATATCAGCTTGCGACTGTTCTACGGCTTTCCATCTACTCAACGGAAGCCGCGGCGCTGTTGCCGCTCCTCCTCCATGACACGAACGCGTCGCAGGACTTTTCACGGCTGGCCGCGCAATTTCTACTCCTCAACCGCTCCTACGGCGACGTGGTTGCCGTCGGCATGAACAACACCGTAACGTGTACCGAGGATCTCGCTTTCTATGATCCGAAGGCCGTCGACCGGACGAAACTCGAGAAGACGTTTCTCGGCACCGTACAACTCGACGGTCTGCTGACGGTCTGCAAGCTCTGGCCAAAAGGTCCCATCGACGCCGATTTCCACGCGCCGCTGCATTCCAACGTACCGGCCTTGCTCCTCTCGGGCACCGATGATCCCGTCACCCCGCGCGCGTATGGCGAAACGGTCAGGCGCGGATTTCCCAACAGCCTGCATGTCGTGCTGAAGGATTTCAGCCACGGCCAGCTGGCGGCTCCCTGCATCGACCGCATCATGGAACAATTCATCGAGCGTGCCTCCGTGAGGGACCTCGACGTGTCCTGCACGCGTAACGCGAAACCGATGCCGTTCTTTACCTCGCTCAACGGGCCGCCGCCCTAGTGGACGCACCCGCGTGATCGAAGCCACGAATCTGCGAAAGCACTTCGGCGCAGTGACCGCCGTCCGCGACGTTTCGTTACGCGCGTTGGACGGGCGGATTACGGGATTGCTGGGTCCGAACGGCGCCGGCAAGTCCACCAGCCTGCGCATCCTCTACACTGTACTGGCACCGGATTCGGGCGACGCTCTCGTCGATGGAGTCAGCGCCATTCGCGAGCCCCTCGAGGCGCGCAAGCGCATGGGCGTTCTGCCGCACGGAGCCGGTATCTATCCGAATCTCACCGCGCGGGAGAACATTCTCTACTTCGGCGCCTTGCACGGGCTTTCCCGGGCGGACCGGACTGCGCGCGCTGCCGAGCTCATCGGGCTTCTGGAAATGGAGGAATTCGCCGACCGGATCGCGAAGGGATTCTCCCAAGGCCAACGTGTGAAAGCGGCGTTGGCGCGAGCCATCATCCACCGCCCGCGCAATGTGTTGCTGGACGAGCCTACCAATGGGCTCGACGTCATGGCGGTGCGCACGCTGCGCAGGCTGCTGATGCGTTTGCGGGACGAAGGGCACTGTCTGCTGTTTTCGAGTCATGTGATGCAGGAAGTCGGCGCCCTCTGCGATGAGATCGTGGTCATCGCCCACGGCACAGTCGTGGCGAGCGGCACACCCGATGAGATTCGCATCCGTACCGGGGAGAGCAGCCTGGAAGACGCTTTCGTGCGCCTGATCGGTACCGGCGAGGGACTCGGTTGATGATGGGCGCGATTCTGACCGTCTTTCGCAAGGAGTTTCGCGAGAATCTGCGCGATCGACGTACGTTGATCTCGGCGCTCATTCTTGGGCCGCTGTTAGGGCCAATGCTGTTCGCGGCCGCGCTGTCGTTGAATATCGAACGGGGCACGCTGGAGAACGACCGCCCCGTGATGCTCGCGGTGTCGCATGCGGATCGGGCGCCTAATCTTCTGGCCTTTCTTCATCAGTATGGCGTCACCATCGAGCCGGTCAGCTACGACGACCCGCAAGCGCGCTCGGCAGTGCGCGAGCACCGACAGACTTTGGTATTGGTCGTCGCAGACGATTTCGGCCCGCGATTGAGCACCGGGAAACCGGCGCCGCTGGTGTTGTACGCCGATTCGTCGGACGCATCGAATGCGAGGAACATCGGCCGGGTGAAGGTGCTGCTGGAGCAGTATGGAGCGGTCCTCGCGCGCCTGCGAATCGTGGCGCGCGGCATCGACCCGCTCGTGCTTTCGCCCATTGTCGTACAGGACATCGACGTTTCGACGCCCGCAACACGATCCGTTCTCGCGCTGGGGACTCTCAGTTACCTGATACTGCTCACGACCCTCATGGGTGGCATGTACCTCGCCATAGACGCAACCGCGGGGGAAAGGGAGCGTGGCTCTCTCGAGCCGCTGTTGACGGTCCCAGTGAGCCGCCACCATCTCATTTACGGCAAGATCCTCGCGACCTGCGCCTACATGACGCTCTCCCTCGTCCTCACCGTGACTGCATTTGCGATCGTACTGCGCTTCGTGGGCCTCGAGCGGTTTGGAATGAGCGTGAATTTCGGCCCGGTGGTAGCTCTGAAATTGATTCTGTTCTGTTTGCCGCTGGTGCCGCTGGGCGCGGCGTTGATGACCATCGTGGCGGCGTTTACGCGCAGCTACCGCGAGGCGCAAACGTACCTGGGCTTCGTTCTCATTATTCCGACGCTGCCGCTCGTGTTTGCCGGCGTGCTCGGCCTGCGACCCACGGCTGGGTTCATGGCGGTGCCGTCGTTGAGTCAGCACTTCCTGATCACGAGTCTGCTACGGGACGAGCCGGTCTCCGCCGCCTATCTGGGGTTGTCCGTCATGGTCACGCTAGCGGTCGGCGCGGTTCTCACGCTAATCGCCGGGCGACTCTACGATCGGGAAGCGCTGCTCGGCTGAGCGGGCCGGCTGCCCGAACAGCAGCAGGTGCAGGCGGTTTCGGTGGACATCCGCGAAGTCGCGCGCTTCGATTTCGAAGCGATTGTTCCAGTAGCCGCGCCGCAGGCACTCGAGCGCGTACCGCGAAACGGTCAGCGTCCGTGGCTCCCACTGTTTGAGAACATGGCAGTACTCGTGCAGCATGAGCCAGGGATTCTGGTAGAAATCGGCGGCGCTGCCGCGTAGATAGATCCGGCGGCGCCGGGTCGTGGCGACCGCACGACCGTGCAGGCGCACGAACAGCGAGTGCTCGATCACCCGCACGTGGCCGACTCGCTCGCCGAACAGAAGCTCGAGCGATGCCCCGACCAACCCGGGGACCGGAATTGAGCGTCCAAACCTCATGGGACCAGTATGATCTACACCATCGGGCACTCCAAACATCCGCTCGAGCGATTCATGGCCCTGCTCCAGCAGCATGGCATCGAGGCGCTCGCGGACGTTCGTTCGACACCCTTCAGCCGCTTCAATCCGCAGTTCAACCGGGAAAGGCTGCAGGCGGCGCTGGCTGGCGCCGGCATCCGGTATGTCTTCCTTGGCGAGGAGCTCGGGGCACGCAGCAAAGATCCCGCCTGCTACCACGACGGGCGGGTGAGCTATGCGAAGCTCGCGGCGTCAGAGATCTTTCGCAAGGGCCTCGATCGCCTGCTGACGGGGATGCGGGAGCAGCGAATCGCGCTCATGTGCGCCGAACGCGAGCCGCTGGATTGTCACCGGACGATTCTCGTTGCCCGCGAGCTCGAAAGAGCCGGCGTACCGGTCACGCACATCCTCCAGGACGGCTCGCTGGAGCCGCATCGGCACGCGATGGGGCGGCTTGCCGCGGACCTCGAACTTGTTGGCAGCGATCTGTTTCGCGGTCCCGACGAGTTGCTCGACGAGGCGTACGAGCGGCAAGGCGCGCGTATCGCCTATGTGAAGACCGAGAAGAAGACACCCGCTGCACGGGCGAATTCCGCGAGGAAACAGCCTTGATCCATTGGCGGTGAGGCCTTGGCCCTGCGCCCACGCCGATTTCCCGATCACTTCCCGATGCAAAAGCTCGAGAAGATCCGGCCCAGCAGGTCGTCGCTGGTGAACTCGCCGGTGATTTCATTCAAGGCCTGCTGAGCGGCTCTGAGCTCTTCCGCGACGAGCTCGCCGGCGCGGCGTTCTTCCAGTTGACGCAGGGCTTCTTCGGTGTGGCGGCGTGCGCGTAGCAGGGTATCGAGGTGCCGTTGCCGTGCAGAGACGGTGCCGGCATCGAGAGTTTGATAGCCCATGCATAACTTGAGGTGTGCGCGAAGTGCGTCGAGTCCTTCGCCTGTGCGGGCCGACATAGTTATGCGAGGCGGACCGGCTGTCGTGTCGGCCACCGGGATACCGACAGCGCTATCGCATTTGTTGAAAATGAGGGTGACGGGGACGTCGGCCGGCAGACGGTTGCGCTCTTCATGGAAGGCTGCGCCGGAGGGGTCGTCGATCACGTCGATGACGAAAAGCAGCCGATCGGCGCGGTGCATCTCTGCTTGCGCACGACGGATCCCTTCCGCTTCGACTTCATCGCCGCCCTGCCGGAGGCCGGCGGTGTCGAGGACGTGCAACGGCATGCCGTCGATGTTGATCCGCTCACGCACTATGTCGCGAGTCGTTCCGGGAATCGGTGTAACGATCGCGGCGTCGTAGCCGGCGAGCCGATTGAGGAGGCTGGATTTCCCGGCGTTGGGACGGCCGGCGATGACGACGGTCATGCCCTCGCGCAACAGCCGGCCCTGCCGCGCGCTTTGCTCGACGGCCTCGAAATGCTCCCGCACGGTCTGGAAGCGCTCGGCGAGCTGGCGGTCCGCGAGGAAATCGATCTCCTCTTCCGGGAAGTCGATCGCGGCTTCGACGTACGTGCGTAGCTCGATGATGGCATCGGTGAGTCCACGCACCATCGTGGAGAACTCGCCCTGCAGCGATCGCATGGCGGCCCGCACGGCTTCTCTCGAGCCGGCGTCGATGAGGTCGGCGATCGCCTCCGCCTGCGCCAGGTCCAACTTGTCGTTGAGGAAGGCCCGTTGCGTGAACTCGCCCGGTTGCGCGCGGCGTGCCCCCAGCTCCACGACCCGGGCCACCAGCGCCTCGATCACGAGAGGGCCGCCATGCCCATGTAACTCCAGGACATGCTCGCCGGTATACGAATGAGGCGCGGGGAAAAAGAGCGCCAGTCCGGCGTCGACGGGCTCCTGGTGGGCGTCGAGAAAGCGGGCGAACGTCGCCCGGCGCGGGGAAGGGAGCTCTCCCAGGATGACCGCGGCGAGCTCGGGCACCTTCGGGCCGGAAAGGCGCACGATGCCGACACCGCCGCGTCCGGGCGGTGTTGCCGCAGCGACAATCGTGTCGGTACGAGTCATGGCAGCCCCCTTCGATCGGGGCTAAAGGCTACAGCTTGTCGCCAGGCGAATGAAGGTACGCCCGCACAAAATCGACCTTGTGCGGGCGCTAGTTCTTCTTGGCCGCCGCTGTTGCGATGCGGCGGTTGATATTCCACTGCTGGGCGATGGACAGGATCGTGTTCGTGACCCAGTACAGCACGAGCCCCGCCGGAAAGAACGCGAACGTCACGGACATGACGAGCGGCATGATCATGAAGACCTTTGCCTGCACCGGGTCGGTTGCCGTGGGATTGAGCTTGTACTGCACGAACATCGCCGCGGCCATGATGGCCGGCAGGATGAATAGCGGATCGCGCGAGGACAGGTCGTGGATCCAGAAGGCGAACGGCGCCTGGCGCATCTCGACGCTCTCGAGGAGCACCCAGTAGAACGCGAGGAACACCGGGATCTGGATGATGATCGGCAGACATCCGGCGACCGGATTGATCTTCTCGCGCTTGTAGAGCTCCATCATCGCGCGACCCAGCTTGTCGCGGTCGTCCTTGTAGGTTTCCTGCAAGTTCTTGATCCGCGGCGAGAGCATCTTCATTTTCGCCATCGACCGGCCGCTCGCTTCAGAGAGCGGATAGAAGATGAGTTTCAACAGGAAAGTGACGAGGATGATCGCCACGCCCCAATTGCTGGTCAGGCTGTGGACTTTATCGAGCGCCGCGAAAAGCGGGTCCGCCAATATCGTCAGCACGCCATAGTCGGCGACGCGATCGAGGCGCGGGCTGATCTTCTGGAGCTGCGATTGCAGCTTCGGTCCGATGTACAGCATCTCGCCGAACTTTACGGTGCCGCCCGGTGGGGCCGTGAGTGTCGAGCCGGTCGTCGCCAGGAGATAC
>JAQGOC010000063.1 GCA_028293805.1 Gammaproteobacteria bacterium
CACCCCGCTTCGCCCGCCATTGCAGCGAACATTGGATTCCTCGCGCTACCTGTCCGCGGGCGACACTAGCAGAAGGAATTGCAGGTCTCATTCCGCAGTGCAAACGCAACGCTGGTCCACAGCCGCGGACCCGATGGGCTCCGTTGGCGCCTCAGGGGATGCTTTTCGCACCGTTCAGGCGCATTTCGTCGCCAGCTGCTGGTGTGGGCGCAGGGGTGGCCGGCACAGTCTGCCCACGACACACCCACCGGAGCTTGCCGATGATTCTCAGCATCCTGGAACACACGCCAGTTTGGGTCTGGGCAGTCTTTTGCGCCGTGATTGCACTCGGACTGGCGCAGACGCGCGCGCGGGAGGTCAGCAGGGCACGCGCCAGCCTCCTGCCGGCCGTCATGATGGCACTGTCTTTGAGCGGCGCGCTCAGTACCTTTACCGAGGTAACGTTGGCTCTTGGCGCCTGGATGGCCGGTTTTTCGCTCTCATTGAGCTTCGCAGGACCGGCCATAGCCGTGCGAGGCGCATCGTGGTCGCCCGCGACCCGGCATTTTCAGGTACCCGGCAGCTGGGTGCCGGTGACGCTGATCCTGGGCCTCTTCGTGATCAAATACGGCGCTGGGGTTTACCTGGCAATCCATCCCTCACTGGCCTCAAACACCAGCCTCACTATGTTCCTGAGCCTCACCTACGGCACGTTGGCCGGGCTCTTCTGGGCGCGCGCCCGCTCATTGCTACGTCTGACCCGTAGCAACCCCGCCGTGCAGCCCGCATGAGCAGTGTGATTCGGGCAGAATGCGGGGCCATGGCCTCATCGGCCCCCAGCCGCGAAACGAGTCCTGCCGGGCTCCGCGCTTCTCTTGTGCGGGCCCTGCGGAGTGCGGGCTTCGGCATCGTTATCGGACTGTGCATCGCGCTGCTGCGGCGGCAGAGCGTCGGTCCCACCTTGATCTATTCCGTCTGCGTCGCGCTCGGGTGCTGGTTCTGCATCGGTCTGGGCCGGCATCTCGTGGCAGCAAGGCTCAAAACCGCACCCACTGATCGCTGGCCCGGCTGGGGTTGGATGATCGCGATCGTCACCATCGGCAGCAGCCTGGGATTTGTCGGAGGCACCGGGCTGGGCGACCTGTTGACGGGCCAGCGCACGGCGTTGCTCCTTCTGACACGCGACCCACGCGAGGCTGTGGCTACTTTTCTGTTTGTAGTCGTGCCCGCCGTCGCGATCACCTATTTTTTCTACTCCCGGGGCGTCATCGCCGACCGCGAAGCGGCGGCCCAGACCGCACAGCGGCAGGCTGCCGAGAGCCGCTTGCGGTTGCTGGAGTCGCAGCTCGAGCCGCACATGTTCTTCAACACGCTCGCCAACCTGCATGTGCTGATCGGCCTGGATCCGCCGCGCGCCCAGGTGATGTTGGATCAGTTGATCTCGTTTCTGCGCGCGACGTTGAGCAGCTCCCAGGCGGTGGTGCATCCTTTGCGTGCCGAATTTGCGCGCACCCGGGATTACCTCGCGCTGATGCAAGTGCGGATGGAGGACAGGCTGCGGGTCCGGTTCGATCTGCCGCAGGCCCTGGCAGAGATTCCCGTTCCGCCACTGTTGTTGCAGCCGCTCGTGGAAAACTCCATCAAGCATGGGCTCGAGCCATCGGTGACCGGAGGTTGCATCGAAGTGGGGGCCGCGCGTGCGGGCACCTCGTTGGTCCTTACAGTGCGCGACACTGGAGTTGGCCTGGACCAGGAGGACAGGAATGGCACTGAAAACGGTGTCGGCAACGGCACGAATTTCGGCTTGCGGCAGGTTCGCGAGCGCCTCGCCACGCACTATGGTGGCGCTGCCTCGCTCAGTTTGAATCCGGCCGGTGATGCTGAGGGGGGTACTCTTGCCGTCATCCACCTGCCGATGCCGGCTGCCTGATGGACGCCAAGCGAGGCTAAGCTGAAGTCTGCGACCGCACTGATAGCTGAAGACGAACCGCTGTTGGCAGCGAGTCTGAAAGCAACACTGGCGCACCTCTGGCCGCAGCTGCGGATCGTTGCCGCGGTGACCCACGGTGCCGCAGCCTTGGAGCAGGCGTTCCTCTTGCGGCCCGAGGTCATCTTTCTCGATATCCGCATGCCTGGCCTGTCCGGGCTCGAAGTCGCCGAGTCACTGGCCGAGGACTGGACGGACGGCGCCTTGCCGTTGATCGTCTTTGTGACTGCCTATGACCAGTACGCGGTGCGCGCTTTCGAGCATGCGGCGGTTGACTATGTACTAAAGCCGGTCGAGCCGGACCGGCTCGCCGTGACGTGCCGACGACTGCAGAGTGCACTGGCAGCACGTGCCGACACGACTACCACCGAGTTGCCGAAGGACCTCATTGCGGCACTGGCTGCGCTGCGCGGCGCGGCCTCGGCGACGCCTCCGACGCCCCCAAGGTTGCGGGTCCTGCAAGCGAGTCTCGGCGCAACCATCCACATGGTGCCGGTCGCCGACGTGTTGTATTTCGAGGCGGCCGACAAGTACATCAAGGTCGTCACCGCCACACGGGAATACCTCATTCGCACGGCACTGCGACGCCTGTTGCAGCAGTTGGATCCGGGTGAGTTCTGGCAGGTGCATCGTGCGGTGGTGGTCCGCGCCGAGGCAATCGCAACCGCCGTGCGCGATGAGACCGGGAAGGTGGAGCTCACTTTGAAAGGACATACCACCAGGCTCGTGGCGAGCCGGCTGTACGCGCATCTGTTCAGGGCCATGTGAGCGAGCTGCTCGCCGCAGAGGAGCTACCCGATGTCGATCCCTAACACGTTGCCGTCGGCCCGCAACTGCTGCAGGACCGTGGCCATCGGGACCAGGGCGGCGCCGCGCCGATGGGGGTTCGCTTCGCAATCGAACTGCAGGGCCGTCCCGTTCAGGGTGACCTGGTTGACTCCGGATCCGCAAGCCTTGATCCGATAACGCAATTCGACCGGGCGGTCCAACAGGGTGGTGGCGACGCTCAGGCCATCGAGTGCAGCCGGTATCACGGGATCGATGCGCAGCGCGCCGGCTTCGGGGCTGACGCCCAGGAAACGCCTGACGATCAGGCCCAGCGCAATTCCTGCGCCGCTGGAATAGACACGCCAGCCGCCGTCGAGCGC
>JAQGOC010000115.1 GCA_028293805.1 Gammaproteobacteria bacterium
GATCGGCATCGGTCTTGTCGATCTTGTTGACGGCAACGACGATCGGCACACCCGCCGCGCGTGCGTGCTGAATCGCTTCGATCGTTTGCGGCATGACACCGTCGTCGGCGGCAACGACCAACACCACCACGTCGGTAGCTTTCGCACCGCGCGCACGCATGGCGGTAAATGCCGCGTGACCGGGCGTATCGAGGAAGGTGATCACGCCTTTCGGCGTTTCCACGTGATACGCGCCGATGTGCTGGGTGATACCGCCCGCTTCGCCCGCTGCAACTTTCGTGCTGCGGATGTAATCGAGCAGCGAGGTCTTGCCGTGATCGACGTGGCCCATCACTGTGACCACCGGTGGACGCGGCTCAGAGTCAGCATCCTGACTGACCACACCCTGCAGGTCTTCTTCGATCTGGTTTTCCTTCAGTACCTTCGGCGTGTGTCCCATTTCCTCGACGACCAGGACCGCGGTGTCGCGATCGAGGGGCTGATTGATGGTGGCCATGACGCCGATGTTCATCAGTACCTTGATGACTTCGTTGGCCTTGACAGCCATTTTCTGCGCAAGCTCGGAGACAGTGACGGTCTCACCGAGACTGACCTCGCGAACCACCGGTGCGGTCGGCATCTCGAAAGCATGCCGGCCCTCGCCTCCGGAAGAAGTGGGACGCGACTTGGTCCGCCGCTTCTGCTTGTAGCGTGAGCTGACGTCGCCTGCGACGTGGAGTTCCTGACGGCCGTAACGGGTCGGAGCACCCTTCTCATCCGTCGCGGGAGCTGCTGGCGCCGCTGCGACAGCAGGCTGAGCCCTCTGCGGCTGAGGCTCCGGCGCCCGCGCCTGCGGCCGCTCCGGCGCCTTAGGCTGTAGCCGTGGCTGAGATTGCACTCGCCCGCTCGAAACAATCCGCGGCACGAATGCCGGCTGGGCGGGCACCGGCGAGGCTGCAGGTTCAGCCGTCCCCGCGGCCGGGGCACCGGAACCCTTGCGTGCCGGTTCGGTCGCGCGCTTCACGTGCGCCTGCGCTTGTTGTTCCCGCTCGCGCTCGCGACGCTCAGCGTCTTCACGTGCGCGCTGCTCAGCAACATGACGTGCTTCTTCCGCCGCCTTCTTCCGCGCCTGCTCTTCTTCGGCGCGACGAAGGTTTTCGGACTCGAGCCGCTCGCGCTCGCGGCGCTCGTTTTCAACGCGCTCGGACTCGCGACGCGCGGCTTCTTCAGCCTCGCGGCGCTTCGCATCGATTTCGTCCTGCTGTTGGCGCGCCTGCTCTTCGAGCACGTCGCGCTTGATGTACGTGCGTTGCCGGCGTACTTCGACATTCACGGTGCGAGCGCGGCCCTGCGCGCTTGCCAGCTTGAGCTCGCTCTGCGTCTTGCGCTTGAGCGTTATCTTGCGTGGCGCCGCATCTCCGTCGTCGCCGCTCCCGTGGCTGCGCCGCAGGTGCGTAAGCAATTCGAGCTTCGCATCATCACTGATGCGGTCGTCGGGTCCTTCTACCTTGATACCGGCCTGGTCGAGCTGCACGAGCAGCCGGTCAACCGGCACCTTCAGGACTTCCGCGAACTGAGAAACTGTTACTTCTGCCATAGGTATTCAAAACCCTCGCACGTTACGTGCTTGCTACTGGCCCGCTTCGAACCAATGGGCACGTGCCGTCATGATGAGCTTGCCGGCCTCATCGGCCTGCAGCCCGTCGATATCCGCCAGATCGTCCACCGACAGTTCCGCCAGGTCCTCCCGTGTGCGCACGCCACGGCGCGCCAGCGCGAGCGCCAGGTCAGGGCTCATGCCCTCGAGCAGCAACAGGTCATCGGCGGGCATGGACTGATCGAGACTTTCCTCGCTTGCAATCGCCTGCGTCAGGAGCACGTCGCGCGCGCGGTTGCGCAGCTCTTTCACGATGTCCTCGTCGAACTCGTCGATGGCGGCGAGCTCGGCCTGCGGAACGTATGCGATCTCCTCGATCGTCGAAAATCCCTCCTGTGCGAGGATCGTTGCCACGTCCTCGTCCACATCCAGTTGCTTCATGAAGTTCTGCACGAGCTCCTTCGCCTCGGTTTCGCTCTTGGCCTCGGCATCGGACTCCGTCATCACGTTCAAATCCCACCCGGTGAGCTGGCTCGCCAGGCGGATGTTCTGGCCGCCGCGGCCGATGGCCTGCGACAGCTTCTCCTCGGAAACCGCGATATCCATGCTGTGGGAGTCTTCGTCCACGACGATGGACATCACCTCCGCCGGCGACATCGCATTGATCACGAACTGCGCAGGATTCGCGTCGTGCGGGATGATGTCCACGCGCTCGCCGGCGATATCGTTCGAGACCGCCTGCACACGCGAACCCCGCATGCCCACGCAGGCGCCCACAGGGTCGATGCGGGGATCGTTGCTGCGTACCGCGATTTTCGCGCGGACGCCGGCATCACGGGCCGCGCCAAGAATCTGGATCAGTCCCTGGCCCACTTCGGGCACTTCGAGCTTGAACAGCTCGACCAGGAACTCGGGCGCCGTCCGGGTCAGGAACAGCTGCGGGCCGCGCGGCTCGGAGCGCACTTCCTTGAGGAAGGCCTTGATGCGGTCCTGCGGCTTGACCTGCTCGCGCGGAATCATGTCGGTACGCGGGATGAAGCCCTCGGCATTGCTGCCCAGGTCGACATATATGCCGTTTCGGTCCACGCGCTTGACGACGCCGCTGACGAGCTGTGCGACGCGATCGCGGTAGGCATCCACAACCTGGGCCCGCTCCGCTTCGCGCACCTTTTGGACAATGACCTGCTTCGCCTGCTGTGCGGCGATACGCCCGAACGCCACCGACTCCATGGGCTGCTCGACGTAACCGCCGATCTCCACGGCAGGATCGATGTCGCGGCCGTCATCCAGGCGCAGCTCGTGCTCCGGGACTTCCAGCTCCTTGGAATCATCGGCGAAAATCTTCCAGCGCCGGAAAGTCTCGTAATCCCCGCTCTTGCGGTCGATCAAGACACGCACATCCCACTCTTCCCCGTGTTTCTTGCGAGTGGCGGACGCGAGGGCGGCTTCGAGAGCCTCGAAGATGACTTCTTTGTCGACGCCTTTCTCGTTAGAGACGGCATCGACCACCATCAAAATTTCCTTGTTCACTCAATCACCCTTCTCATGGGCTGCGCCCAACTTTCCACGGG
>JAQGOC010000121.1 GCA_028293805.1 Gammaproteobacteria bacterium
GAGCCATCGCACCCATCATCGCGACGAGGATCTGGCCGTGCCAGGCATCGATACGGAGTCCTACTACGTCCGCCGCGAGGACTGGGAACGGATGGGGTCGATTCAACGCGGCCTGCTGTTGTTCAACCAGACGCTGTTGGGACGGTTGACGGTGGGTCCGCTCCTGCGGCTGCGCATATTGGTTATCCGGGAGTTTCAGCGCGTGCGCCGCGGCGACCGAAGCCACTTGCCGCATTGGGCCATCCACGTGGTCGCAGTTGGCCTGTTGTTCTGGTTCATCTCGGGCGTGTGCGGGTTCGTATGGTGGCAATACGTCCTGCTCGTCGCCTATCCGGGCATGAGCCTTGGTCTGCTGCGGGCGTTCTACGAGCACCGGGCGGCAACGGAATCCGCCGAACGCACCGCTTCGTGCGAATCCAACTTCGTGTTTGGAATGTTGTTCCTATATAACAACCTGCACGTCGTCCACCACCGCATGCCGGCGATGCCGTGGTACGACATTCCCCGCCACTACCGCGAGAACCGAGGTGAGCTGCTCCAGGGCACTGGCCAATTCGTGTTCAGCGGTTACGGGGTACTGGCGCGCAAGTACCTGTTGCGGCCCGTGTTCAATCCAGTGCATCCAACCCTTTAGAGAGCGCATTGTTCATGTGCAATGCGCAACCGCGATCGAAACACGCTCTTTCCGGGGGCCGCCGTGAATCCGTCCCTGGAGGCTTCGAGAAAAACATCCCTGTTTTTCACGCCCCCCGGAAAGAGCTTGTTCCGCTCGTGTCTGCGCCCTAATGCGGTTTTGTGGATATGGCGGTTAGATGAAGAGCCGAACGCGCGCGATCGTTGCCGCTTCCATTGGCAATATGCTCGAGTGGTACGACTTCACGGTGTATGCGCTTTTCGCCGCTTACGTCGCGAGGAACTTCTTTCCACCCGGTGAAGATCCGGCTGCCAACCTGCTGAAGGCATTCCTGGCCTTTGGGTTGGGGTTTGTCGTCCGCCCGCTGGGCGCGGTGCTCATCGGTAACTACGGAGATCGCGCTGGGCGGAAGGCGTCGTTGACGCTGACGATACTGTTGATGGCAGTGGGTACGGGGACGATTGCATTTGCACCGACGTACGCCGCGATCGGGCTTGGTGCTCCGTTGTTGCTGTTGGGAGGGAGGGTGCTGCAGGGGTTTTCGGCTGGCGGGGAGGTGGGCGGGGCGACCGCGTTTCTCGTGGAAAACGCGCCTCCGGAGCGGCGCGGTGTCGTGACTTCGTGGCTTGAGGCGAGCATGGGGATGGCTAACATCCTTGGGGCGCTGGCTGCGTTTTCGGTGACGGCGTTCCTCAGTTCTGAGCAGGTGCTGGGGTGGGGGTGGCGCATACCGTTTCTGTTTGGACTGCTGATCCTTCCGGCTGGGCTGTTTCTGCGGCGGACGCTGCACGAGACGGAGAGTTTTCAAGCGGAGGCCGAACGTCGGCGCCACCAGGGGGAGGGTGGGTGGTCGCCGTTGGCCGAGGTCTTTGCGGAGCACAAGCGCGAGCTGGTGGTCGGATTTGGGGTTTGTATTCTGTGGGCGACTGCGGTCTATGTGTTGATCGTGTATTTGCCGGTGTACGTTCAGCTGACATTTCATTACAGCGCTCGGCAGGCGTTCGGGGCATCGCTGGTGGCAAACGTGGCGTTTGTGGCCTGTTGCGTGATCTTTGGAGCGTTGTCGGATCGGATCGGGCGGCGCACGATGTTGTTTATTAGCGCATCCCTGCTGTTTGTCTGCGTGCTGCCACTGTTCTTGCTGCTGCAGGCCTATCCCAAGACTGGCACCTTGGTGGGTGTGCTCACGGCGTTCTGCGTGTTGGTGGCTAGCTTTGTGGGGGTTGCGCCGGCGGGGATATCGGAGATCTTTCCTACTGGCGTGCGCTCGACCGGAACGTCTATTGTTTACAATGGGGCGTTCACTATATTCGGCGGGTTCGCGCCGGCGATTCTTACGTGGTTTACGCATCGGCCGGGCGGATCGGTGTTTGCGCCCGCGTGGTACGTCATGCTGGCGGCCGTGGTGGCCGCGATCGCAATTCCGTTCTTATCCGATGAGCGTCTTCGCAAGCCGAGCCTCGTCGAAGGCGTAGCCCATCCCGGGAGCGTTGCTTAAGTTCAACCCGCCGTGGCCATGTGCTGGCCGGGGCGTGCCGCACACGCCGGTCTGTGCTCTCGAAGGCACACTAAGCCATTTAAAGTGCTCTTGAGCGCACATTTCTTGAAATTACTGTAGGGGCACGCGGACTTACGAGACCGCGCAGTTGAATGGCCTCTTCGGTGCTCTGCGCGATGCTGGACCCGACCACTGGGGCCGCCGCGTCATCGAGAAGCATGCAGGCCGCGCTCAGCTCGGTGAACTGGACTACTTGCTGGAGTCGCCGGACGACCGCGCGGGCGCGCTTGGCTTCGGGCACAACAATATGCCACCCGCCCCGCAACGGAAATTCAACAAGACGGTTGATCTCGAAAAGCTCCAGGCACTCGCTGACGCTCTGGTCATTGATGAAATCCCCAACGATCCTCACACGCAGCAGGTCCAAGACCTGATGCTGCTTAGCACGTCGATGGGCGGCGCTCGCCCGAAGACCGTTTTGCAAGACGGCGACGGTCTGTGGATAGCAAAATTCAATCGCCCGGACGACCGTTGGAACAATACGCGGGTCGAGCACGCCATGCTCCGGCTCGCCCACGAATGCGGAATCACGACCGCAGAAAACCGGATAGAGACGGTCGGCGGCAAGGATGTGTTGCTCGTCAAGCGCTTCGACCGCTACAAAACGGCGAAAGGCTATATGCGGGCGCGCATGGTCAGCGCCCTGACCATCCTGCGCGCCGATGAAGCACCTGAAGCGAGACAGAACTGGTCCTATGTGATTTTGGTGGAAGAGCTGCGCCGAATTGTCGAGGACGCGAAGAAGGATGCCCGCGAACTGTTCCGCCGCATCTGCTTCAACGCGCTCATCTCGAATGTCGACGATCATCCGCGCAATCACGCGGTCATCGCGAAGGAAAGGAACTGGAAGCTCTCGCCTGCCTACGACCTCACCCCATCAGTGCCCGTGAGCCTGGAGCGCCGCGACCTCGCCTTGGACTGCGGCGACATGGGCCGCTACGCCAATGCCAAGAACATTCTGTCGCAGCATGCGCGCTTCCTGCTCGATAAGGACGAGGCGCAGAAGATCATCAACAATATGAAGGCGCAGGTCGAGACGACATGGTACGAGACCTTGCGCAGCAGCGGCGTATCTGAAAAGGACTCCAGAATCCTTCGTGGCGCCTTCGTCTATCCGGGGTTCTCGTTGTAGTGTAAGGGTTATGACGGGCGGTCTTGCATGGTCGCCCATGGCTTATCCGATGAGCGTCTTCGCAAGCCGAGCCTCGTCGACGGCGTAGCCCATCCCGGGAGCGTTGCTCAGGTTCAACCAACCGTCACGATCGGCGACGAGCGGTTCCGCCATGATGTAGTCGCGGCGGTCGAGATCCCACTGCGGGGGATCGTAGGGGAACTCGATGAAGGTCGGCTGGCCGAGTCCGGCAACGAGCTGGGTGTTGGCCATCACACCCATG
>JAQGOC010000125.1 GCA_028293805.1 Gammaproteobacteria bacterium
ACACCCTTCAAGCTGTCGTTCTTCATTGCGGCGTTCATCGCGATGCCCTACATCCTCTACCAGCTCTGGGCGTTCGTATCGCCGGGCCTTTACCGTCATGAGAAGCGCTTCGCGGTGCCGCTGCTCGTGTCGTCAATCGTGCTGTTCTACACGGGCGTGCTGTTCGCTTACTTTTACGTGTTCCCCGTGATGTTTCAATTCTTCGCCAGCACGACCCCCAAAGGGGTGGCGATGATGACGGACATCACGAGCTACCTCGACTTCGTGCTCGTGATGTTCTTCGCATTCGGTGCCGCCTTCGAGGTGCCGGTCGCCGTGGTGCTGCTCGTCATCACCGGAGTGGTGCGGCTCGAGAAGCTGAAGGAAAACCGCGGCTACGTGCTGATCGGCATTTTCATCGTCGCAGCCCTTCTCACGCCGCCCGATGCCGTTTCGCAATGCATTATGGCCATCCCGATGTATCTCCTCTATGAGGGTGGCCTCGTCATGGCGCGGATTCTGCAGCGCATGAAGCGCGCCGAAGCGGAGCAGAAGCAGGCTCAGGCCTGAGCACGGCTTGCCGCTCCCGCGCGAGTTGGTTCAGACTGCCCGGGGAATGCGCCAGCATGGCGCGCCGGCGGAAAAGGGCGAGAACCATGAACCAGGTCGTTGATACCGCGGTCCCGCTGCCCCCCGAGGGCAGGCAGATTTTCGGCCAGCCCCGCGGCATCGCAACCCTGTTCCTGACGGAGATGTGGGAGCGGTTCAGCTACTACGGTATGCGGGCCATCCTCATTCTCTTCATGACGGCTACGGTCGCCGAAGGCGGCCTCGGCATCAACGATAAGACCGCCAGCTCCATCTACGGCCTCTATCTCGCCTGCGCCTACCTCACGGGCCTGGCCGGCGGCTGGATCGCGGACCGGTTGATCGGAGCGCAGCGCGCCGTGCTCGGCGGCGGCGTCTTCATCATGACGGGTAACGCGATGTTGGCCTCGGGCAGCACGCAGGTATTCTTTCTCGGCCTGGTCGTCAGCGTGCTCGGCGTGGGGCTGCTGAAGCCGAATGTCAGCGCGCTGGTCGCGCATCTCTATCCCGAAGGCGGCTCGCGGCGTGACGCGGGCTTCTCGATCTTCTACATGGGAATCAACACGGGCTCCGCACTCGGTTCGACGCTCGTACCGATCGCCGCCCACCATTTCGGGTGGCACTGGGGCTTCGCACTTCCCGCGATCGGCATGGTCTTCGGGCTCGTACAGTTCCTGATGACCCGCCACCACCTGGGACTTGCAGGTCGCGGCGTCGCGGTGGATGCAAACCGCGGCTCCTGGACGCCGGTCATCGTGCTCGTGCTCGCCATCGCGATCATCGCCGCTTTGTCGGTCAGCGGCTCGTTGCGGATCGATCCAAACGCCGTCGCCGCTGCCGCCAGCTGGCTCATCGGGCTGCTCGCGGCGGCATATTTCGTGTACCTGATCGGCTTCGCGGGATTGGACCGGGCCGGGCGCAACCGGGTGTATGTCATGGCCGCGTTGTTCATCGCCTCCGCGACGTTCTGGGCCGGCTACGAGCAGATGGGCGCTTCGTTCAACCTGTTTGCAGAGCGCTACACGGATCGCAACGTGTTGGGAGTTGAAATACCGGCAGGCGCGCTGCAAGCGATCAATCCCGTGCTCATCATCCTTTTCGCGCCCGTGCTCGCCGCCGTCTGGCTGAGCCTCGGCCGGCGGAACCGCGATTTCTCCGCACCCGCGAAGTTTGCGCTCGGTTTGATGCTCATGGGTGGGGGCTTTCTGGTGATGTATTGCGCCTCCCAATACGTGATCGCCGGTCAGAAGGTGTTGCCTACGTGGCTCATCGTCACATACCTGCTGCATACGCTGGGCGAGCTGTGCCTGTCGCCGGTCGGACTTTCGTCCATGACCAAGCTTGCACCCACCCGCTTCGTCGGGCAGGTCATGGGGATGTGGTTCCTCTCTATGGCCCTCGGAGACAATGTCGCCGGACAGCTTTCCGGCGAATACGACGCGAACAACCTCATGTCGCTCCCGGGCTTGTTCCTCAAAATCTTCTGGTGGGGTGCGCTCGGGGGCGGGGTCATGCTGCTGCTCACACCGCTTCTCAAACGCCTCATGGGAGGCGTCAGATAACACGGCGGCGCAGGATCTCGGGTCCGGCGAGCGGCGCCGCGTTTCAGGTGATTCCGCAGCGCTGCGCTGGTCAGCGGTCGCTCGCGGGTGCTACCCGCGTTCCGAGCCGCCACGACCAGTCGATTTGGGCTGGTGCGTGGCATTCCGGGTAAGATGCCGGCGGTATGGACTCTCAACCGCTTGCCGGCCGTACTGTCGCGGTCCCTGAGACACGCGAGATCGAGATATTTGCTGCGATGCTCGAGCGGCGCGGCGCCCAAGTCATCCGCTGCCCCATGGTCGCGATCCGGGACGCTCCGGATCCCGCACCGGTGCTTCACTGGAGTCGCGAACTCGCACGGGGGTCGTACGACGACCTGATTCTGCTCACGGGCGAGGGGCTGCGGCGCATCCTGACCTGCATCGATCGCCACGAGCCGGCGCTCAAGGAACGCTTTCTGGCCTCGCTGGCAGGCGTTCGCAAGATCACTCGCGGCCCGAAGCCGGCGCGTGCTCTGCGAGAGCTCGGCCTCAAGCCGGACATCGCGGCCGAGCGGCCGACCACGGGGGGAGTCATCGCGAGCCTCCAGGCTCACGACATCAAAGACCGTCGTTTTGGCGTGCAACTGTACGGCACCGAGCCCAACCGCCCGCTCACGGAGTTCCTGCAAAGCGCCGGCGCGAGTGTTGCGACGGTTGCACCATATGTCTATGCCGACGCCGCCGACAACGAAGCGGTGCTGTCCCTGCTCAAACGCATTAGAGCGGGCGAAGTGGATGCCATCGCGTTCACCAGCACGCCGCAGGTGGAGCGGCTCTTCGCAGTCGCCTCCGCGGAAGACATCACGGCGGCTCTCGCGAAGACCCTGGTAGCCGCGGTCGGCCCCGTCGTCGCCGAAACGCTGCAGCGACACGGCATTCAGGCGCGTCTCATGCCCGAGGAGTCTTTCTTCCTGAAGCCCCTGACTGGCGTGCTCGAAGACGCGCTGGGCGCGAAAACGTAGCCGCGCTTGCGGGCACCCCTCCCACATCGCCGGATTTCCGTCGCCCCAAGAACACAAGAACCGGAGCAGGAATCATGAACCAGCCGCTGCAATCCGCGCCGCAACTGACCCTGCGCGCCGTCGTCCTGGCCGTGATACTCGCGGCGATTCTGGCCGCCGCGAATTCGTACCTGGGCCTCTTCGCCGGTATGACGATCGCTTCGGCGATTCCTTCGGCGGTGGTCTCCATGGCCGTGCTGCGCGCCCTTGGCGGTGGCGGCATCCTCGAGAACAACATCGTGCAGACCGGCGGCTCGGCGGGCACGTCGCTCGCCTCCGGCGTCATTTTCACGATACCCGCGCTCGTCATTCTGGGCTTCTGGAAGGATTTCGACTTCTGGTGGGTGCTGGCCATATCCGGGCTAGGTGGCCTGCTGGGAGTGTTGTTCTCGGTACCGCTGCGGCGCTCCCTCATCGTGGACCAGCAACTCGCTTTTCCCGAGGGCAAGGCGGCCGCGGAAGTCCTTCGGGCCGGCGAAAACCCGGCGCAGGGCATCAAGATTCTGGGAGGCGCCGCGCTCGGGGGCGGCCTCATGAAGCTGGCCGCGGCCAGCGGACTGCGGCTCATCCCCGACACGGCCTCGCTTGCGGCCTATGCGGGAAAAGCGATCCTCTACGTCGGTACGAATCTCTCGCCGGCCCTGCTGGGAGTGGGATACATCGTAGGCCTGAACATCGGCATCGTCGTGGTTGCCGGAAGTGTCATTTCCTGGAACCTCGTCATCCCCATTTACGGCGCGCTTTTCCTCGAGCACAACGCGCCGCTAGCGCAGGCCGCGGCGGGCATGAGCGCCGCAGATATCGCGGGCTTCCTGTGGTCCAAGCACATTCGCTATCTCGGCGTGGGCGCGATGCTGGTCGGCGGCATCTGGACGCTCATCAAGCTGCGGTCGTCGCTCCTGTCGGGCATTCGCAGCGGACTCGCCGTCAGGCGGGCCGTTGCGGGCGAGGTCATCCCGCCCACCGAGCAGGACCTGCCCATGAAGTGGATTCTGATCGGGGTGGTGCTCTTTACCATTCCCCTGTGGCTGCTCTATCAGAACATCGTCGGCAGCATCGTGGTCAGCTTGCCGATGACCATCATAATGGTGGTGGCGGGCTTCCTCTTCTGCTCCGTGTCGGCTTATATGGCCGGTCTCGTCGGTTCCTCCAACAATCCGGTCTCGGGCATCACCATCGCGACCATTTTGTTTGCCGCCGTCGTGCTGCTGCTGCTCATGGGGCGCGGCGCGCCGCTTGGACCTGTCGCCGCGATCATGATCGGCGCCGTTGTTTGTTGTGCCGCCTGCATCGCGGGCGACAACCTGCAGGACCTGAAGGCGGGCTACATCGTCGGCGCAACGCCCTGGAAACAGCAGGTGATGCTCGCCATCGGTTCCTCGGTCTGTGCGCTCGTGATGGCTCCCGTGCTCAACTTGCTCGCGAAGGCATACGGCATCGGCGTACCGACTGCACTGCATCCGAATCCTCTTCTCGCCCCGCAAGCAACCTTGATGGCCTCGGTTGCGAAAGGCCTGTTTGGCGGCGCGTTACCGTGGAGCATGGTGGAGATCGGCGCTCTCATCGGAATCGGCATCATCGTCCTGGACGAAATACTGCGCGTGCGGGGCGCGATCTTCAGAGTGCCGGTGCTTGCCGCGGCGGTCGGCATCTACCTGCCGCTCGATGTCACGATGCCGATCTTCCTCGGCGGCCTTCTAACGTGGTTCGCGGAGCGAACCTTGCGCGTTCATGCGGCTCGGAGCGGGATACAACTGAGCACCGACGATCTGGAGCGACTCAACCGCAAGGGAACGCTGTTCTCGGCTGGGCTGATCACCGGTGAGGCGCTGATGGGCATCATGATCGCGATTCCGATCGTGAGCGCCGGCAGAGCGGACGTGCTCGCTCTGCCTGCAGCCTGGCAATTCGGGCAGTGGCTGGGACTGCTCGCGCTCGCCGTGCTGGCGCTGCTGCTCTATCGCACAGCGACATCGGGGGATGTCAGATCATCGCTCGCCGCAACCGCCGGTGAGTGAGGAAATGTCGGCTGTTACGCGTCCTTCCCCGTGCGCAGCGTGCCAACCAACTCGGTCACGCTTCTGAAGCCGTTCTCGGCCAGGTACTCCGCGATTCCCGCATTGACCCTTTTGCAGACCATCGGATCGTAGAACAGTGCGGTGCCGATGCCGACGGCCGACGCGCCGGCGATGATGAACTCGAGCGCATCGGTCGCCGTAGTGATGCCGCCTTGACCGATGATCGGGATGCGATGCGGCCGTGC
>JAQGOC010000133.1 GCA_028293805.1 Gammaproteobacteria bacterium
TAGTCGGGGGTGTCGTTGAATACGAAACCGCCCTGCTGCACCCAGCAATGGGCGTAGAAAGGGTCGCTTTTCACACCAAAGACCCACTGCGGAAAGATGCGGTAGCGCGCCAGAAAATTGATCAGGGTCAGCGAATCGAGCAGGCACGCTTGGCGCGATGTAAAAAACAGCGGCCGCAAGTGGATGAAGGCGCTCACGAGCTCGCGTGCTGTCCCGACGTCCATCTCGGAGGCGGATGCTCGTGCACGCTTGCGAGCCTGGGCAGCTCGTATGACAGACTTGATCGGACGCCATTTCAGGGCCGACTTCGCGGCGGCATAGGCCACCAGCAGGTGCCAGAAATGCGCGCGGCCGGCACGTACCCGAATAGTCATATCGAACTCGACCAGTGCAGTCCCCGCTCGCTCCGTGGTCACCGGCACGGCCTCCCTTCCTATCGTGGGGTCCGTAATGAGCAGCCCTTGCGAGAGCATCCTCGACAGCAACCCGCTCTCGCGACCGGCATCGGTTGAAGGGGGGGCGTCTTCATGTGCCGCAGAGGGGTTGGGTTCGGGAGGCGCTACCGGCCAACCCCTCACCCAGGGAGCGAGACGATGTGCAGGCACGACCGCCAGGTACTTGTCGTGTTCCAGATCCAATAGGATCACCTGCTTCCCGGCGACGCACACGTGGACATGTGGAGAGAGCAAATAGGCGGCGCTCATCGGCGGCTTCGCGCACGGATGTCGTTTTTTTGCAACGCAGCACCACTCCCAGCGCCCAGCCTCGTGCCATGAGGCTGATGCCCCATGTCGAGGTGGAAATTCCGCAAGTTACGTTTAGTTATGGCAGGCGGAATAGTTCCCAATTGCGCGCCTGCCGCGCCCGGACTTGCGGCAAACATACCCCCGCAGCCCAGCGCGCTGCCGAAGTCTAGCGAGCGCGGGCAGTAATGCAACGGGGGTGGGTCGCGGCGAACTTGGCGTCAGGGGCGTTCGAGCTTCGGGACTGTGCGCTGCATGATGGAGATGCAAGCGGCCAGATCTGCGGCGTCGATGTCTCCGAGCGCCTGCGCGCAAAGTCAGGGAGCCCGGCGCGAGGACCGTCTGGTGGGCGGTGGGAGCGAGTCGCGCGGGAGAAGGTTGCTTAGACCAGGAGGCGCCGCAAGGACTCGAACACAGCGCCGGCCGTCGGTCCCACGATGATGTGCACGCATTCCGGTGACGGTACAGCCACGCCACGCAGCCCAAGTGACCGAATTGTCCCGGCGTCCACGGCGGCCGCGTTGGCCACGCCGATCCGCAAGCGGCTCGCGGCAACATCAACGGTGCGCACGTTCGAACGTCCGCCTAATGCCGCCAGAAGACCTTGAATCGTCGCCGCATCGGGGCGTGTCACAGCGCCGTGCGCCGCCAATCCGGAATTGGTGCGGTCCGCACTGCGACCTGCATTGGATTCGCGGGCGGGCGCAACGCCCGCTGTCGCGAGGGGCCGCACGCCCATCGGCTGCACCGAGCGCAACGCGCTCTTGATTTCCCCGGCGATCTGGTCGGCGTTCGTACCGATTACAACTTGCAGCGCGGTGGCTGAGGGACGCACGAGTCCGCGGGCCCCGAGTTGCTTCAGGGCATCCGCATCGACCGCCTCCTGGCTTGCAACGATGAGCCGCAAGCGGGTCGTGCAGGCATCGACCGATACAATGTTACCCGCGCCTCCGAGCGCGGCGACATAGCCCCGGGCTCTATCCCCGGAGGCGGTACCTACCGCGGACTGAGTGGCTGTCGCGGCATCCCGACCTGGCGTCTGCAAATTCAGCTTCACGATGACCAAGCGGAACAGGCCGTAGTAAAGCCCGAAATACAGCACTCCCACCGGAATCAGCAGCAGGGGACGCGTCGCCTTGTTGAAGTTGAGCACGTAATCGAACAAGCCCGCTGAGAACCCGAATCCGAGGCGCACGTGCAACGCGTCCATGATGATAAACGCCACGCCGGTCAGCAGCGCGTGCACTACGTACAGCAAGGGCGCCAGAAACATGAACGTGAACTCGATCGGCTCGGTGACTCCGGTCAGCAGGGACGTCAACGCGATTGAGCCCAGCAGGCCCCCTACCGCACGGCGCCGGTCCGGACGCGCCGCGTGATACATCGCGAGGCAAGCCGCCGGCAACCCGAACATCATCACGGGGAAAAATCCGGACATAAACGCACCCGCGCTGGGATCGCCCGCGAAAAAGCGCTTCAGGTCGCCGGTCACGCCGTTGTAGTCGCCAAGGAGAAACCAGGCGATGTTGTTGATGATGTGATGCAGGCCGGTAACGATCAGAACCCGGTTCAGCACCCCGTAAGCGAACAGGCCGAACGCGCCGGCATGGAGCACCGATCTGCTCAGAGCATCCATGCCATCTTCCAGATGCTGCCATTCCATGCCGAAGCCGGCGGCGAACACGAGCCCCGCGAAGCCGCTCGCAATCGGCACGAAGCGGCGGCCGCCGAAGAAGCTCAAGTAGCTCGGCAGATTGATATCGCTGTAGCGGTTGTACAAGGCGCCGGCTGTGAGGCCGCAGAGTATGCCGGCCGGCACGCTCAGCTTCGAGAGCTCATGCGCCTTGTAAGCGGCGACTCCCAGGTCATGCGCCTGCCCCGTCAATCCGGCCACCACACCCGGCGGCACGCCAATCAGCACCTCGGCGCCCTTGGTCGTGACCAGATAGCCGACGACGCTGGCCAATCCCGCGGCACCGTGATTTTCACGCGCCAGCCCCACCGCCACGCCGATCGCGAACAGCAATCCGAGGTTGGCGAAGATCGCATCGCCCGCCGCCGCCATCGAGGGAAAGTTCAGCAGGTCCGGCTGGCCCAGGCGCAGCAGGAGGCCCGCGATCGGCAACACCGCGATGGGCAGCATGAGCGCGCCACCTACCTTCTGTAGACCGGACAGCAGCTTTTTCATGACATCACCAGTACGGCGAGACCAGCGTATTGCGGAATTGTATAGAGGCAAGCATCACTCATGGGCTGGCACGGCCTGCGGGGGCGCCGACAACATCTTGACGGCAAGCGCGCGCACCGCATCGGCAGTTTCCTGCTCCAGGGCTTCATGCGCGAGCTCGCGGCACCCCTGCAGAGTAATGCCGCCAATGAGCGCCTTGAGCTGCGGAATGACAGACGGCACTGCCGAGAGCTCATGGATTCCAAGTCCGATCAGGATCGGAGCCGCTGCAGGATCGGACGCCAACCCGCCGCATACAGCGATCCGGCGGCCGTACCGGTGTGCAGCTTCCGCAGCGCGCGCGATCAATCGCAACACCGCCGGGTGGAGAGCATCGAGCCTTGCTGCGAGCTCGGGATGTCCGCGGTCCATTGCTAGAGTGTATTGCGTGAGATCATTCGTGCCGATCGACAGAAAGTCGGCTTCCGCGGCGATCCGATCGGCCATGACGGCGGCCGCGGGTGTCTCGATCATCACCCCGAGTTCGATCGGTACCGCGCGCCCGAGCTCGCGGCGCACTTCGTCCAACATGCCGCGCACGGTGCGTATTTCTGCTGGATCCGTGATCATCGGAAGGAGGATGCGAGCCTGCTCGTCGGGGCGGACCGCGAGCACGGCGCGCAGCTGCGTGCGCAGCAGGTCCGGATTCCAAAGGCTCGTGCGCACACCGCGCAGCCCGAGTGCCGGATTGTCTTCGTGCGGCAACGGCAGATACGGAATCGGTTTGTCGCCGCCGATGTCGAGGGTCCGAATCGTCAACGGTCTGCCCGCGAGGGCCGTCGCGATGCTCTGATACTGGGCGGCCTGCTCGGCCTCATCGGGTGGCGACAGGCGCTCGAGGAAGAGGAATTCCGTGCGCAGGAGTCCGCAGCCTTCCGCTCCATTGCGAACGGCCGCCTCCGCTTCAGCAAGCGATCCGACATTGGCAAACACCTCGATCCGTATGCCGTCGGCGGTCCGGCATTCGCGCTGTGCCGCCGCCTGCTCGGCGGCACGACGCTGCAGACGCCTCTCCAGCTCACGCTCCGCAAGAACCATCTGCTCGCGCTCCGGAGTAGTACGGAGCACTCCGCCTTCCGCATCCAACACCACCGCGGCACCATCCGGTACCGCGAGCACCGCCGGCCCCAGCGCCACGAGCACCGGAATTCCCATCGCCGCCGCGAGAATCGCAACATGCGATGTAGGCCCGCCACCAGCCATGCAGATTCCAGCGATCCGCGCGGCATCGAGCGCGATGAGCTGCGAGGGAAGGAGTTCCTTCGTAATCAGGATAGTTTGCGCGGGCATCTCAAGCGCCGCCGCCGTGCTGCCGTCTCCATCGAGCGCCCCCAGGACCTGCGCTTCGAGGTCGAGCAGATCGTCGGCCCGTTCAGCCATCCTGCCCTCTTCGAGCGAGCGCAGTGCATCGACACTCGTGCGGATGACCTGCCGCCACGCGTAGCCGGCGCTCTTGCCGCTGGCAATCGTGGTGCGCGCGTCGCCGACCAGCGCCGGATCGTCGAGGAGCTGCAGATGGGCTGCGATGATCTCGCGCGTTGCGGTCGAACCCGCCGCCGCTGCCTGTTCCAGCCGGGTCTTCACGAGAGCTCGGGCGCGGTCGAGCTCCGAATTCTCATGCGACACGCCCGCACCGGTTTCCGGCACTCTGATTTGGGGTCTGCAGAACTGCAGCGCGTATCCAACTGCGAGGCCGCGGCTTGCGATGATACCTTGAAGAACGTTGGTGTCAGCTCGCGTATCCGCAGCAGTGTGGATTTGCGCGGGCCTCGTCCGCAGCTGCGCTGGCGGGCGCGGCTCCGGCCCCTCGACCGCACGGCCGCCGAGAAGGGCCTCTTCCAAAGCGGCCACAGCCGCGACCGCGTCCGGCCCCGTCGCGCGGATTTCAATGTCATCACCCTTTCGAACACCGAGCGTCATCAAACCTACGGTGCTACGGGCACTCGCCTGCCGCCCCCGAGCGGAGATGCTCACCTCCGCCGTGAATCCCTTCAGAGCGGCGGCGAGTAAGGCAGCGGGTCTGGCGTGTATGCCGTGCTCCAAGAAAACCGACATGCGCCGGCCCACGGCCTCCACCGCACTGTTCCCGCTCGCGTCGCCTGCGTCTGCCGCGTTCAGGCTGCATGCCTCGCCTTCGCCGACAGCCACAACTGCACGCCTAACACCGCCCGCTCCCCTTGCGTCAGCCGTTCTGACAGTGTTTGCAACCGGCATGAGCTCCATCAAGAACTCGCCCACATTGAGCTCGCGATTTTGATTTCGCCGCGTAACGGTGAATCCCGAGCCCTCCACGAGGATCACCGGAGTCAGGACGCTTTTCGCGCGCCGCGCCAATAGATCGAGATCGAAGCTCAATAAACGCTCGCCGGTGCGTACGTGTTGCCCTTGCCGAACGTGCAACTCGAAGCCCTCGCCGCCGAGGGCCACCGTGTCGATGCCCACGTGCAGAAGAATTTCGGCGCCGTCCGGCGTGCGCAGTGTTATCGCGTGTTGCGACGCCGGAACCGCGATCAACTCACCGTCACATGGGGCGTAGAGCGTGCCTCCGATGGGATCGATTGCGAGGCCGTCCCCGAGCATGCGCCCCGCGAATACCGCATCGGGCGCCTCTTCGAGCGGTGTGCTCCAGCCCGCCAACGGTGCAACCAGGATCACGTTGGACATCCGCGTAGTTACTCCAGAAGTTGGACCCAGTCCAACGCCCACAGCGGGTCGAGCGTTCTCTGGGTGAACCTGAAACAGAGGTCGTGACGGCCCTGCGTGTGCGCAATGCGGGCCATGGGCAAAGTCGTTACGGCATTGCTGGCAAGGGCCGGCGCGAGCGGCAGAACTGCTAGCGGCTGCCCCTCGCAGTTGTCCAGGCGCACCTCGAGTTCCCCCGCCGGGGTTTGGGGTGCCGTCAGCTTGATCGCCTCCCTGTCTTTCCCGATCTGAAAGTTGAACGGCACTTGTCCAACCGCCACTTGCAGCGCGGCGGCCCGTGAAAGATCGGCCGACTCGAAAATCCAGCAGGGATTCATGATGTCGATGAGGAAGATGGCCCGCTCCCCGCCGATTGGGGCATCGTCCTCCACAGACAGTACCAGCTTGTCCGTGCAGGTTTTCAACTCCTGACTCGGGCGACGCTCGAACGCGCCCCACTGGCGCGAGTCCCCGGAGGGCCGGAGCACGTCGTCGGAATAACGCAGGCCCAGCGCCCGATAGCGCGCAAACTCGGCTGGCAGCCGCTGCACGAAGCCGTCCCAGTCCCTTCTTTCGGGTGCGGACCACCCGATCTCGGCAACCGCAGCGGCCCGCGGAAACGTCATATAAGCCACGCGATCCTCGGTACGGATGTGCTCGGTCCACACGTTCGCCTGCAATCCGAGAATGTGCTGGCGCTGATTTGCCGCAATTCCCGCAGGAATCGGCTCGAAGCCGTACACCTCGCGAAGCGCGCCGACGTGGCCGCGTCCCGGCGGCTCGGTCGAGCCCGCGCCCTGCCTGTTGTCGAAGTAGAGCGTCGGCCAGGGGGACAACACGGTGTCGTGTCCCGCCCTTGCTGCGGACACCGCGCCATCGATGCCACGCCAGGACATCACCGTCGCATCCTGGGCGATGCCGCCCTCCAGAATCTCGTCCCACCCGATGAGCCGGCGGCCGTGGGCGTTCAGGTATTTTTCGATGCGCTGAATGAAATAGCTCTGCAGCGCCTGCTCGTCTGCAATGCCCAACTGGCGCATCCGGGCCTGCACCCGCGCCGAGGCTTTCCACTGATCCTTCACGGCTTCGTCCCCGCCAGCGTGAACGTACTCCCCCGGGAACAAGGCCATCACTTCATCCAAAACGTTTTCCAGAAAAGTGAAGGTGTTGTCTTCTACATTGTAGAGATTCGGATAGACACCCCAATCGGCTGGCACCGCCTCGAGCGGGCGAGCGGTTACACCCAGCTCGGGATACGCCACGATTGCCGCGCTCGCATGTCCGGGCATGTCGATTTCGGGGACGATGGTCACATTGCGCTGCGCGGCGTGAGCGACGATGCGGCGCACCGTGTCCTGCGAATAAAAGCCGCCGTAAAGTCGCGAACGGCCCGTCGCCGGATCGATGTCGGCCGCGGCTGCGGCTCCGGCCGGGACGCGCCACGCGCCGATCTGCGTCAGGCGCGGATATCTCTTGATCTCGAGGCGCCAGCCCTGATCGTCGGTCAGGTGCCAATGCAACACGTTCAGTTTGTGAAGCGCCATCCAGTCGATGAACTGCATGATGAATTCCGGCGACTGGTAATGGCGCGCCGAATCGAGCATCAGGCCGCGCCACGCCAGCCGAGGACTGTCGTCAATCCGCAGCGCCGGAAGTTCGATGAGGCCGGAGTGAGCGGTCCCGGATGTGCAGAGCTGCCACAATGTAACCGCCGCGTAGAACAATCCGCGAGCATCACCGGCGGAGGCCACTATCCGCTGCGAGGTCACCTCGATCGCGTAGCTTTCCGGATTCGACCCGAGCGCCGGCGGGTCGAGCCGGAACACGATGGAGTGCTCGGCTACACTGGCACTCGAGCGCTCCACGAGTTCGAGGCGCATGCCTCGGGTCTGCTGCAGCAGATCGGCGAAGTAGTGCGCGATTCGCGCGGCCTGCGGATCTCGGGGGATCGTAATCCGCGTGCCGGCGCGGAGCGGGAAGACTCCGTCCCGGGACACGGCCATGGCCGGGGCTGGAATGACATCGACTGGTGCGGAGGCGCGCGGCACGTCATGCTCGTTCTTCAGCGTTGCCGGGACGGACAGGCATGCGCCCAGAAAAGCGGCGGCGGCAACGCATGCGAGAACCCATCGCAGCGTGCGTAAGCCACTGTAAGAGCAATTCGTAGTGAGCACCGTTGGGTCCGCTGAAATTGCGCTAAACAAGCGGGCGTGAAGCAGGCACCATAGAGGGTCTGCGCGGCGACGGCTGCATGCACATTTCAAGGCTCCCTTCATGGCTGAATCGGCTCATCCCCTGGTCATTCGTGCCCGCGAGGCATTGGCGCGCGGCGAAATGCGTTCGGCGGAGTTGGCGGCGGAGGAGCGGCTCAAGACCGCTGGACGCGATATCAACGCGCTCGAGGTGCGCTACCTGGTCCAGAAACACCGCGGCCAGATGGGAGAGGCGGCCCGGACGCTCGACACGGTGATCGGCATCAACTCGCGCGCCGACTGGGCTTACAACGAGCTGATCCAGCTTCTCATGGCGCACGGGAAGCTTGCGGACGCGGAACAGGTGGCGCGCACCGCATTGCGCGCGAATCCCGCTAACGCAGCTGCCCACGATGTGTTCGGCCAGATCGTGTCGAAAATGAATGACCTGCCGTCCGGGGAGTGGCACTTCCTGCGAGCCTTGGAGCTCGCCGGGCCGCAGGCGCCGTATCTCCTGAATCTCGCAATCAATCTCCTGAAGCAAGGTCGCACGGATGAGTCCGACGGCTATTTCGCTCGCGCGCACGAACTCGCGCCCAAGGACTCCAAAACGCTCGCCTGCTGGTCGACCTTGTATGAGGCGCGCGGCGAGCTCACTCGTGCCCAGGAGTTCCTCGACCGGGCCGAAGCGGTCTCCTCGTCCGCCGAGGTCGACCTCCTCCGGTCCAACTATCTCGCGCGTATGGGTCGACACGAAGAAGCGCTTGCTACCGCCAATGCCGTCAAGTCGCTCACGGGCGAGGGACAGCTGGCGCGCGGCCGGTTGCATGAACACCTCGGGCGCTACGAGGAGGCCTGGGCTGACTTCGTGGCCGGCAAGCGCAAGCTCGCCAGTGAAGGCGGCGGGCTGCAGTATAAGGCTGAGGCTGTCGATGCACTCTTCGGACGGCTCAAGCACTTCTTTACACGCGAGAACATTGCACGGCTGCCCAGGGCGAAGCCGCGGGCGGACGTGCCGCAACCTATTTTCATCATGGGATTTCCGCGCGCGGGCACGACACTCGTCGAGCAGATTCTCTGCAGCCACTCCGCGGTGATGGCCGGCGGAGAGCTCGCATCGCTCGGTGAGCTCCGCAAGCTCGCCAGCGATCTGCTGCCCGGCCCGCAGCCGTTCCCCGAGAACCTGGCGCAGAGCTGGACGGCGGACCGTCACTATGCCGCAACGCTGTTTCGCGACTACTACCTCGCGCGCGCCGAACACTACGGCCTGGCAAAAGGCGGCAAGGCATTTTTCACCGACAAGATGCCGTTCAACGAGATCTACCTGCCGCTGCTGAAGATGGCCTTCCCGCAGGCGAAGATCGTTCACATCCGGCGCCATCCGCTCGATGTCTGCGTATCGGTGCTGGCGAACAACATGACTCACGGTCTCAACTGCGGCTACCGCATAGAGGACACGGCCCATCACCTGGCCGCGGTGTTCGATCTCGTCGAGCACTATCGCCGTGAGTTCGAGCTGGGCGACAACATACTGCAGTATGAAGCCCTCGTCGCGGATCAGGCCGGGCAGACCCGCAAATTGCTCGATTATCTCGGCCTGCCGTTCGAGGAGGCGTGCCTGCGCTTCCATGAGCATCGGCGCCATGCGCCCACGGCGAGCTACGCGCAGATCACGGAGAAACTCAACGACCGCTCGATCGGCCGGCACAGGCATTACGCACAGGCTCTCAAGCCATTCCTGTCGCGGCTCGATCGAATGATGACGCAGTGCGGTTACAAGTAGGGGAACGTCGGCCACCGAGGTTACTTCCATGTCTGCAGACGTTCCGCGAGGTAGGCCCGCAGCCGCACAGCGTCGGCAGCCGACACCTTGCCGAGGATCCCATGTCGATGCTCCGGGATGTGTTCGGTAACACCGGCCTGCGCCCCGAATACGTAGTGGTCGAAGATTGCCCGCCACGCCTCGCGTGTAGCGGGCGGCAGCGGCCGCAGGTTCAACATGGCGTGAATCAGGCTGTCGAACGCGGAATCGGTCGCGGTCGCGGCACCCACTGCGCCACGCCACCAATAGTTGATCAGCACGTTGAACGGCTCGAGCGACTCGACATGATGCCACCACAGAGGCGGTATGAAGATCGCATCACCAGGCCCGAGCTCGGCACTGACCGCCGCCGCGAGCGCCTCCCGAAATTTAGGAAAGCGCGTGAAGTCGGGCTCCCGCAACGGCACCAGGCTCATCGGTGCGCCGGTGGGAGCGAAGTCGAGTGGTCCGATATACAGGTTCGCGATCTGCTCGGGCGGAAACAGCGTGAATCGCCGGCGACCGCTGACCACGCAGCCTATGTTGTTCCACTCGTCCAGATGCGTGGGTGTCGTGATCGCGTTGCCGAGCCAGATCCGTGGCAAGACGGTGTCGTCCATGACGGCAAGGCGGTTCTCCGCGCAGAAGCCCGGCAGGCAGTCGCGAACCAGTGCACTCTGCGCGGCAACGGCCGGCGGACGGGCAAAGGCCGCATAGCGCAACACCTGCTCCGCGATCGCAGTGATCGAGAGCCGGTTACGCACGAAATTGAAGCCGTTCATGTGATCGTCGTAGAAGACACGTCCCTCGACCTCGGGCGGGGTCATGATGGCGTCGACCGGGCTGCCGTTGTCGAAACGCCGGAGATATTCAACGGCGGCGGCCGGCGAGCGTCGGCTTACAGCCACCATCGGCCAGGCACCGACGACCCCCCGCAGGACAGCCGGGCGCTCGGACTCAATGATGTAACGCCGGATGGCGTCCTCGTCCGGCGTCAGAAACTCGCGGATCGATGGGATAGGCTGTTGCATGGTGGACTGATGAGTCGGCGAATCGGCGGGACCGTGCTTACCAGAAATAGATCTGCAGTGCTGCGTCGGCGCGGCGCGGCGCGATGCTGGCGAGCGCGTCCCGATGGTCCGGGTAGTTGCTCGAGCTGCGCTCCAGCAGGTTGTCGATCTCGGCCATACTGTAACGTGCCTCCTGCGGAGTCGGCGGCCGCAGCGCCTGCGGCTCAGGAAAAATCCCCATCCCTGCCATGATCGAATACCAGGAGAACACGGGGTAGCCCCTGCCGATCGCCTGCTGGCCGACGCCGGGTGCGATACTCTTTCCGGCCATCCACAGCGAGTAGAGCTTTTTCAGTCCATCCGAGAGATTGAGGTTGGCCGCATTGGCGCGCCAATATTCGGTGTCCTGCCGCGTGTTGGTCTTGTAGTGGGTCACGATGTAGTCGCGGGTGCCTTCGAAGTGGTCGTTGACCTGCTGGTTGAAGCGCTCGCGCGCCGCCTCGCCGAGGTCGCCCCGCTCCAGGACTTCGACGAACGCGGTGGCGGTCTGCTGGATGAAGAGCAGCGCCGTCGCCTCCAGGGGCTCGATGAATCCCTGTGAAAGACCGATCGCGAGGCAGTTCTTGTTCCAGTGCTGCGTGACGCGTCCGATCTTCATTTTCAAATGCCGCGCCGGCACGTCCGCGTCCAGCAGACCGAGGCGCTCCCGAAGCTCGGTTTCGGCCGTCTCGGGCGAGCAGAATTGTGTGCTGTAGACGTAACCATTGCCGTAGCGGCTCGTGAGAGGAATCTTCCAGGCCCAGCCATGCCTGAGGGCGGTCGACTCGGTGTGCGACGGAATCGCTGCGTCGATCGGGGACGGTAAGGCCACCGCTGCATCGTTGAACAGATTGGCGGCGAAACTGACGAACGGCGTTCGCAACGCCTTATCGATCAGAAGACCCGCAAATCCAGTGCAGTCGACGAACAGATCGGCCGCGATCGTTTCACCCTCCTGGGTACCGACCGAGGCGATTGCGCCGTCGCCGTCGAGCGTCGCATGAGTAACATGACAGCTCCTGTAGCGAACCCCGCGCTCGAGCGCCCTATCATGGAGGAATTGCCCGAGCAGCGTCGCGTCGAAATGGTACCCATGCCAGATGTCGAACGGGAAGCTCTCGCGTGCCTTCGGCGCACGCCGGTCGCCAGCGAGGCGCGCGGCGATGAAGAACCGGTCGGGATGAGCATGCACGTCCGCGCCGTTGAGCCGCGCCTCGGCGTTGTGCACGAACTGCGTCATGGTCAGGTTGTCCAGCATCGATGCGAAGGGGTGGAAATAGCGCTCGAACCCCGGCTTGGTCGACCACCCGTCAAAGGTGATGCCGCACTTGTAGGTCGCATGACAGGCAGGCATCCACTGCGCCTCCTGAATGCCGAGGCTGTCGAAGAAACCGCGCAGCCACGGCGTCGAGCCTTCCCCTACCCCGATGATCGGGACTGTCGGCGACTCCAGGACCGTGATCTCCACGCCCCGATCG
The DNA here is from genome assembly GCA_028293805.1 of Gammaproteobacteria bacterium. Classification (GTDB taxonomy): domain Bacteria; phylum Pseudomonadota; class Gammaproteobacteria; order Steroidobacterales; family Steroidobacteraceae; genus 13-2-20CM-66-19. The sequence continues at coordinate 12,173 of JAQGOC010000133.1, forward strand.
ATCAGCGACCGGGCCAGGATCAGCGCCGTCATCCAGCCGGCTGACCCGCCTCCGACAATGACGATGCGACGTACGGCCGCAGGTGCGGGACCCGCGGTCCTGCCGGTCGTCGGTCCGTAAGAGTAATTAAATAGCGTCGCGGTCGTCACGGCATTCCCCGCGCAGATGGCTTGGAAGCGCGTCAGGTTACACCCGAGCCGCGCTTCCATGCCGATTGGGCCGATCGTTCCGCAGCCGCGGCGGCTTCGGCCCCCCAGCCGCGGTCCCGGAACATCGCGCATTTTCGAGCCGGCCGCGGCCGGCCGTTCCGACAAGGCGCTGTTTTCCGGGGCGGCCCCCTTTAGAACTTGGCTCGCAGAGTCAGGTAGTACTGGGCACCGTTCTTGTAAAACGCGCGCGGCTGATCCTTGTTGAGCGCGTAGTACTTGAGAGTGGGGTTGTTCAGGTTTTCGCCATCGAGCGTCACCGAGATCATGTCGTTCAGCGCGTACTGGAGGGACGCCGTCAAGCTGCCGATCGCATCCTGCGAGAAGGCCGTATTGCGGTCCAGGCCGCTGAAGAACGCCGAGCGGTACGTGTAGGCGACGCGCGCGCTGAACTGCTTGTTCTCGAAATAGCCGCTGACGTTGTAGGTGCTCTTCGAGGTTCCCACGAGCCGATCGTCGCCGTTCGTGACGAGCGAGGTTTGCTTGCCGTCGGCATACGTGTAATTCGCGGCAACTCCAAAGTACTCGCTCAGCGCCTGCTGGTAGGCGAGCTCGAGGCCCTGCACCCGGCCCTTGGCGTTGACCGGCACGGTGAGCAGGTAGGGCACCTGCGCTCCATTTGGAACCTGGCTGCTGAAGGTCAGGTAGCTCTTGGTCGCCGAGCCGAAGCCGATGTAGTTGCGCAGATCCATGTAAAAGAAGGTGGCCGACAGTAGCGAGCGCTTCGCGAAGTACCATTCCAGGCCGGCGTCGAAGTTCGTGGAGCGGATCGGCTTCAAATCGGGATTCCCGCCCGATCCGCTGCCTACCCCGCCGGCGGTCGCCGGCGGCGACAGATCCGTGAACCCTGCGAGTGCCGAGTAGTCGGCCCGGGTCATCGTTTCCGAGGCCGCGAGCCGGCCCACGAGGTCCGAAGTGAAATCGAACTTGAGGTTCGCGCTCGGCAGAACGTCGTTGTACGTGTGGTCGACCGGGATCCCGATAAACGGCCCGAACAAAGAGGTCGTGATCGCACCGGGTGTCGACGCACTCACCTGCGTGTAGGTGACGGAGTGTTCCTGCGTTCGAACGTAGCGCACACCGATATCAGCCGCCCAATTCTCGCCCTTGAATTCCGCCTGGACGTACGCGGCCGAATTCTTCTCCTTGACGTCGAACAGATATTGATAGTACTCGCGCGCCAACAGGTCGCGGTTCACGAATCCCGGGCCGTCGTAAGCCGCGAGCTGTGCCGGACTCCAGTACCAGATGTTGGTCGGGATCGAGCCGCCGAAACTGTCGAAGTTGCTCGGGTAGTTGGCGAACGTCGTCGGGTAATGGGCCGTGTCCATGCCGGGGGCCAGCGGGCCCTGCGCGATCGCATTGTCGGACGAGCGCTCGTGCGTCTCGTAGCGGGCGCCGAATTTCAGGTCCGTCCATGAGCTGTCATGAATCCGGTAGTCGCCGTCGATCTTGCCCCACGACTCCTTGTCCTTCACATCGACGTTCTGCGCGCCGAAGATCCACCCGAACGAGACCGGCGTCCCACCGGGAAACGGCGTCGTATTGTTCTGCGAGCCGAGGTTGAAGTCCGGGCCCGAGCCCACGCCATGCAACGAGTAGCCGGCACCGGTGCCCAATCCGGGCTGAGTCTCGGACACGTTCTGGGTCGGTGTCTTGCCATCACCCTTGGAGGTGCCGACCTGCCCCATGAACGTCATGGAATCGCTGGCGCGCCATTGCCCGTCGAGGTTGACGAAGCCGGCGGTGGCGCTCTCATCCGGGCGCGAGATCTGGTCGTAGACGCCGTAGAACGTCCCAGGGACCGGCGAGAAATTGGCCTGGGTGAGGGTGCCATTCTTGACCACATAGCCGGGATCCGGTCCCTGGCCGTTACCCAAGTTCACGAAGTGCGTGAGCCACTCCAGATAATTGCGGTTGTAGTTGGACGCATTCAACTTCGAGTAGAACGCCGAGAGATCGAATGTCAGCGCGTCGGTCGGTTTGAATTCGACGTCGACCAGACCGCCCTTGCGCTCACGCTTTTGTTCGAAGAACGCCGCACCGATATCTTTTGGGTACCACACGTTCGCAAGGTCGGGGTGCGCAATGACTACCGCACTGCCGGGCGCGAACTGCTCATAGCCCAACACTTCGGCGCCGTCGCGCCGGAGGTGGCGGGCCTCATAGAATCCCTGCACCATGACGCCGAAGGTCTGGGCGTCGTTCTTCCAATTGCCCAGCGCGCTGAACTGCGGGTCGGTCTTGGACGGCAGCTGCGCATAGACGGCGCCGGCCGAGGCCTGCAGAGTCAGCGGCTTGCCGAATTCCAAGGGCTTGCGCGTGATGATGTCGATCGATCCGGCGACGCCGCCCTCGACCAGCGAGGCCTGGGAGCTTTTATGGACCACCACCTTGCTGACCAGCTCGGAGGGCAACAGTGTATAGCTCACGCTGCGACCGACCTGCTGAACCTGGTTGAGCACGAACCAGTCGCCGGCGGCGATCCCGTGCCCGTTGACCAGAGTCTGGGTCAGGCTGGGGTTGGTGCCGCGCATGCTGACCCGGTCGTTTTCATCGAAGCCGCCTTCGTTCGCGCTTGCGGAGCTGGTCGTGATGCCAGGCACGCGAGTCAGCGAATCGGCGACATTCTTGTCGGGCATCTTGCCGATATCTTCAGCGGTGATGACCTCCTCGACGCTGATCGCCTCGCGCTTGGCTTCCAGTGACTGCTGCACGGAGGCGCGGATGCCGGTGACCACAATCTCCTCGAGAGGAGCTGCGTCGGCGGCCTGGGACTCACGCCCGAACAATGCGATTGCGACTGCCGTGCCGATCAACGTCGACCTTGCGATTCTCATGTCTCAATTACCCCTGATGTTGTCTGTAACCGAAGTGCACCCATGCCGTGTGCCCTCATCCCGCGAGCCGATGTGCATTTTTTGTGGCGCGCTACGCGGGCATCATGTCTGGAACCAGTTACGTGCCAATATAATACCAGTAGTGCTAAAATGCTATCCCAGTGAAGACCACTTTTCCAACGAATGCGTTTCTGCCGCCAAATCAAGTAGTTCTGGCTAGAAATGTATCCTTCTCACAACAGACTGGTATGATATTGGTAGTATGAGCGCGATGACCCAGCAGGCCGGAGAACCACTTTGACGCCGCTTTCACAGGCCGTGGGCAAGCTCGACGAGTCGAGCAGCCTGCCGCTTTATCAGCAGCTGCAGCGGGCACTGCGCCAGGCGATCGAGACACGCATTCTAGGTCCGGACGATGCGCTGCCCCCCGAGCGGGATCTCGCGATTGAGTTCTCCATCTCTCGGATCACGGTGCGCAAGGCGATCGATGGCCTCGTGAGCGAAGGCATGCTCGTCCGCCGCCAGGGCTCCGGAACCTTCGTCTGCGCGCGAGTCGAAAAGAACTTCTCGAAGCTGACCTCATTCTCCGAGGATATGCGGGCACGAGGCCGCAACCCGCGCAGCGTCTGGTTGCGCAGGTCCGCGGGAACCGTGACACCCGAGGAATCGCTGACATTGCGCTCGAGCCCCGGCACGCCCGTCTATCGCTTTCACCGCATTCGATTCGCGGACGACGCGCCGATGTCGCTTGAATACGCGACGATTCTCGCATCCTGCCTGCCCTCGCTCGACGCAGTCGAATCTTCTTTGTACGAAGCCCTGGAGCTTGCCGGAAGCCGCCCCGTGCGTGCATTACAACGGCTGCGCGCCGTTCTGTTCACTGCGGAACAGGCCGAGCTCCTGCAGGGCAAAGAGAAAGATCCCGGTTTGCTGGTGGAACGACTCGGCTTCCTCAAAGATGGCCGTGCCGCGGAGTTCACGCAATCCTACTACCGCGGCGACATCTACGACTTCGTCGCCGAGCTCAGTGTTTCATCGTAATGCTCCCGGAAAACACAACGCAGATGTACTGCGAGGCCGGGCAAGCGCCTGAGGCGGTACGCCAGCAACTTGCCGCGAACGCCGAGCGCATGGAGCGGCTTGGAGAGCGGCTGCGCCAGCTCGCGCCACGCGCGGTCGTTACATGCGCGCGCGGAAGTTCGGATCACGCCGCCACGTTTGCGAAATACCTCATCGAGACACGCCTGGGCATTCTGACGTCATCGTCCGCGCCGTCGGTGAGCTCTGTTTATGACGCGACTCCGGATCTTCGGGGCACGGTTTTCCTCGCAATCTCGCAGTCCGGGGCCAGCCCCGACCTACTGTCTGCGGTGCGAGCCGCAAAGGCCGGAGGCGCGCTGGTCGTCGCACTCGTGAATGCCGAATCGTCGCCGCTTGCGCAGACGGCGGACTTCACCGTTCCGTTGTGCGCCGGCCTCGAGAGAAGTGTTGCCGCGACCAAGTCATACATCGCCTCCCTCGCTGCGATCATTCACCTCGTCGCCAGCTGGTCACGTGACCAGGGGCTTGCCGAAGCCCTCGCGCAGGCCCCTGCTCTGCTCGAGCGCGCGTGGCTTCTGGACTGGAGTGCCGCCATCACCCGCTTGCGCTTCGCAACCGATCTCTACGTCATCGGGCGCGGGCTGGGGCTCGGTGTCGCGCAGGAGGCCGCGCTCAAATTCAAGGAGACCTGCGGCCTGCACGCGGAAGCGGTGAGCTCGGCGGAGGTCCGGCACGGCCCCATGGCGCTCATCCGCGCCGGCTTCCCCGTTCTCATTTTCACGCAGAATGACGAGACCCGCGGCGGCATCGAAGTGTTAGCGACAGAGTTGGCGGCGCGGCGCGCGGACGTCATGCTCGCCGGCTCGAAGGTTTCTCGCGCCGTGATATTGCCGACAGAGGCTGCCAACACGGTGATCGAGCCCATGCTCATCGTGCAGAGTTTTTACCGTATGGTGAACGCGCTCTCGCTGGCCCGCGGCCGCAACCCCGATCAGCCACCTTACCTGAACAAAGTGACCGAGACTGTTTGATGCCGGTCGCACTGATCAACGCGCGGGTGCTGCTCGATGACGGTCTCGTCGAAGGCAAATGCGTTCTCCTCGAGCAGGGGCGCATTCTCGCTGTCGTGGACGAGACGGATCCCCGCGCCGGCACGGCGAGCCGCCGCGATCTCGGCGGCAATCTGCTGCTGCCCGGATTCATCGACTCCCAGGTCAACGGCGGCGGCGGCGTTCTCTTCAACGACGCTCCCAGCGTTGCAGCGATACGCGCCATCGGTGAGGCACATCGCAAGTTCGGCACGACCGGCTTTCTGCCTACCCTCATCAGCGCCGACCTCGACGTGGTGGCGCGCGCCATCGCGGCCGTCCGGGGTGCAATCCAGGCCGGCGTTCCCGGGGTGCTCGGTATTCACATTGAAGGCCCCTTTCTCAATGTCGCGCGCAAGGGTGTCCACGATCCCGCGAAGTTGCGCGAGCTCGACACGAGCGCGGTCGGCTTGCTCACATCCCTGCGGTGCGGCAAGACCCTGGTGACCCTCGCCCCGGAAATGACGACTCCGCAGATCATTCAAAACCTCGCCCAGGCAGGAGTTGTCGTTTCGGCGGGGCACACCAACGCAACCTATGCCGAAATCGCAACCGCCTTGCGTCATGGGCTCACGGGCTTCACACACCTCTTCAACGCGATGTCCCAGCTCACCGGCCGCGAGCCCGGCGTCGTCGGAGCGGCGCTCGATGATCCGGGCAGCTGGTGCGGCATCATCGTCGACGGCGAGCACACCGATCCTGTGGTTCTGCGGATCGCATTGCGATGCAAGCCGCACAACCGCTTCATGCTCGTGACGGATGCCATGCCGAGCGTAGGCACCAACAGTCATGCCTTCAATCTCCAGGGACGAACCATCACCGTCTCCGGCAGCGTCTGCATCGACGAAGACGGGCGCCTGGCCGGCTCCAACATTGACATGGCCAGCTGCGTCCGCAACGCCGTCAAGCTCCTTGGACTCCCGCTAGCCGAAGCGAGCCGCATGGCGAGCCAGTATCCCGCCGAATTCCTCGGCCTGGCCGACGAAGCCGGCCGCATCTCCCCCGGCTACCGCGCCAATCTCGTGCTGGTCGATGCAAGCCTGAACGTCCTGGAAACCTGGATCGACGGCCAACCCTCGGCCGCAGACTCGACCAGACCCTGAGAGCGCGCATCGCGCTCCGCCGGCTGCAACAAGCAGGAGTTCGGCACCGGTCAGTGTGGAGAGGTTCGTTGCCCTGACCCACGCGTCCTCGAAAAGGACGTCATCATCAAGGAAGCGCTTAGACGGCGGAAGCGGCGTTCGAGCTACTCAGGAGCTTGGAACCCTTTCGCACGGTACGTGAGCACCAGAGTGTCGCGGACGCCCTGCTCTGTGTCGGGCTGGATGGGGGTGGTTTCGTGGATTACGCGAGCGTCGTCCATGAGGAGCATTGACCAGGGCTCTTGCATCGTAAAGCGGACACCGGAGGGACCAGTTGCATCGAAAACGTGGGTTTCGCCGCCACGGACGTTACGGCGGCCGGCGAGAATCACGGCGACGAAATCCACTCCGTCACGGTGAGCGCCCTCAGGGGTGGGACGGCCGATGCCATTCGCCGTGTCGATACGAAATTGATGCGCCTCAATGAACCACTGGTTGACGGGCCGTACCTGCGCGAAGAGAGTGCCAATGGATGCAACGAGCTTTCCCCACACGGGTGCGGTCAGGACTTCCTCTTCGATGGGCTCGAACCAGCGCTCCAGCCCACCATGAAGGGCGTTGTAAGACGTAGGCTGCCAATGAGCCCTGTGCGGAACGGCTGTCAGCACACCGGACGAAAACGCCTGTAGGAGGCAGCTGTGTCGCCGCGAGCGGTATAGCCCCCCGTCGCGTAGGTAGGTATCGCGAGGCAGACGCGCCCACGCATCACGCAGCGCATTCAACTGCGCAAGATCGATATGAAGGGTGGTCGCGGCGTCGCTAGCCGACATAAACACATAGCCGGCGTCGGACAGTCGCGTCACTGCGTCGGAAACAGGCGCGGATGCCGTCATTGTTCGACGCCCATGGGCGGAGCGGCGCGCAATGACGTCTGACGGGGGCGCAATAAAGTCGCTCGCGTGAGACGGGCCCGCGAGCCTTTGGGTGGCGTTGTACGGCAGTCTGGCATGAGGCGTTTGTACCATCGGCCGGTGCCGCGCGCTACGCCGCATGCACTAGACCTTGCGGATAAGCCTTGCGGGCAGGCTCCACCTTGGGCACGTGCGTACGAGGGGACGCCCTGGACCACTGTTCCGCGGCACCCAAGGGCGGATTTCGGGGCTGACTACCGTTTTCTTGAATGGACTACCGCGGCGAGGTCCACTTCGGCCGATGCGATCGGCTCATCGTCCGAAGTTAGGGCGAGCGATCGCCCGTCCGGGGAAATGATCCAGCCGGCTGCGCCAGCGGAATCATCGTGCGAGCCGCGACTGGACGAGATGCAATATGCGCCGGAAGCGGCTGCCGCGGCACAACCGCCTGCCAGCCATTCGTCGATGGCCGAGGCTGTCGGGTCATCGGTGACTCCGTTTACCCGCGGCACAGCGACAAAGTGCACCCCATCCTCGCCGTACAGCTTGGCTTGGTCCGTTTGCCACAACTCCATGCCAATGAGCATGCCAACACTGGCTCTACCGACGGTGGCCGACTCGAAGTCCGGGAGCGCGCTGCTATACCACGTGGTCTCCCACGCGCCCTCTTCATTGAAAAGACAGGTTTTCACATGGATGGTCGCGGCGAGTCCCTCCTCGTCGATCCAGGCGAACCCGGCATTGTAACGGACGTTGCCGAAATCGATCGGACGCGTGCCGAGCACTACCGCCGGTGCCAGCTCCGTGAGCCGCTTCTCCCATTCGTCGTGAGCCTTCACGGCGGCACGCCAGACATCGGAGTCGAACTCCCGCGGCGTTGGGAACCAGGGAAAGAAGGGCATTTCAGGTAAGAGAACCAGATCGCTGTGCTCCGCCCTGGCATGCTCGACCAGCCGGTCCCAGTCCTGGGTGAAGTTTCTCCGCCCATTGTGAAGCTGACAGACCGTAACCTTCATAGCGGCAATAAATTAGCAAACAGTGTGCCGCGCGCGGCTACCGCGGAGGACAGGCAGCCGCCTCTCTCGAATGAGCACTCGCGTCCGAGCTGAAGTGGTGACAGTCTTTGACGCTCGACTGGGTGCGCAGCTGGGAACGGGTGCAACGTGCCCCCTGGACGCCAACCCCAGGCCAACGGTGAGCAGTTCCCAAGGAGACGACGATGATCGACGTTCACTACTGGACCACCCCGAACGGCCACAAGATTACGATGTTTCTGGAGGAAACGGGCCTCCCCTACCGCATCCTGCCGGTGGACATCTCCAAAGGCGCGCAGTTCGACCCGGCGTTCCTCGCCATCGCGCCCAACAACCGCATACCGGCGATCGTCGATCACGCGCCTGCCGGCGGCGGGGCACCGGTCTCGATCTTCGAATCCGGCGCGATTCTGCTGTATCTCGCCGAAAAGACGGGCCGGCTCCTGCCCACGGATCCGCGCGGCCGCGTGGAGGTCACAGAGTGGCTCTTCTGGCAAATGGCGGGTCTGGGCCCGATGGCCGGCCAAAACCACCATTTCGGCCGCTACGCGCCCGAGAAGATCCCCTATGCCATCGAGCGTTATACGAAGGAAACCAACCGGTTGTATGGAGTCTTGAACAAGAGACTCGCCGCTCGTCCGTTCGTCGCCGGCGATTATTCGATCGCCGACATCGCCTGCTATCCATGGATCGTGCCGTACGAAGCGCAAGGCCAGAAGCTCGAGGACTTCCCCCACCTTAAAAAGTGGTTCGAAACGATCCGCGACCGCGCGGCCACGGTCCGCGCCTATGACAAGGCGAAATCGATCAACACCCAGGCCACGGTGACAGAGGAGTCACGCCGCATCCTCTTCGGTCAAACAGCGGCTCGGTGAAAATCGAACGCGGCACCTACATCCTGCGGCGGCTGGCAGCCCGAGCTCCAGTCACTGCGGCAGCACCGACACAACGGCCGCCACCACTTTCTCGGGCGTGAATCCGAACAAGTTGAAAAGTTCGCCGGCGGGGGCGGACTCTCCGAACCGCTCGATTCCAATGACCGCCCCCGTGCGGCCAACGTACTTACGCCACAGATCCGGCACTCCGGCCTCGACAGCAACACACGGCAATGGGGGAGGCAATACCGTATTGCGGTAGTCCGCGCTCTGCCGATCGAACAACGTGGTAGCCGGCATCGAGACGACCCGCACCGGGATACCCTTTGCCTGCAGCAGCTTCTGCGCCTCGACAGCGAGCGCGACTTCAGAGCCCGTCGCGATGATGATGGCACGCGGTTCGCTTTCCGGTTCGACGAGAACGTAGCCGCCGCGACGTATGTTGGCGGCCGTCCCGGGAGTTCGCTTCTGAAACGGCAGGTTCTGCCGGCTGAACACGAGACACGACGGCCCATCCCGCCGCTCGATCGCCGCGACCCACGCCGCAAGCGATTCCTCCGAGTCGCAAGGACGCCAGACATCCATGGCCGGGATCAGCCGCAGGGACGCGAGGTGCTCGATGGGCTGGTGCGTGGGTCCATCTTCGCCAAGGCCGATCGAGTCGTGCGTGAACACGAAGATCGAGCGGATACGCATCAGCGCCGCCATCCGCAATGCGTTCCGGCAGTAGTCGGAGAACGTCAGAAACGTCCCACCGTATGGAATGAAACCGCCGTGCAGGGCGATTCCGTTCATGACCGCCGTCATGCCGAACTCCCGCACGCCGTAGTAAAGATAGTTCCCACCGGACGCACGCGTGACCGCGCGCGAACCGGACCATAGCGTGAGGTTCGAGCCGGCAAGATCCGCGGAGCCACCGATCAACTCCGGCAATGCCGGCGCGAGCCCTTCGAGAGCGTCCTGCGAAGCCTTACGGGTTGCGACCGTCTGGGCCTTCTCGCGTACCTTCGCCATCAACTCCTTGACGCGCCCGCTCAGCTCCTGCGGCAATTCGCCCCGCCAGCGCCGCTGCAACTCCCGAGCCTCGGCCGGATACGCCTCGGTGTATTGGCTGAGCCGCAACTTCCACGTTCCTTCTGCTATTGCGCCGCCCTCACGAGCATCCCACGCCTCGTAAATCGCCTGCGGGATTTCAAACGGTGCGTGTGACCAACTCAGTTGCGTCCTCGCAGCCGCAATCTCCTTCTCGCCGAGCGGAGCACCGTGCGATTCGTGCGTTCCCGCCTTCGTCGGCGCACCCTTGGCAATAGTCGTCTTGCAACAGATGAGCGAAGGGTGATCGCGGACGGCCCTGGCTGCGCAGATGGCCCGCTCGACCGCCTCGCTGTCATGCCCGTCGACCTCCGGCACCACATGCCACCCGTACGCCTCGAAACGTCCCCGAGTGTCATCGGTGAACCAACCCTCCACTTTCCCATCAATGGAGATGCCATTGTCGTCGTAAAACGCGATGAGCTTGCCCAATCCCAGCGTTCCAGCCAATGAGCACACCTCGTGCGAGATGCCCTCCATGAGACAGCCGTCGCCCAGGAACACGTAGGTGTAGTGCGAGACGATCTCGAATCCCGGCCGATTGAATTCCTCCGCCAGCAGCTTCTCGGCGATCGCCATGCCCACGGCGTTCGAGATTCCCTGTCCCAGCGGCCCCGTCGTCGTCTCCACGCCGGGCGTGATGCCGTACTCAGGATGTCCCGGCGTCTGTGAGTGCAGCTGCCGGAAGCGCTTGATTTGCGACATCGGCAGGTCATAACCACTCAGGTGCAGGAGTGAGTACAGCAGCATCGAGCCATGGCCGTTCGAAAGCACGAAGCGGTCGCGGTCCACCCACCCGGGATTCGCGGGGTTGTGACGCAGATGGCGCCGCCAGAGCACTTCCGCGATCTCGGCCATCCCCATCGGCATCCCGGGATGTCCGGAGTTGGCCTTCTGGACCGCGTCCATCGCCAGGGCGCGCAGGACGTTCACCACTTCCCGCCGTCCCGCCGTGGTGCCGGGAACCGCTGCTGTCTCAGGCATTGCGCTCATGTTTCAATCCCCGCAAGAGTGTTGAGGTCAGGCATGGAGGTCCTCCGTCGGCATTGCGGACAAATGCAAGGTCGCGAGCTCCTCGATACCGAGGAACCTCGCTCCGATCCGCCACTCGTCGAGCGCCCCCAACGGTTCATCGGGATCCGCCAGAGACGGCAGAATCAGATCGGCGGCGGCAAAATCCTGGCCCATCGTCCACAGGGTCGGTATCGCCACCGTAAACAGGCCCGCAGCCTTCGCCGATTGCACACCGATCGCCGAGTCCTCGATCGCGATCGCACGCTGCGGTACGACGCCGAGCATCGCGAGTGCGAGGTCGTAAACATCGGGCGCGGGCTTCTTCTTCGACACCACATCGCCGGTGGCGATTGCGTCGAACCACTGCAGCGCCTCGCGATCGAAGCTGGCCCGGAGCAGGGATTCGACATTTGCGGGCGACGTAGTCGAGGCAATGGCCAGTTGCAGCCCAGCCGAGCGTGCTTCCATCATGAGGCGCTGCACGCCGGGGCGGGGCCGCAGGTGACCGAGTCCCACGAGCTCCTGGTAAAGCCGTGTCTTGGTCACGTGAATCTGGGGAATGAGGCGCAGGAGCTCGCTCCTGTCCTGTGCGGGAAGCTGCAGCCGGTCGACATAGCTGGCAATGCGCTCCTTCCCGCCGGTGACCTGCAGGAGCTCGGCATACAGATCCGGGGCCCACGACCAATCGACACCGCACGCAAAGAAAGCCTCGTTGAAGGCGCGCCGATGCAGTTCCTCGGTGTCGGCGAGAGTCCCATCCACATCGAAGATCAGGGCATCGAAGCTCAATGGCTCGCGGATACTCGCCGCGCCACCGGGCCCGCCGTCGCCACGGGCGCCCTGGCACACCAACGAAGTCACCGCCGCAGCCCGATTGGTCCGCGCGCCTGCGACTCCTTCTTGCATTCGAGCAGTCGCCAGATCATGGGCGTGAAAATGAGCTGCATGGCCAGGTCCATCTTCCCGCCCGGGCACACGATGGTATTCGAGCGCGACATGAACGAGTCGTGCAGCATCGACAGCAGATACGGAAAGTCGATGCCACGCGGATTGGCGAACCGAATGACGAGGAACGACTCGTCCGGAGCGGGAATGAAGCGCGCGACGAAGGGATTCGACGTGTCGACGATGGGCACGCGCTGGAAGTTGATGTGGGTGCGGGAAAACTGCGGACAGATGTAATGTGTGTAGTCGTGCATGCGGCGCAGAATCGTGTCGGTTACCGCTTCGGCGGAATACCCCCGGGTCGCCTTGTCCCGGTGCAGCTTCTGGATCCACTCGAGGTTGATGACCGGCGTAACGCCGATCAGAAGATCGACATGCCGCGCGACATCGACCTCCTCAGTCACGATCGCCCCGTGCAGCCCCTCGTAGAACAGCAGGTCCGTCTGCGCCGGCACCTCCTCCCATTCCGTGAAGGTTCCGGGCTTCTGCCCGAACCGGGCTGCTTCCGGCTCGTCGTGCAGGTATCTGCGAAACCGGCCGCGGCCGGTTTCGCCATAGCCGTGGAACAACTCCTCGAGCTCGGGGAAGAGGTTCGCGTCCGGCCCGAAGTGACTGAACTGGTGATCGCCGCGCTCCACGGCGGTCGCCATCTGCTCCTTCATTTCCGCCCGGCTGAAACGGTGAAAACTATCGCCTTCGACGAAGGCTGCCTGCACCTGCTCGCGGCGGAAAATCCGCTCGAACGTCTTGCTGACCGAAGTCGTCCCGGCTCCCGAGGAACCGGTCACCGCAATGACTGGATGTCTGGCCGACATGGCTCATACCCCCCGCACGGCTACGCATGGCTGGACGTGAAGAGTCCCCGCGTCCCGAAAAGCGGCGCGTCGAACTCGAAATCATTGTGGTCGCGGTGATAGCGCTCGATCCGCTCGACCTCCGCCCGCGCGCCGAATACGAAGCTGATGCGTTGGTGGGCGCTCTCCGGCACGATGTCCAGAATCGGCTCGTGGCCCGTGCTGGCACGGCCGCCCGCCTGCTCGACTATGAAACCGATCGGATTCGCCTCGTAAAGCAGCCGCAGCCGCCCGGGCTTGGTCAGATCCTTACGATCGCGGGGATACATGAACACACCTCCGCGCATCAGGATGCGGTGAGTCTCCGCCACGAGAGACGCCACCCAGCGCATGTTGAAGTCCCGCGCACGCGGACCGCTCTTGCCCGCCAGACACTCGTTCACATAACGCTTGATCGCGGGCTCCCAGTAACGTGAGTTGGAAGCGTTGATGGCAAATTCGGAGGTCTCCTCCGCTATGCGCAGATCCGGATGTGTGAGCATGAATTCCCCGATCTCGCGATCGAGAGTGAACCCATTCACGCCGTTGCCCGTGGTGAGCACCAGCATGGTGGCAGGACCGTAGATGGCATAGCCCGCGCACACCTGCGTCACGCCGGGCTGCAGAAAATCCTTTTCCGTCGGCTCGCCCACGCCCTCGGGACAGCGGAGCACCGAGAAGATGCTGCCGACCGAGACGTTGACATCGATATTGGACGAGCCATCGAGCGGATCGAAGAGCAGCAGATACTTGCCGCGCGGATGCTCGGGAGGAATCAGATAAGGCGTGTCGCGCTCCTCCGAGAGCATTCCGGCGAGTTGCCCACCCCACTCGTTGGTCCGCACGAAGATGTCGTTCGCCATCACGTCGAGCTTCATCTGCGCCTCGCCCTGCACATTGACCGAGCCGGCGGCGCCCAGGGCGTTGGCCAGACCGCCCTTGCCGATGAGCGTAGCGATGCGCTTGCAGGCGAGACGCACGTCGTTCACCAGGGCGGTGAAGCCGCCCGTGACGCTGTTACCGCTCACGCTGAGGCGCCGTTGCTCCTCGATCAGAAAGCGCGTCAGGGTCTTGGTTTTGAAGGGCTTTGCGGTATCGTTCATGACGCACTCTCCCCTGAGCCGTTCGGGTCTTGCGTATCCGAAAAGATACGGCTGGCCCTGATATCGGCTGCTTCCAACGTGATGAGATCGTCGCGGGAAACGATCCGGCCGCTGCGGCTCAACAGCCGGCTCGCCTGCCTGAGGCGCGCGCGGTCCAGCGCATTGCGGACGGAGCGCGCGTTGGCGAAATGCGGCCGCCCTTTCCGCAGCTCGATGTATTCGCGGAAGGCCGCGTCCGCTTCCGCGCTGAGACGGTACTGCATTCGCTCGAGCATCAGTCGCGCGATCGCGAGCAGCTCGTCCGGCGTGTAATCGGGGAACTCGATGTGGTGGGCCACGCGGGACGACAGGCCGGGATTACTGCGGAAGAAGATGTTCATCCGGTCTTGGTAGCCGGCGAGGATCACGACCAGATCCTCGCGCTGGTTCTCCATGACCTGCAGGAGGATCTCGATCGCCTCCTGCCCGTAGTCGCGCTCGTTCTCGGGTCGATAGAGGTAGTACGCCTCGTCGATGAACAGCACCCCACCCATCGCCCGCTTCAGCACCTCACGGGTCTTCGGCGCCGTATGGCCTATGTACTGTCCAACGAGGTCGTCACGCGTTACTGCGGTGAGCTGGCCTTTGCGCACGTAGCCGAGACGGTGGAGGATCTGCGCCATGCGCAGCGCGACGGTCGTCTTGCCGGTACCGGGGTTGCCGGTGAACGACATGTGGAGTGACGGCGCACCGGCCGTCAGCCCCAGATTCCCCCGCAACTTGTCGATGAGCAGCAGGGCTGCGATGTCGCGAATGCGGCTCTTGACGGGCGCCAGGCCCACCAGCTCGCGATCGAGCTCGTCCAGAACTTCCCCGACGTGGGAGTCCCGGAAGGCGGCATCGAGGTCGAGACTTCCGGTCTGGTCCTCGTTGCCCTGCCTGTGATTGGGCGATGCATTCATGGTTGCGCGCCCCCTTCAAGCGCGACGGCATGACCGCTATGTCAGTAACGCTCGAGTCAGTAACGCTCGCCTTCCGGGCGATCCGTCGCGTAAGCGCGCGTCGTGTAACGCACCGTCCGGCCCGGCCCTTCCTGCCGCTCCAGCCGGAACCCTGGTTCCTTTTCGGGCCGTCCGACGATGAACGAGAGGCGCAACGATTCACGACCGTGGGTCGAGTCGAAGGCGTTGACCTTGATGTAGTGATCCGGAAATGTCTGCCGGCAGGCCTGCAGCTCCGTGAGAATGCCGGCCGCGTCCCGGATGTCGAACATTGGCGGCCCGAACATTTCCCAATACGAATTGCGCGGGTGCGGATCGTCGGTGTATTCGATCGCCACCGCCCAGCCGTTGCCGAGGCAGTACTCCACCTGGCTGCGGATCTGCTCGTCCGTCAGGTCCGGGAGAAAGGAAAAGGTGCCCTGCGTGAGTTTCATGTTGACTCCTTGCGTCCTCGAGCCGCCCTTCAGGCGGCCGCGGTCGAAGTGGGAACGAAGTCGGGTGTGTCGGTGCTCTCGTAGTTGAAAGTAATCTCTCCCC
>JAQGOC010000154.1 GCA_028293805.1 Gammaproteobacteria bacterium
GGGCGACCTCGAGAAGCTGCGCAACTTCTACATGGATCGCGGCTACGCGAACTTCCAGATCGACTCGACCCAGGTGGCCATCGCGCCTGAGAAGGAAGACATCTTCATCACGGTGAACGTGCAGGAAGGCGAGGTCTTCAAGCTATCCTCGGTGAAGCTCGCCGGCACGTTCGTGGTCCCGCAGAAGGAGCTCGAGCGGCTGCTGGTGGTGCAGCCCGGACAGATCTTCAATCGCAAGCTCATCACCACCACCCAGGAGCTCATCCAGAACCGGCTGGGACGCGATGGCTACGCGTTCGCGAAGGTCGAGCCGGTGCCGACTCCGGACAACGCAAAGCACGAGATATCACTTACCTTCTTCGTGGATCCGGGCAACCGGGTGTACGTCCGCAACGTCACCTTCTCCGGCACGAACAAGATCAACGACGAGGTGCTGCGCCGCGAGCTGCGCCAGCTCGAGGGCGCCTGGCTTTCCAATACCTCCCTCGAGCGCTCGAAGCAGCGCATCCAGCGCCTTCCCTATGTAAAGAACGTGACGTCCGAGACGACTCCAGTGCCCGATACGCCGGACAGGGTGGATGTGAATTTCAAGGTGGAGGACGGACCCAGCTCGCAGCTGGGGGGCGGCATCGGCTACTCCCAGTCGCAGGGCATCATGCTGAACGGCAGCTTCGTGGACTCGAACACGCTCGGAACGGGTGAGCGCCTGGCTCTCGAGCTGAACGGCGGACGCTACAGCAAGGTTTACAGCGTCTCGCACACGGACCCTTATTTCACGGAGGACGGCGTGAGCCGCACGCTGAATCTCTCCTATGCCGACGTGAGCCGGCTCACCTCGACGTATTCCACGTTCTCCACGAAAACCTATGTCGCCGGGCTGGACTTCGGCTATCCGATCTCCGAATGGCAGGCGATTCACTTCGGCAGCTCGGTCCAACACGCGGACCTCGCGACCTCCACATTCAGCTCGACCCAGCTGCAAGACTGGGTGCGCCACAACGGCTCGTCCTACTTCAGGGCGGTCGGCACCGACTACATCCTTGGCACGAACATCGACAGCCTCGATGTCTCCACCGGCTGGAGCTACGACAGCCGCAACCGCACGATTTTCCCGACGACAGGGGCGGCGCACCGCTTTCAGATGACCGCTACCGTGCCCGGCGCTGCCGACGTCGCGTATATGACCACAACGTACCAGTACCAGCAGTACTTCCATATCCCCTACGTGCCGCTGCTGAGTGCCGTGCCTTTGAGTCTGGACACTCATTTGAGCTATGGCACCGCCATCGGCAATACGACGGCACTGCCGCCAAATCGAAATTTCTTCTCGGGTGGCCCGGAAACCGTGCGCGGTTTCCGCGAGGGCACGCTCGGTCCCCGTGACTCCCTCGGCAACCCTTATGGCGGGGATTCCGCGCTGACCGGCCAGCTCGAGGCGATTCTGCCCATGCCCCGAAAGTTCTCCGACAGTGCCCGTGTGAGCCTGTTCTTCGACTTCGGCCAATCCTTTTACCTCGGCAACACCGCGTTCTACGACAAGGCGGGCTTCCGGGTCCACTACGGCTTCGACCTGCAGCAACTGCGCACCTCGACCGGCATCAGCGTGCAGTGGCTCGCCCCCTTAGGCCTGTTCCGCTTCAGCCTGGCCATGCCCATCAACTATCAGCACGACGACTGGAAGCATTACGGCGACGACGTCGAGATGTTTCAGTTCTCCATCGGCAATTCGTTTTGAGTTCGCAACTCGACATCGACACAGCGGGAAACACTCCATGAGAACCTACTCTTCCTATTTCCTCGGCCTGCTGGCACCAGCCGTTCTGGCGCTCAGCAGCTGCGGGAGCAGCGGCAATCAGGCGCAGATCCGTGTTCTGAACGTGAGCACGGGCTACAAGTCGCTCGACCTCTATGCTAACAACGGCGATACCAGCACCGATACTCTCGAGCTGCAGGCCGTCCCCTACGAGACCGCCAGCGACTACAAATCCGTCGGTTCCGCCACCTACACGATCAAGTTCAAGGTGAGCGGCCTGACGGACACGCTCGCGACCCTCACCGGCCAGAAGCTCGCGGACCAATCACACGCGACCTATATAGCGTTCGGCTCAACCGGCAATTTCGGGGATCTGATGATCAACGAAGACCAGGGCGATCCGACCAGCGGCTATTCCTCCGTGACGATATACAACACGGCCGAAGCGGGTGTGCTGGACGTGTATCTTACGGACCCTGCGGCTTCGCTCACCGACGCCTCGCCGACTTTCAGCAGTGTCTCATCCGGCTCCACATCGTCCGCCACGCCGATCACCCACGGAACCTATCGCCTGCGCGTCACCGCGGCCGGCGACAAGACCGACTTGCGCCTCGACGTGCCGAGTGTCACTTTCGACGACCAGAAGGTCTCATCACTGATCCTCACCTCCACCCAGGGCGGCGTGCTGGTCAACGCGATGTACTTGCCGCAGCAGGGCACTCTGACCAAGTACGAGAATACCCAGGCGCGCGTACGCGCTGCTGTCGGCATCTCCGACGGTACGACGGTCACAGCCAGCATTGGCGGGCTCGCCGTGCTCAACAATTCCACAGTGGGACTCATCGGTAGCACCTATGGGCAAATCACCGCAGGGACTGCCGCAGTCACCCTTAGCGTGGACGGCAATCCCGTCACGATCGCGGATCAGACACTCACAGCGGGCGGAGACTACACCCTGCTCGTATGGAGCAATGCCTCCGGCACACAAACCAGCCTGATCACCGACGACAATCATGTCCCCTCCGTCAGCACCAAGGTCAAATTACGGGTGCTGAACGGCATGTCGGCACTTGGCGCCCCCATCACCCTCACCGCCAATTTCTCGCCGGTGGCCGAAGGCGTTCCAGTCGGCCAGGCCTCCACTCCCTATGAAGTCGACAGCGGCACCGACTACGAGCTGGACGTCAGCAATGCGACCAACGGCGCCAGTCTGCTGAGCAGAACCACCGTCACGCTGACTGCGGGTAATGTCTATACGCTCTTCCTGTCGGGCGGCGGTACGGCAACAGTTACCGGGACGTTGCACAAGGATCGCTGAGTGCGGAAGCGCTCACGCACACGATGCCGCCGGCGATCCGGGCCGGCGCATCGTGTGCAAAGCCGGCCCGCCAGGGCATCATCCGGCGGCCAGCGTCACCACGACGAGAAGTCCGCCTTCGGGGCGGTTCATGAGCTTGACGGCTCCGCCATGAGCACGAGCGATCCTGTCGACCACGGTGAGGCCGAGTCCCGTTCCGGGCTTGCCATGGGCCGTCTGTTCGCGGGCGAAAGGCTTGATGAGTGCATCGGGATTGACAGTACGAATACCGGGGCCTCGATCCGCGACGGTCACGACTATGTGGGTACCGGTCCGGCTCGTGGCGACCTCCACTTCCTTCTCACCGTGGCGCAAACCGTTGTCCACCAGATTCGTGATGAGCCGCCCGACCGCCACTTCGCGCAATTCCGGCAGCCCTACGTGCCCAAGCACGCTGCGGACGTCATGGCCCGACAAGCGGTAGCGCGTGCAAATACCGGCCACGATGGCATTGAGATCGCAGCTCTGCGGGGACTCATCCGCTTCGCTGCGCGCGAGCTCGAGAAACTGCGTCACCATCGCATCGACCTCTGCGATGTCATTGACCATCGCGTCGGCGCGTGCACCGGCCAGCTCGCGCAGGCTCAACTCGACATTCAGCTGCAGTCGCACGAGCCGCGTGCGCACATCGTGAGCGATTCCGGCGAGCATCAAGCGGCGCTCGGCATCGAGCCTCTGGAGGCCCTCGCTCATCTGGTTGAAACAGCGCCTGAGCTCCTGAACTTCTTCCGGTCCTTCTATCGCGAGCCGTGCGGGAGTTTCGCCGCGGCCGATGGCGCAAGCGGCCTCCCCCACAGGCCCCACCCGACGGTTCAACTGCGCGATCAAAATGTACGCGCAGCCGCTCGACAGGAGCGCCGCGATCAGAGTCGCCGCGAACAATTGAGCCCACAACGGCGGTGGAACGCGGTCGGCGGGAATGACGAGCCAATAGGGTCGGCCGCCTGCTACGAAACGCACCCACGTGTTGGTATTACCCATGCGGCCATCCACGTCATTGCCCGCCCTGCTTCGCAAACGAGTCGCCAGGCGTGCGGGAAGTGCCCCAGCGGGTGCCATCGCCTCGCCAAAGGGGGGCTCGCTGGGCAGAAGCCTGACCTCGGATCGAGAGTTCACCTCTTCGAGAAACGCGGGACGGGCGTTGCGGGGCATCGACACGAGTGCCGCGCGGGACAGCTTCACGTACGTCGCCAGTTCCGTCTCATATCCAGGGCGCAGCGGCTCGGCGAACACGAGAGTCTCCACCGCAACCCAGACGAGCTCACCCAGGATCGGCACCAGGGCGAACAGCGCCACCTTGCGCGCCAGACGGCGCTTGGACAGGCCGCTCATCTTGGACTCCCCTCCGGGTCGAAGACGTATCCCAAACCCCATACGGTCTGGATATAACGCGGCTTTGACACGTCGGTCTCTATCAGGCGGCGCAGACGGGAGACCTGGATGTCCATACTTCGATCGGACGTGACAAAGCTGCGGCGACGCGCGAGCCTGAAAAGGCGTTCACGCGACAGCGGCTGGAGCGGATGACGGACGAGCGCCTCGAGTACGCCAAACTCTCCCCGCGTCAGCGTCAGAACGCGCCGCTCCCTGGTGAAGATGCGCCGGGCAGTGTCGAGCTCGAACGGGCCGAAGCGGTACACCAACGCGGATTGAGTGGGAGCGCCCGGCTCCACGAGCGCACCGTTCCGGCGCAGCACCGCGCTGATTCTCGCAAGCAGTTCCCGCGGATCGAAGGGTTTCACCACGTAATCGTCGGCACCGCTTTCCAGGCCTACGATCCGGTCGATGGTCTCGCCTTTGCCGGTCAACATGATGATCGGGACATTGGCGCCGCTCGCGCGCAGACGCGCACAGATCGACAAGCCGTCCTCGCCCGGAAGCACGAGGTCGAGCAGTACCAGACTGACGCAGTCGCGGGAGACAACATCGACGGCCTGCTGGCCGCTGCCGAGAGTACTGACCCCAAACCCCTGCCGCACCAGAAATTCTTCGAGCAGCGCCCGTGCGTGCAGATCGTCCTCGACGATGAGAATACGCGCGCACATGGCCTGCTCCGTCCCGATAGCGAAGACTGTTCGACAGTCCTGCGTTCCCGAGAGTTCCGCCACCGCTGCGCGACACTGACCTCTGCGACGCGATATACAACACGAGATCCTGCGGTCCTGGGATGACAGCCGCAGGCCAGATGTGTGTCAGATATCTATCCTGACGCCTGTGCGTCACGTGACATCTAACATGTCAACTTGACGGGCACATAGAAGAGCGAGTGGCGTGAGGCCGCCACTGATCAAGTGCACGTGGTCGACGAGAATGAGGCATCGTTGCCCCACGCGCATTCGCAGATGCTAGGTGGGGAATGTGGAGACAAGTGGGAGAATCTGTGGAAGTGCTCCAGCTGCCTGGCGACGCAACGGTCCGGCGAGGCTTCGAATGCCGGCGCGCAGCCTGCCACCGCCTCGGGCCGAGCCCTCCCGGAACCATCCGCTAGCCGAACGGGTCTACAGCTCCGGCAGACGCATACGACCCGGCGCGATACAAATTTTTACATTCCATGCTCCACGTGGACGCATACAGCTTGGACTCAGGTCCAAGCTGTATATAGCGTGGCTCGCCACGATCCTGGTGGCCGTGGTCGCCACCACGATTGCCGTGCGCATCAGCTTCGTCAGCGGCTTTCTCGGCTACCTCAACGAACAGGAGATCGAGCGCATTCAGAGCATGCTGCCCTTGCTGGCCGCCGCCTATGAAGAGAATGGCGACTGGGACTTCCTGCGCGAGGATAGGCTGGCCTGGTTGGAACTGCTCAGGGGCGCGCCCGCTGGCGCGCGTCCGCGCGATGAGCTGTGGCGCTTGCGGGCGCCAGCACCCTTCCGCGGCCCCTTCCCGATGTCCGAATCGGACCTGACGGGCCTGAATCTGCGCGTGACTCTTCTCGATGAGCAGCACCGCTTCGTGATCGGCAATCCGCGATTGAGCGCGGACGTGCCCACCCGGCCCGTCATGGTGAAGGGCAAGGTGGTCGGCTGGCTCGTGGTCCTGCCTTTCCAGCGGGTCACGACCGGAGCGGCCATCCACCTGCAGGATCGACAGCTGGTGTCGGTCTGGATCATAGGTCTGGGTGCCGTGCTGCTGGCTGCGCTCGCGGCCGTACTGCTCACTCACCGCCTGCTGCGGCCGATCAGACGGATAGCGCAGGCCACTCACCGGCTCGCCGCCGGCCAGTACGCAACCCGGCTGCGAGCGGCGTCGCAGGACGAGATCGGGCGCCTCGCCAACGACTTCAACCGGCTGGCGTTCGCGCTCGAGCGGAATGAGCGAATGCGGCGCGCGTTCATGGCGGATGTCTCCCATGAGTTGCGCACGCCGCTTACCGTTTTGCGCGGTGAGCTCGAAGCATACGAAGACGGCGTACGCCTCCTGACGCCGGAGAGCGTCACGTCATTGCAGACCGAGGTAACGACCCTGAGCAAGTTGGTCAATGATCTCTACGAGCTTTCGCTCGCCGACATCGGCGCACTGGCCTATCGAATGGCAGACGTGGACATCGCAGCCGTCTTACGCCTCAGATTGCGCGGGTTTCACGAGCGCCTCGCAGAACGCAGCATCCGGGTGGAGTCGGACATCCATGAGGCGGAGCTCATCGTCAACGCCGACGCCACTCGTATTCAACAGCTCTTCAGCAACCTCATGGAAAACTCCATCCGCTATACGAACGCAGGCGGCCGCTGGCGTGTTGCCTGCCATCGCGAGGACACCCGGGTGCTGATCGATCTGCAGGATTCGGAGCCGGGCGTGCCGGCCGAGTTGTTGACGCGCCTGTTCGAACGCTTTTATCGCGTCGATGCTTCGCGCAACCGGCAAAGCGGCGGCGCCGGGCTCGGACTTGCGATCTGCAAAAGCATCGTCGAAGCTCACGGCGGCACCATCACCGCCCGGGAATCGCCTTTGGGAGGCTTATGGATCCGCGTTGCGCTGCCGACTGCGAGGTAACTACCGCGATGGCCGCTCACCCCGAAGCCAGAATTCTCATCGCGGAAGATGAGCCGAAGCTGGCCACGCTGCTGTGCGACTATCTCGCTGCTTCGGGCTATGCGGCGAGCTGGATTGCGGACGGCCGCACGGTCGTGTCCGCGGTCAGAGCGGATCCGCCGGACCTGATCGTTCTCGATCTGATGTTGCCGTACCGTGACGGACTGGATATCTGCCGCGAGCTGCGGACGTTCACGGTCGTGCCGCTCATCATGCTCACCGCGCGCGTCGATGAGATAGACCGCCTGCTCGGTCTCGAGCTCGGAGCGGACGACTACATCTGCAAGCCATTTAGTCCGCGGGAAGTGGTGGCACGAGTGAAGGCGATCCTGCGTCGCACGAGCGCGCGTTCGGTACCGGGCGGCACGCTGGGACTGTCGATCGATGCAGTGGGGCATATGGCGAGCTTTGATGGCCGGCCGCTCGATCTCACGCCGGTCGAATTCCGCCTCCTCAAAACACTGGCAGCCTCACCGGGACGCGTATTCTCCCGGGCGCAGCTGCTCGACAACCTCTATTCCGACTACCGCGTCGTCACCGACCGCACGGTCGACAGCCATATCAAGAACCTGCGTCGCAAACTACAGCGGCCGGGTACGGATCATGAGCTGATCGAGTCCGTGTACGGGGTCGGTTACCGGTTCAACCGGTGCCCATGACGCCGCTCGACGGGGGCGCTAGAACGCCTCGCGGGCCATGGCCGCATGCAAGATTCGTTTGCTACGGCGTGCGTGCGAGCTCGAGTATCCGCTGGGCCCACCTGACATTCGCATAGTCGATCATCATGCCCCGAAACTCCACGGCGCCGCGTCCCAGTGCTTCCGCTTCCCGGAAAGCATCCACCAGCTTGCGTGCCCGCTCGACCTCTTCGGCGGTAGGTGAGAAAACCCCGTTGATCACAGGCACCTGGCGCGGATGGATCGCAACCTTGCCGTCGAATCCGTGGATGCGGGCAATCCGGGATTCCGTTTCCAGCGCCTGCAAGTCCCTGAGGTTCATGAATGCGCCGTCAATCACCCAAGAGGCTTGTGCCGCTCGGGCATCGCATATGAACTTGCCGCGGGCATAGGTAAGCGCCTCGCCCGTGGGCGTCCACCGTCCGCCAATATCGAGCATGAAGTCGCCCTCTTCGGCACTCGCCAGCGCCGCGCCGCGCACACGCGGCCTGCTGCGCAGGATGTCGAAAAGGCCGCGCAGGCCGATGCTCGTCTCGATCACAACCAGAATGCTGATGGAGTCCTTCCCGAGCCCCCTGTCGCGCTCGAACCTCGAAAGACGGGCATCAACTGCTTCGACGTCCTGCACGCAAGCGACTTTCGGCAGCATGATGGCCTGCGCGGTGTGCGGCGCCAGGACTGCAAGGTCTTGGTCGAGCTCACCGCGATCGGGATGATTGATCCGAATGAAAGTCAGGGATGCGGACGATCTGGCCAATTCGGCCGCTACACAAGAGCGTGCGGCCTCCTTGGCAGCCGCGGCGACGGAGTCCTCCAGATCCAACACCAATGCATCTGCTCCGGCGACGGCGGCTTTCGGCAGGAAATCCTCGCGGCTTCCGGGCACGAACAGAATGCTGCGCAAGGCCGGAAGTGGGCTCATGGGCTCAATTCCCCCAGTTGATGACGTAGGCGAACGAATATTGACCCATGACCTTCTGGACGAGTTCAGCCAGAGCGTCCCGCTGCGCAACAGGGGTGTCCATCATCAGAATCGTCACAAGAGTGCCGTGGGTCGCGTGCGGTGTCACCGATACCTGAAGCGAGCCACTCTCGCAAGAAAGACCGATGGCTTCGGACAGCACCGTCCGGAACGTGCGTTCCGCGACGTCCCGGCGCAGCGCCGCCTTGATAGGCTTGCCAACGTCTGTCATGGGAATCCTGTCCAGGATGAAGATCTCCTTCGGGATGGCTGCCCTCTCGGCAATGTGCTCTGTCACGAAGGCGATGAGACCGGAGGCGGTGGTTTGCGAGCCGGGGATGAGTTGGACATAGGCGACTGGCAGCTCACCAGCGTAAGCGTCGGGTTTGCCGACCGCGGCCGCGTGCAGGACCCCCGGGGATTTCAGCAGTGCTTCTTCGATGAGTGCCGGATCGATGTTGTGGCCGCCACGGATGATGACGTCCTTCGCTCTGCCGGTCACGAACAGAAACCCGTCGTTATCGATACGACCAAGATCACCCGTGATCAGCCAGCCGTCCGCCGTGCGAGCCGCGCGGTCGTGTACCGGATTCACGCAGGCTGGTGTGACCCCGGGCCCTTGGATCTGCAGCATGCCGATTTCGCCCGGGTCGCAATACCGGAGCGTGCCGCCCTTGTCGTCCATCTGCACCACTCGAATCTTCGTATACGGCAGGCGGATTCCGGAGCTGCCCTCCTTGCGTATTCCATCGCGCGGGTCGATCGCGACGCTTGCGGTGTTCTCGGTCAAACCGTAGGAGTTGAGGACGCGGACGCCCGAAATAAGCTCGAATTGGTCGCGGATAGCCACCGGCATGGCGGTGGAGCCCGTGATGAAGTACGGCCTCAGTGAAGACAGATCCGCGCCTTGCGGCGGCGATTTGGCCAATGTGGCGAGCGTCGTCGGCACTCCGGACAGGCGCGTTACCCGGTACTTCTCGACGAACTTCCAGTAATTGGCGATATAGCGCTTGTCGCGCGCCCCCATGACGCTCGGAATGAGGACACTGGCACCGCTCGCCAGCGGGGGCAGACAACGGCCAGCAAGCCCGCCGATATGGAACATCGGCGTGTCGTGCAGGATGACCTCGCCCAAAGTGGCCTTTGAGGCCAGTTGCAGCGCCCAGTGCCGATAGGACATGTTGTTGTGCGACAGCTTGACGATCTTGGGCAAGCCGGTGGTGCCACCGGAGTGGACGTAGGCGGCGATGTCATCGCCTGCAATGCCGCTCGCCGCGGCAACGTTTCCCTGCTGCGCGATGTGCGTGGCGAGGTCGTTCTGCGCAATCAACGTCCCACCGGGGCCCGGAACCGACCAGATCGGCATACCCGGCGGCAACTGGCCAATGAACGACATGATCGATTCCCAGATCTTGAAGCCTGGCGTCGGACCGAGTGCGATCACCGCCTTCGCATTCGCTTCCTTCAGCAGATGCAGGACGTGCTCAGATTCCAACATCCAGTTCACGGGAAACGGGATCCCGGCAGACATCGCGCCGAGGACCGACCAGTACAGCGCAGGCACGGCCGGCAGGAGTATCGCGATCACATCGTTGCGGCCGAGGCCGTGAGCCCGCAAAAGAGACGCTGTGCGCTCGATGTTGTCGCGCAATGTGCCGAATGAAACACGCTCTGCCGGGCGCTCGATATCCCCATCCGGGACGTAGAATATCGCCGTGTCCGCGTGGTCGCGCGCAGCGAGGGCAAGCGCCACGCGTCGCGTAAAATCGGTTACCGGCAATCGCTCCGCGAGAGGCGTACGCTCGATAGCTTCCACGTCGGCAACCGATCGCAAGGCTGCGTTGAGCAAATCCGCATCCGCAGTTTCCCGCACGAGAAGCGTTCGTTCCATCGACTGGGTAGCGTCGGACAGTGTCATCAGCGTCTCACTTGCAGAAATGACCGGCGGCACACGGCTGCTGCGAGCAGCTTAACGACGCGCGTGAGTCTTGGTATGCTGCCGCGGCGCATATTGACTATCTGAAATATGGATAAGTCCGACATCGATCTGTTTGCCCTGCGCAGCTTCTGCGTTCTCATGGACGAGCGGAGCGTTTCGCGTGCCGCCGCCCGGCTCGGCCTCGGGCAATCGGGAATGAGCCGGCAACTCGCCCAGCTGCGAGCCTACTTTGCGGATCCTCTGCTCGTCTGGGCTGGCGGAACCATGGTTCCGACGCCGCGTGCGCTTGCACTCAGGGACGACCTTCGGCAGGTGGTTGAAAAGCTGGAACGGCTGTCGTCGCCTGCGCAGGCCTTCGATCCCGCTTCGACGCAAACCACGGTCGTGCTGGCGGCAACCGGATATATGGAACGTATCTTTCTTGCAGACGTCATGAATGCGGTGGCCGCCTGTGCACCCGGGGTACGCGTGAAGGTGCGCCTGCCGGATAGACAGCAGGATGTAAGCGCTCTGGGCCGGGGAGAAATCGACTTTCTCATCGGTTGGATGACAAATCCCGCTCCGACCCTGCGCTCGCGGCTGCTCTTCAAAGACAAGCTCGTGTGCATCGCGCGCGCGGCGCATCCAAAGCTGCGCGACGGCGATGGCCTGACCTATGCGCAATACCTCGAGCTGCCCCACATTCAATACGACATTCCAGGCAAGACGACCACGGAACGGCTGCTGCAGGAGCGGCTCTCGCGGGAGGGGCATCAGCAGAACATAAAGTACCATGTGCAAAGTCCGCTCACCGTGGCGGAGATCGTCGCGAATTCGGACGTCATCGCGACCGTGCCCGGAAAGTTCGCGGCACGCTGTCGCGAGCAATTTCTGCTGCAGACCTTTGACCTGCCGTTCAGCCTGCCGCCCATGCAGAACCGGGCGTACTGGCACGAGTGCATGCATTCCGACGCGCGCAGCCGCTGGTTCCGCAGGCTTCTCGTGGATGCCGCGAAGTCGCGTTGACGCTGGCAGCTGGTGCCGGGACGCGCAAGATTCGCGGCGGCGCACTGACATAGCGGGCGACGGCCCTGCCTGGACTCAACTCCCAACTTCCGGCGCGACTCGCTTGGCGGCACTGCTCATGGACAGAACCGCCACCGCGCAGCCAAGTGAAGCCAAGGCCGCGACGAAAAACAGCGCCGGGGCCGACAGACCGGCCGCAATCAACACGCCACCGATTACCGGACCCGCGACTGCCCCAACCCTGCCGGACCCCAGCGA
>JAQGOC010000225.1 GCA_028293805.1 Gammaproteobacteria bacterium
TAATAGGCGGCGAATCGATTCAGCTTGCGATGCAGGTCGAGGCCGTTCCAGAAGAAGCTCTGGTCGAGATACTCGCGCCGAAGGGTTCCGATCAGCCGCTCGATGAACGGATGAGAGCGAGGCACAAAGGGGACCGACTTAAGTTCCTCGATGTCGAGGATGCGCAGATTCGCCCGCCAGCGATGAAAGCGGAACAATGGATCATGATCGGTACTGAGGCGCTGGGGAAGGGGCTGAGCGCACCGGGCTTGGTTGAACATGCGGCAGACGCGGATGCCGTCGATATGCGCGGGTTCGACACCGAATCCGACGATCCGACGCGTAAAGATGTCCATGACAACCATCACCCAGAAGCTCTTCAGCAGGATCGACTCGCACCGAAAAAGATCGACGCTCCACAGGCTGTCACGGGCTTCAGCGATGGCAGACAGCCACGACGGACCTTGACCTCCGTCCTTCGGACGAGGGTGGCGCGCGAGAATCCGGCGCACAACGTCCTTGTCGATTTCCAGGCCGAAGGCGTGCGATATCTGTTGGGCAATGCGGGGGCAGCCGAAGCGCGGATTGAGGCGTTTGATTTCGAGGACTGCGGCAATCAGCTCCTTTGATGGGCCTTTGGGTCCGGGTCGACGCGCGGTCTTCGAGGAAAACAGCCGTTGATACTTACGCCGGACCCAGCGCTCGGTGAAATCGCAACAGCGTCGAGGGCCTGATGGCAACCGCGACTTTCAGTATGCGCTGATGAGACACAAGTATCGCGCCCAGACCCAGCAGGATGCGGTCCAGGGCACGCAGCGGCGGTGCCTTCCTGCGAGATCTATTCAGGACCAGCAACTGATGCTTGAGAAGAAGCGATTCGGCGACGACGGCGCGGGCACCTCCAGGAGCCATGATCTTGATGATCGTGACGATCAGGTGAGCCATCAGGACGAGCCCCTCGCGCATGCTGCGAACAATGGCCGGAGTTGGCGGCGTTCGCAAGTCTATGACTCAGCCGCCGACTGCGGCAGAATCGCAATTCGCCATGGACAGGAGCGCCTCGCCGATTTACGGGTAAAACGCCGCTCAAAAACCAGCGGCCATGTAATTACCGTAACTTGGTAGCGGGGGGTGCGGTGGCTCAATCGATCTGGGTCGCTGTAACCGCCCCATCAATCGTCAATTCCGTCCCACTCACGAAGGACGCGTGTGCGGACGCCAGGAAGAGCGCCCCCTGGGCGACATCCTCCGGTGTTCCCATTCGCCCGAGTGGTTGGCGATCCATGATTTGCCTGCGCGCCACGGCCGGATCGGGCTGCTCCGCGATGAGTCGATCCATGATGGGCGTGTCGATGTACCCAGGGCAGATGCTATTAACACGGATGCCGAAGCGGGCTCCGTCTTTTGCGAGGCACCGCGACAACATGATTATGCCGGCCTTACTGCTGCAATAGGCGGGAGCGCCAATGCCGCCGACCTGACCCATGACCGAGGCGATGTTTATGATCACTCCAGCTCGTTGCTGGACGAATACCGGCCATACAGCCTTGCACATCATGTACACGCTCTTCAGATTCGTATCCAGCGCGCGGTCCCAGTCCTCAAGTCCGAGATCGGCGATGCGTTTGTTCATGTTCACGCCGGCATTGTTGACCAGAACATCGATTCGCGCAGCTTCACGCTTGATCTGCTCGACGCACACATTGATGTCTTCGGGGTTCGCCACATCGGCCACGCACTGTTTGAAGCACCCACCGATGTGTTCCAGGCGGCGGCCAGCCGCCTGCAGCATCGGGACGTTGATATCGAGACCGTAGACGGTCGCTCCGGCCCGGCAGAATCCGGCCGCAATCCCATGACCAATGCCATCAGCAGCGCCGGTTACTATAATCACAGCTCCATCGAATCGACTTCCCATAAGCGCTCCCAAACACGGCCGATCAGCCGCCTGTGAAACACCACATGATCCACATCGCGAGCACGAAGAATCCTGTCGACCAGAGCAACACGCTCTGATACCACTTCGACCCCAGGCCTTCCCACAGTACCTGTGAGTGATCCCAAATTGTAAGCGACCCTGCCGCCGGACTGGTCCGCAACGCTGCGGGAGCTGTCCAAAGACTTCCGAGAATGCCCAGCAACATCGACCCGGCCCAGACCATGCCGGCCTGGTTGGCGAAAGGATAGAACCAGGGCGGCATGGCGTACAGCCACGCAACGGTCTTGATGGAGAGCGCGACGAGGAACCCACCTGCGATCGCGCAGGTCGCGCCGGCCGCATTGGCCCGCCTCCAGAACAGTCCCAACAGGAAAATAGCCGCAAACGGCGGAGCGAAGAACGCATTCAAGGTCTGAACATACTGAAAGATCCCGCCGCTGTGGGTACTTACCCAGATCGCCATCAGAATTCCGGCGACGACGGTCGCCGCTGAGGCCGCGACTCCTGCGCCAACCTTTTGCCTGTCAGTCGCATCTGGGCGGATCAACGGCAACCACAGATCGTACGTGACCACAGTCGCGGTTGAGTTGACCACCGAGGTCACCGTCGACTGAACGGCGCTGAACAATGCGGCGAGCAGCAACCCGCGCACGCCCGGCGGCAAAAGCTCTTTCACGAGCGTGACGAAACCGGCATCTGCGGAATGTTGAGCATCGGCCCAACTTCCCACCATATATTGTGGATGCAGGGCGAAAAGAATGAGTCCGGGCAGTACGGTCACGATCGGAAGGATCAACTTGAGGTATCCAGCGAAGACGACGCCCATGCGTGCGTGCCAGATGCTACGGGCTCCAAAAAGGCGCTGGATGATGAACTGGTTGAGTACGTTGTACCAGATACTCACTGATAGGATCAGAAGGGCGAGCCCCGTCCACGGCGTCATTGGATGGTCCGGACCCTGGATTACGCTCATTCGGTCATACGTACCGGAAATAGTGAGATGTGGAGCGCTGGCCAGCAGCGCCTCTCGCCAGGGTCCAGCCAGACCGCGATTGCGTGCGAGCACCTCGTGAAAGCCGTCCATCACACTGCCATTTCCGGCGACCGCAAGGAGTCCGAAAATCGACAGTGTAGTCACGCCGCCAATCTTGATAACCGCAGTGAACACTCCGGTCCAAGCGACTGAAGAAAGGCCGCCGTAGATTGCCCAAGTACCCGCAAACAGTCCCGTCAACACGATGCACGCGGTCAGCGGCCACCCCAGGAAACCACTGAGCGCGAGCCCCCCCGCGTACAAGACCGACGCCATGAATATGACGACATTGGCTACGATGGTAATTACAGCAAAGCTGCGGCGTATGCCGGCGTTGTAGCGTCGCTCGAGAAATTCGGGAATCGTCACGACGCGGGAAGACAGTAGGAAGGGGATGAACACGAAGATCATGAAGATGAACGTAAAGGCATTCAGCCAATCCCAAAGCGCGGTGGATACGCCCAAGATGTAACTTGCGCCGACCATGCCGATGAAATGCTCAGTGCTGATGTTGGCTGCGATGTAGCTGCCTCCGACGACATACCATGGGAGATTGCGGCCCGCTAGAAAGTACGCCTCGGCCGAGGCTCGTTCGCCGCGGCCGGAGATATAACCGACCGCCGCGAGAGCCAAGAGGAAGCCGCCGAAAACCCAATAGTCTATGGATTGGAGGGGTAGCGCACTCGCGGCGGGTGGCAACTTGGCGATTCCTGGTGGCCCTGGCCGGCCGTTATGAGTTCGAGGGTTCGCCCAGCATGTCTTCGATTGTCCGGCAGACTGCCTCCAGCAGCCTTTCGGCAGCCCCAGGTTTGTAGATAGCTACCTGGGCCTGGTACGTGTTGAGCGAGTAGCCCTCGCGCGGTGGCAGATAACTCAGGTAGCCATTGGCGATATTCAATACCGCGAGCGAATGGTGGGGAAAGCGTTCGCGCAGGGCGATCTGAAACGGGCTGTGAGCTTCTGCCGGCAGCGCCACGAAAAATGCATCGCCTAGCTGCCAGACCCAGTAAGGAAAGTCGGCCTTGCCCGCATCATCCATCACGGCACGCAGGCCCATCTTGCGCCGCAGCCGCTCGCGCATGAACTCTTCGTTACTGGAGGCAATAGCTTGTTGCAGCTCTGCCCGGGTAGGCATGTCAACAAACTCCAGAGCGACCGTTTCGCGGCGCGACCGGATGACGACGGAGGGCGTAGCCGATCGCTCTCTCCACATTGCGAGTTTCGCGCCCGATTCCTCTATGCCGGCATATTCGAGGGCCATGCCAGCCGGGTACATTGACGCAAGCGTCGCGAGTGCGGCGTATCCGATTTCCCGCCCGTTCTCATCAGCAGCGCTCACGTTGGATTCAAAGCTCCTGCGCGGTGTGAGATCGCCGGAAGCTCCGTGAAGAAACATGCATGGAGCTCCGCGAGTGTCGTTCTCGACCGCTTCGCGCATAGCGCCCACATAGTCAGGGGAAATGAGCCGATTGGCCCCTCCAACTGAGGTTGGATGGCAGGCATAGTTGACTATTGTGGCAACAATATTGCCGGCCGTATCGACGATGCGTCCCACCAGTAGGGTTTCGTCCGCCTTCTTGACTGGGTTGAGCCCGACTATCACCTTCCCGTCGACCGGGGACACCAGGTCACGGTTGAAAGCGAGGCGGCAGGCTCCTATGCCCCAACTCAGCGTCGACGCCCTTACATTAGTCCGTGCCTCGGAAAGCAGGCGGGTGCACGTGGATTTGATCTGCTCGCGGTAAGCACTAATGAGATGTCCGCCGGGACGGTCCGACAGTTCGCTCAAAGTGGGCGGTGCCGCGTGACTATGCGACACGTGCAGGATGACTTGATGCTCTGCTAGCCCGCAATCCTCGAGGATGGCGCGCCGGATCTCCAGCTCGTCCAAAGTGGATCGCCACCAGCTCAGATCCAGCGCGAACAGGGCGAGGGGATTCAGGTTATTGACGTCGCAAAAATACAGGCAGGTTGCCAGGAGGGGCCTATGCACACCTTCGGCAATGTCGTGCTTAGCGCTGCCCCACAGGCGAGCGTAGATGCCGGTAGGAGGTGTGATTGGCCCGCGTGCAACACCGGCGAGCCCGCAGAACTCACTCTGCCGCAGGCTCGGCAGGGCCGGATCGATGGCTTGCGTCCCGATCATTGTTGCGTCACCTTGACAGCGATGATCTTCATGATACTAATGAGGCTACAATATCTTGTAACGTTACAACCCGCAACCTGACCGCGGCGGTGCGGGCGGTGGGAGAACAGTACGACGGTATGAGCGATCTTTCCCAGGTTGACTCGTTCGAGGGCGACCCGGTCGAGGAGTGGTTCTTCCCGACCCTGGCTCGGTCCGAGCTGCGGGCCTTGTCCAAGCGCTCTAATTGGCATGGGCTTATGCATGTCTTCATCTGGCTTCTGCTGTGTTTGTGCAGTGGAGCGCTCGTCATTGCCACTGTGCGCACATGGTGGGTCGTACCCGCCATCGTGCTATATGGTGTGATTCTGAGTTTCTCGTATGCCGCTTCACACGAATGTTCGCATGGCACCGCCTTCCGGACCCGGTGGCTCAACGAGGTGGTTTTCTGGATCACGTCGGTGATCTTCATGGAGGAGGCGGTGTACCGCAGGTACGCGCATGCGGATCATCACACATACACCTGGTTCAACGACTCAGATCCGCAGAAGCCCTATGGTATCCCCCTTAGCGGCTGGGAATACATCAAAGAGACATTCCTCCTCACGTTCTATCCTGATGCCTTCCGGCGGCTCGCGCGGCACTCGCTTGGACGCTTCGACCTGAAGGAGCAACGGTTTCTGCCCTCGCCCGAACGCCGACGAGTCCGCCTGGATTCGCTCCTGATGCTTTCGCTTTATGGGCTGCTGCTGGCCGCGGGCATCGTGTTTACGAGTCCGTGGCCATTCGTCCTGTATTTCATTCCGCGCTATATCGGCGGTTGTGTCGTCAATCTGTACATCAACAGCCAGCATATGTGCATGGCCGAAGACTTGAAGGATCACCGCCTGACAACGCGCTCGATCCGTTGCAATCCGCTCGAGCGGGTGCTCTATTGGAATATGAATTTCCATATCGAGCACCATCTTTATCCGGCGGTGCCCTTCCATGGCCTACCGAAGCTGAATGCGCGGGTGAGCAGCGAGCTGCCCGCACCAACTGCGGGTGTGTGGACGGCAAACCGCGAAATCGTTCGCGCAATGCGGCGTCAGAGGCATGAGCCCGGATTCCATCTGACATGAGCGACTGGCAGTTCGTGGCCGAAGAGTCGGCGCTGGCTGAAGAGGAGATGATCGCCGCCAGGCTGGGTGACCGGCACCTCATCGTGTACCGCACTTCCAAAGGGCTGTTTGCGACCGGCCGGCGCTGCACGCATCAAGGAGCAGACCTCATGCGAGGCTACCTGGAAGGTGAAGTAATCGAGTGCCCGGTGCATCAGGGAAGATTCAATGTCCGTACGGGAGCTGCGTTGAACGCTCCCGCATGCGAGCCGCTTGTCACGTACGAGGTGAGACTCAACGGAGGCAAGCTCGAGGTCAAGTTGAAACAGCCTTAATGCCTCACCACGAGACATACCGCGCGCTCCTGACGATGGCCGCATACTCGATTATCGGCAACACTGTCCTGGCGGTACAGCCGATGGTCGTGGGCGGTCTCGCCGACCTGCTGCATTTCTCGGAGCGACAGGCGGGATTCATCGCTTCCGCGGAGCTCGCAGGATTCTCGGTAGCCGGGCTCGCCGTCCTGACTTTCGTTCACAGGGCGAATCGGCGAGTTCTGGCGCTTGCGGGTGTCGCGCTGCTTGTGTGCTCGGACATGGCCGCCTGCCTGATCAGCAGCTATCCCGCCATGTTGATTTGCAGGTCGGTGGCAGGAATGGGCTCAGCGGTGGCGTATTCCATTTTTCCGGTTCTGGCAGCCGCGAGCAGCCGGCCGGAGAGAGTGTTTGGAGTCGTGAACGCAACTTCGATCGCCTACGCAGGGGCATTCGTCTGGCTGGCGCCCAGACTGCTCGCATTGTGGCATCTGCCGGGCATTTTTCTTGGCATGGCACTGTTGGCGGTGATTCTGTGTCCGACGATTCTCTGGACACCTGCGCGTCGCCATCAGGTCGTAGCACCCGGTTTACAGGCAGCACCCTCCCGGTCTGCCCGTAGTCGACTCAACATGAATATCGCGATCCTGCTGGGTGTAACCCTGTGTCTGTACATCGGACATGGCGGTATCTGGGCTTATCAGGAGCGGATTGGCATGGCTGCCGGCCTGCGCCGAGTGCAGGTGGGAGCACTGCTGGGCTCATCGATGCTGATCTGGGGTGTAGCAGGCTCGATGCTGGCTACCTGGCTGGGCCTCGTGATCGGCCGAATCTGGCCGCAGGTCCTGTCGTTCGTAATCTCGATCGTGGCGGCAGTCCTCCTGGTGGTCGGCGGCAGCCCGGCAATCTACGGGGTT
Organism: Gammaproteobacteria bacterium; assembly: GCA_028293805.1. Classification (GTDB taxonomy): domain Bacteria; phylum Pseudomonadota; class Gammaproteobacteria; order Steroidobacterales; family Steroidobacteraceae; genus 13-2-20CM-66-19. The sequence continues at coordinate 7,408 of JAQGOC010000225.1, forward strand.
GCATGCGCTCTCATCGCACTGTCCTGGTTCTATGGGCTGCCATACTTGTCGGGCTGGCTCGCGCTGTTGGATCCGAATGGCCGCGCTAACATCGCCTGCATGCTGGTCTCCACAACGGGCTCGGCGCTCGGACCCGGGTTCGCCGCCGCGCTCGTGGGCAGCGGCAGCGGTTATGCCTCGATCGCCGCGATGGCTGGAACGTGCTACCTGATTTGCCTGGGGTTGGTATTGTTGAATGCTGCGTACCTGGCTCGCAGCACGCCAAGCGCAGTCGGTGCATAGCGCACGGTGCCGCTCGGCAGCTACTGCGCCATGTCAGCAATTGCCCGGGAAGCCGCGCTCGTCACCAACTCGAGAGAGCGGGGTTCGTACAGGGCGATCCGGGACTGATAAACGTCGCGCTCGAACGCCGAAGGCTGTGGCAGATAGGTTGTCGTTCCGTCGGAAAGATTCAGGACGGCAATCGCCGCATCGGGAAACTCCTTGCGCAACTCCATCTGGAATCGACTGTAAGGCTCGGCAGGTGTCGAGACGATGAATGCATCGCCCAGTCGCCAGAGGCTAAAGTCGAGTGAGTTCGAATCGCCATCCCCAACCTTGTCGCGGCGGCCAAGTGCCCGCTCCAGCCGCTCGATTTCATAACGCTCTGTCGCGACAGCAAGTCTCGCTTGAATCTCCCGCCGGGTCGGCATCGGGCGAACTTGCAGTCTGGCCGTTACCGTTCGCGCGGCGATCACCTCACTCACATGCGGCTTTGCATGCAGCCGCCAGCGGCCTAGCGCCGTACCTGACTCTTCAATGCCTTCGTATTCGAGCTGCTCACCGGGTGGAAACAAGGACGCCAGCGTCGCAAGGGCTGCGTATCCGAGTTCCCGGCCATTCTGGTCTGCTGCGTCCGTGCCCGGCTCATAGCTGCGGCGCGGAGTCAGATCCCCGGATGCGCCGTGCAGAAACAGGCAGGGCGCATTACCAGTGTCCCGCTCGACTACCTCGCGCATCGCACCGATGTAGTCAGGTGACAACATGCGATTGCCGCCCCCGAGCGAAACTGGATGACAGGCATAGTTTACGAGCGTCGCGATTATCCTGCCCTGTGCATCCGCTGCGCGACCCACCAGCACCGTATCGTCAGCCGATTCCAGGAGATTCAGCCCGCAGATGTCCTTGCCAGTATGTGCGTCTAGCGCATCGCGGTTGAAAGCCAAGCTGCACCGACCATATCCCCATGACAAAGTGGCCGCGACGGCACACTTACGTGCTTCGCGGATCAGCTCGCAACAGAGGCTCGGCATCCCTTCCAGATAGGGACCGATCAGATCGCCGCCAAGTTGATTCAGGTGCCGGGCATCGAGGAAAGGTGTGCTGTGCGAGTGCGAGGGATGGAAAATCACCTGTTCCGGCCTCAACCCGCACTGCCGCTCCACGCTCGATCGAATCCGGTCCGCGGCCAGCGACCAGAATACCAGTGCATCGAGAGTGATCAGGAACAACTCGTTGCCGCCGTTCAAATCACCCAGGGCAAGGCACGTCGCCAAGAGCGGACGGTGGACTCCCTCCGCAACGTCATGGACCGCGCTTCCCCAAGTGCGTGAGTGAATCCCGACCGGCGGCGTAATGTCGCGGCGCGCTGCACCAATCCGACCTCGGAACTCGGGATTCGACATGCGGGTGCGCGCCGCGGTCTTCATGGGGGTCGCCCGTGGATAGCCTGTTTCAGAAACTCTTCTTCACGAGAACGCCGAAGGTCCGCGGCGGTGATGTCGTAACAAAGCGCTGTGCACCTTTGGCAAACGCCCCGCTGTAGTCCCCGGGTCCACCCCCGAAGATTTCGACGCCAAGCTGCGGCACGGCATTGGTCAGATTGTTGACGAACGCCGTATATTCCCAGCTATCGTGCGAGGCGCTGACGCGCAGATTGGTCGTCGAGTAGCCGGGCAGCTGATAGTTCGGGTCGACGGGCGTATTGGTGTTGCTCAGATTGCGCGCTCCGACGTACGCGTAGTCAAGCCGTATATCTGCGTCCCATTCAGGTCGCGGGCTCAACCTGTAGTCCACTCCGGCGCTGATCTGGGTCTTCGGGGTGCTCTCGAGCGGCGCACCGATCTTTCCTGGTGAGCCAGCGACCACATCAACGATCTTGCCGTCGGCATATTGACCTGAGAGAGCAACCTGCCAGTGCTTGTCGAGCGAGGCACGCACTTCAGCATCGACACCATTGATCCTCGCCGCGCCGGCGTTGCCCACGAAGGAGGCTCCGCAACCAATGTCGTATTGATCGAGTTGGATGGCCGTCTGCAGGTTCGTCCAATCGACTCGGAAGGCGGTGACATTGGCGATGATGCGGCCGCCCTCGAATGCTGTCTTGATACCGACTTCGATATTTCTGATCTTGTCCGATTTGAATTCCGCGGCACCCTCCGGGTCGGTGATACCGAACTTTGCCAAGGCTCTGGCACAGCCAGGGGTAGTCAGGTTGCCCACGGGATTATGCCCACCGATGCGAAAGCCCTTGGAGTAGGCGGCGTACAGGTTCACTTCATCGGTCAGCGCAAACATGAGAGTTGCACGTGGAGTGGTGCTCTTTTCCGAGACCGGCTCCTGGATCACGCTGTTGCCGGTCGGCGGGGCGCTCGCGAATACATTACTGAAGTCGGTACGTGTGGCAGCGACATCCTGCTGTGAGTACCGAACACCGCCCGAGATGGAAAGGCGGGGGAAGATGTGCAGCGTGACATCTGCAAAGCCAGACTTGTTGGTGTATAGCCCGATGTACTCGCCGTCCCAGACTGTCTGAGTTCCGCTGGGAGGAGCCCGCAAGGGCAATTGCGCGCTGGTAAGCCAGTTGGCGCCTACCGTAACACCGCCGACCGCATCCCGATTCTCGCGCTGATAGAAGCCACCCAAAGTCCAGTCCAGGCCTGAGCCGCTCCAGAAAAGATCCTTTTCCGTGCCTTGGAGGCGTAATTCCTGGCTGAAGATGTGCTCGGTTACGGCGAAGGTGACCGGTGCGGGCGTGGGCAGGGGCACGGTTCCATCGCCACCCAGCGCACCGTACGTGATACCTGCGAAATCGACCGACGAGTTGTGCTCTCTCTGAATCCATCCTGTTATCGAGTGCAATGTGGCCAAGCCGAAGTCGTAACTCATCTCCAGAGATCCGAGCGAGTAGTTGGTTGCCGAGGGTTGCAACTGGAACTGATCAGCCGTGAGTCGGCTCTGTCGCGTGGACAGCACCGGTTCGTAATTGGGCAGCGAATCCATGTGCTTCGAGTCGTACATGAAGGCGAGCGTCGCGTCGAACGCATCATCGGGCTTGAAGCGCAGGGCGATCCGGCCGCCACCAGACTCGCTCTGGTTTACGTTCTTAAGAAACTCACCCGCGCCATACACGTTGGCTTCGAGAGAATTGAAAGCCACCAGTGTATTCTTGCCGTAGGCCTCCTTCGGATTGCCGCTCAGCATGTGAATATTCAGGTAACCCGGATCGTGCGTGCCGTGAAACGAGAACCGAAGGGCCAGCACCTCGGATAGCGGTACGTTCACGACCGCAGCGCCGTTCCAGCCAAGCCCGCCCCCGGAGCCCACATTGTCCAGAGTGGATAGGCCGCCCTGGATGGTTCCTGAGAATTCCGAGAACTGCGGCAGGTTAGGGACGACCTTGACTAGGCCACCCATGGCTGCCGCTCCGTACAACGTACCCTGCGGACCCTTCAGGACCTCCACGCGCTGTACGTCGATCAACTCGGGGTCGAAGGAGTAGGCTGGTAGATCGCCGTACACGAATCCTGTTGTCGCTGTGGCGATATTGGTTTCAAAATCGAACAGCCGCGAATTGGCAACTCCGCGGATCACGATATCCGGGCCGGAGCGCTCACCCAGCCCCGAGCCGTTGTAAATTAATCCGGGTACGAACTTCGCGTAGTCGCTGAGGCCGGTCAAGCCACGCTGCTCGAGCGCCGCGCCTTCAAATGCCGTGATTGTGACCGGCACGTCTTTCGCCCGTTCCTCCCGTTTTTGTGCAGTGACGAGCACTTCCTGCAATGCACCATCGGAGGCCGCAGCGTCGGCTGGGCCTGCCGCCCGCGCCGGGCTATCCACGACGGCGGCCGCGACAGCCACCAGCAGGATGCAGTGGATGTGGCTCCCCACTCCACGAACTAGGGCAGGCTGCTGTGACTTTGAAGTCGGGTACATCTGGCGGACCTCCCAAAAACTGTAACGTTACATTTTTTTCTGAAAAAAACTCCGCGACAGCGATGTAGCGGGGATTTGCCTGGCCTTGACAGAGCGTGAAAGCGAGGAACGAGGTCGGAACATAGCTCGGCAAACTCGCTACGTCAACGGCGCTCGTTGTTTTGTGGCTTCTGCGCATCGTTGGAATCTCCACCGAACGAGTTCACCGGCATGCCACGGGTCCTGGTCTCGACCGCAAACACACCGCCTGCGAATTTTTCCCGCGCAAGTTGCTCCGCGGAAAGACCATGGCGCGCACTCGTTACATACAGCACATCGAGCCTGCTCCCGCCAAAGCAGCAGGCGGTTGGGTTCGTTACCGGCACCTCAATAGTCTGTGCGAGCCGCCCTCGCGGATCGATTCGAGCAATAACACCGGCACCCCAACGGGCATTCCAGATATACCCGTCCGCATCCACAGCCGCGCCATCGGGAATTCCCAATCCGGCGAGCCGGCAGAACTCACGTCGCCGGCTCATTTCTCCGGCCGCCACATCGAAATCATACGCATACAGCCACTGACTGACCGAATCGGCGACGTACAGCAACGAGCCATCCGGGGACCAACAGATTGCGTTAGGGCAGGCAAATCCGGCATCGAACGATTTCGCTCCGCCATCGGCCTGGATCGCAAACATCCTGCCTGAGGGCTCGAGGCGCGCCGCGGAGCGGACCGGCTCGATCAGGTTGTTGGGCATGCTGCCGATCCATAAGCGCCCGCCCGAGTCCACGCCGCCGTCATTGAAGCGGTGCAACGCCTGATCTGCCGGCAGGGTGTATAGGAGGCTCCTTTGCAAGCCGAGACGATCCATCCGCCAGATCTCCCGCTGCGTGGCGAGCAGCAGAACTGATTCCTGCAGGCACATTGCAAGTCCTGTAACAGCCTGTTCTAACTGCACAAAATCCACAGCCATGTGCCGGATGTCGAGATGAAAGAGGCGGCCGGGGGCGATGACATCGATCCAGAATAAGGTCCGGCTTGCCGCATCCCACCGCGGCATTTCGCCAAGCGCGTTGCGGCAGTCGACGAGCAGCTCACAGCGCGTGCGCTTCATTTCAGGTTCGAGCTGTCGGAGTACAAAGGCGCACGGTGAACGCGCAGGTTTGCTCGTACGTTTCATCTGGCATCAGCGTTCTCGGTGGGCGAATTGTTGGATCCACGTGCCACCGATTGAATGAGTCTGTAGCGTGACTCACAGGTTCAAAGCAGAAGAAGTCCGCGCGTTCCGGAACCCACACAACAACGTGCTGCAGTGCGGGGCGCGTATGCAGTTCGACCGTCACCCCTTCTGTCGGCCATTCGATGATCGCCTGCCCGTCCCAGCCGCCGAACTCCGCTGTAACAGGCAGGCCGGCAGCGGCTATTCCCCGGGCGAACTCTTGGCGAAGCTCATTGGGCCCCGTGCAAGCAGGCATCAGCTGCGTGTCCCAGTGGGTGCGAAACGGCAGGTTGGCCCGCACCCGGGCACGACGTCGTCCGGCGAAATAGGGGTGGAACCCCGATTCGAACGGAATTGGGCGCGCTTCCAGGTTGCGGGCAATCAGCTTGATTTCAACGCGGTGTTCGCTCACGGTAACTGTCTGGACACATTCGTACTGAATCGGAGCCGAGGACTGTGGCGCGATTCGCAACACCGCCGCATCCCGTTCGAGCGCGGTCAATTGCCATTCACGTGTGAATCCATCGCCGTGGGACGAGTGTTGCTCGGGAAGGGCATTGAGCGGGTACTCGATGCGCCGTCCCTCAAATTGAAAATGTCCGTTTCGCAACCGCCCGGCGTAGGGAACAAGCGGGAAGGACGACATGTTCAGCGACGGCGCGATGCGCGATGGTCCGCGTACCGCCGGGCGAAGTATGTCGAATCGTCTGGGTCCCAAGGCCAGGTCCAATCGCGTGAGCGCGCCGCCCGCCGCAGGCTCAATCCCGACGCTCAATGAGCCTTTGCGCAGCACAATCGAGCTTACGGCCTTCACAAAACTATCTGACCCGGCCGGCTGTCACGCAGACCCCCCTTCACGAAGAGAGACGGGAAAAATCGTGTTATGCCTTGAAAAGGATTCTCCGCGCAGGCGTTGCATCAACAACTCCCCAGCATAGCGTCCCATCTCATAAGCAGGCGACATCACGGTGGTCAGGGTAGGGCGCGTATAACGCCAGACATCAAACCCATTGAAACCGGTGACCGCAATATCCTTGGGCACGTTGAGGCCGCAGGATTCGCAGGCATGGAGAACGGCTCCGGCCAATGAATCAGTCGCGGCCACTATCGCATCCGGGACGCGCGAGCGAAGGTATTCGGTCACCGTGCGCTGGACGTCCTCGAATCCCTCGGTTGCCGCAAGTAATGTCTTGACGTCGATGGACTTCGATTCGCTCTTAAGGACGGATCGCAGGCCCTTCTCGCGTTGCTCGACCGCACACCAGTCCAACATCGGGCGCACGAAGACAATGGAACGGAGTTTGCGTTTGAGCAGATGACGCGCCAGGGCGGCGCCGCCGGCCAGATCGTCCTGGTGCACGAGCGCGACGTTGTCCGCTCGCGACTGGAAGACTTCCTGGAACACTATCAGCGGCGGGCCCAGCTTCTGCAGATAGTCGAAGTGGGCTTTGCGCAGCTCACGCGGACCGCAGAGGATCGCGCAAAGCGCATCATTACCCGCTTTTTTGAGAATGGTGGCACTCTCGAATCGCTCCGGGGCCACGCCCTGGACGTCCAGTGTGTAGTCCAGGCCGCTCAGGTAGTTGCTCAACCCGCTGACCAACCTGGATATGAAAGGATCGGTTAGAAATGCAGGATCGGTGTCCGCAATCACGATGCCGACGGAGCGGTTTTCCGAAAGCCGCAGACTGCGCGCACTGAGGTTGGGGCGGTAATTCAGCCGGGCGATCGATTGCTCCACCCGCCGCCGCGTCTCGAGCTTGACGAGATCGGCTTTGCCGCGCACGACGTTCGACACCGTCATTACCGACACTCCGGCGTCCCGTGACACATCCGCGAGCGTAACCGAATTAGAACGTGAACGTTTCATGTGCCCAGTCCGATCTTCCCTTCCAATTCGACGATGGCCATTATGGCAGGAATCATGCGTTGAACGGCCCCGCGCGGCATATGGTCGGACCCCGGCATTGCGTTCTCTTAGGGGACATTGTAACGTTACATGACACTGCACCGTCGCTCGCGCAGCCGTGACTGCTCTGCCCTGGGCGCGGACGGCAAGCGGTTTCGCCTTGGACGAAAGCACACAATGGACATGAGCAAACCGACTCGGCTCGCCGATCTGCTGCGCCACAACCAGGCCTATATCCCCGCCGGCATCAGTTCGGCGAACCGGATCGTCGATCCGCCCATTGCCTTTGTGAAGGGTCAGGGGGCATACCTGTGGGATATCGATGGCCGACGTTATATTGACTATCACGCGGCTTTCGCACCGTATTTCCTCGGGCACAACTTTGCGCCGGTGAACCAGGCCGCGATGGATGTCCTGAGCGCCGGGGACAGCTTGTTTGGCGCGGGTGTGTCGGTTATCGAGGGCCGCCTGGCTGAGCTGCTTTGCACGAAAATCGGCGGCGCTGTCCAGAAGGTCGTGCTGCTCAATACGGGCAGCGAAGCCACCTCGTTTGCCATCCGGCTGAGCCGTGCGATCACTCAGCGGAAGCACTTCATCGTGATGCAGGGCGGCTATAACGGCAACCATGATGAGCTAGCAGTCAACGTGTTCAATTCTTTGGAGGAAATCGGGCCTCGTGTCAGCCCGGGCGAGTACCCTTTGCGCCCATTGGGAGCGGGGACGACCATCGAAGATACGCGCTTCGTTCACGTCATCAACTTCAATGACCTCGAATCGGTGCGCTACATCTGCCGGCGCTACCCCATCGCCGCGCTGATCACCGAGCCCATTCTGCAGAACATCGGCGTGGTAAAGCCACAGGCGCAGTATCTCCAGGGGTTGCGCAGACTGGCGGATGAGTTGGGATTTCTCTTGATTTTCGATGAGGTGAAGACCGGGTTCCGACATGCACTGGGCGGATACAGCTCCATCAGCGGGGTGAAGCCGGACTTGGTGGTGTATGGAAAAGCGATTGCGAACGGATTTCCGCTGGCCGTGGTCGGTGGACGCACCGAGTTCATGGACTATGCATCCCATCCGGATCCACTGCGCAGGCCCTTTCTGGCAGGTACTTACAATGGCCATCCGGTTGCGGTCGCAGCGGCATTGCGCACGGTCCAGTACCTGGCCGAGCATGAGAAAACGCTGTATCCGGCCGTAGAAGCTTTGGGACAACGGATGGAAGCCGGCATTCTCAAAATCCTGTCGAAGTACGGTATGAAGGGGTGTGTCGCGCGCCAAGGCTCGGCGTTCGCCTGCTACCTCATGAGTGAGCAACCGCGGGATCTTCATGACATCATCGAGAAACATGATTTCAGGATGGACCTCGCATTGCGGCGCGGATTGATCGAAGAAGGTGTGTTCTTCATCCCGATTGCGACCAAGCAGTGCTCGATCTCCGCGGCTCACACGGAGGGGGACATCGATTTCACACTGGAGAAATTCGAAAAGGTCACTGCGCGGCTCATGAAATGAAGATCCTCGACATTCAGACCTTCGTTTGCAATGCGCGGATGCGCAACTGGATCTTCGTGAAGGTGCTGACGGACCAGCCGGGCCTGTTTGGCTGGGGAGAGGCCACCCTGGAGTGGCACACTCGTGCGGTATGCGGCGCGATCGAGGACCTGAAACCCCTGTTGCTGGGCGAGGATCCGACGCGGATCGAGTACCTTTGGCAGATCATGTTTCGCCAGCATTTCTGGCACTCCAACGGGATCGTACGTGCGACGGCTTTATCGGGAATCGACATCGCGCTTTGGGACATCCTGGGGAAAGTCGCTGGCATGCCCTGTCACAAGCTCTGGGGCGGACCGGTACGCGACACGGTGCGGTTGTATTGTCACCTCGGCGGCGGCCGAATGGAGGCCTTCTACGAGACCGCGGTCGGGGAGGCGAAACGCTTTGCGGAGTTGGCGCAGGGGGCCGTCGCTGACGGATTCAGCGCGTTCAAGTGTATGGCTGTACCACCTACGTTACCGCTTGAAGGTCGCCTGCCCGTCAAGGCCGCTGAGAGTTGCGTGCACGCAATGCGCGAAGCGGTCGGCGATAACATCGACATCATGGTCGACTGTCATGCCAGGCCCTCACCTGCAATGGGGCTGCAATTTGCCAAGGCGCTCGAGCCTTACGGCTTGTATTTTCTGGAGGAACCCTGCTGGCCCGAGATGCCGGAGGCACTTGCACATATTGCGAACTCGGTGTCGACACCCATCGCGACCGGTGAGCGGCTCACCGGGCTCGATCAGTTCCAGCGTCTCTTCACGCTGCGCGGCTGCAGCGTCGCCCAGCCGGATATCACTCATTGTGGCGGCCTGTCTGCGGCGCGGCGGGTGGCATCCCTCGCCGAGGCGTCCCGGATCGCTTTGGCGCCCCATAACCCTCAAGGACCTGTCAGTACAGCCGCTTCCATCGAACTTGGTCTCGCCGAGCCGAGCTATGTGATCTGCGAAACGGTTCATGAGGATGTGCCATGGCGCGGCGCCGTCGTGAAAACGGCATTCGAGGTGGACCGCCGTACCCGCACTGTGCGACCCGGGAGTGCTCCAGGCCTCGGAATTGAGCTCGATGAGGCGGAAATCGCCCGCCACCCGTTCGAACAGGAAATTCCACAGCGCGTTTTCTATCGCGATGGCAGTGCCGGTGATTGGTAGACTTTCTTTCTCAACCACCCTCCGGCTCTGAAAACATTCCCGCTCGCGCAAC
>JAQGOC010000170.1 GCA_028293805.1 Gammaproteobacteria bacterium
GGCTCGCTGCTCATCATGCACGGAATGGCGGACGACAACGTGCTGTTTACTCACAGCACGACGCTCTTCAAGAAGCTGCAGGATCTCAACAAGCCCTTCGATATCATGACCTATCCGGGCAGCAAGCACGGCTTGCTGCGCCACGCAGACACCGGTCCGCATGGTTATGCGACCGTCAAGCGCTTCCTGGATACGCAACTCGGCGGCGGCGAAGGACGTTGAGAACGAGGTCCCGCGGAATCGCGCGCGTGAGTGCGAGACCGCCAACGTAGATGGCGGCGCCCATCATCAGGGCGGCAAACCAGTGCAGGTCGAGGCGGACGAGCAGCAGCATTGCGGCGGCTGCCACCGCGCCCGAGAAAACCGCTTTGGCGGGATTCTTGAATGAAGGTAACGAGCGTCCCGCGCGCTGCAACGCTCGCAACATGCCGACCAGGGCGCAGACCTCGGCCACCACCGTACCGATCGCGGCACCGATGAGGGAAAACTTCGGGATGAGCGCGAAGTAAGCCACGAACGCGAACACGCAGGCCGCAGCATCGGAAGCCAGCACGAAGCGGGGCTTCTCGAGAGCGACGAGCGCAAAGCGCAATATATGCGTCAGCGCGGCCAGCGCGACTGCGAATGCAATGATGACAAGAGCCGGCGCGCCAGCCGCAAATTGGGCTCCGGCCAGCACCGTCAGGATCTGCGGAGCAAACATTGCCAGCGCCAGTATCGCACCTACTCCGTAGATTGCGCCCACATCGAGCGCGTTCCCGAGCGCGCCCGCGAACTCCTCCCGGCCATTTCTAACTCCCGCCGCCAACGCGGGCATCATGAGCCCCGCGAACTGGTAGGGAATCGAGGTCGCGAGCTCGAAGAGCTTCGCCGGCACGCCGTAGAGTCCCACAGCAACCGCGGGTTGATACAGCGAAAGTAACAGCGCGTCGCCGCGCAGCATGGCCATGCCGAGAATCTGCGCACCGGCGAGCGGCAACCCGGCAACCAGGAATTGCCGCCACAGCGGCCTGTCGAAGCTCAAGCGAAAAGGCACGAGTCGACGCGCCAGCCGCCAGGAAATCGCCAGCGCCAGCGATACTCCCAGCAGGGTGGCAGCCAGCATCGGCAGAGCACCGGCGTGCGTGGTAGCGAGCATCCACACGGCCGCCAGTGTTGCGAGCGCTCCAACGACCTCCGCCACGGCATTGCGTCCCTGCTTGAGGACACTCTGGAAAACAGCAATGAAGAAGTCACTCGCCTGCAAACAAGTGTAAATGGCGGCCCCGATCAACACGCCCCACTTTACGACCGGGTCATACGGTGTCGTCCAGGCAACAGCGGCGGCCGCGAGCAGGACGCTGCCGGTGCTCACGAAGCGCAGCGCGAGCGCGTTGCCGGCCACGCGCGCGGGATCCGCCCCGGCCCGGGACATCTCGCGCAGCGTGATCATGTAAAGACCACAATCGGCGAGTACCGCCGCGAACGCGCAATAAGTCAAAACGGTGCGGTAGTAGCCGAATTCAGTGGGGCCCAGGTGCCGTGTGAGCACCATGATGGTCATCAGCCCCACGATGGCCGTCATGGCCTTGCCAGAGACGACGGCCGCCATGTTCGCAGCCAGGGCGCGCAGGCGGCTCATGTTCGGGCACGCATCTTGCGAAGCTTAGCCGGAGGGTGTGGCCGCCCCATCGATGACCTGCGAACAACTCTTGAAATCATCGTCGGCGGGTCCCTCGTGAAGTTCAGCTCCGCGGTTATTGCAAGAATCGTACTACGGGAAAGCACGACATGAAGGTAGGTATCCTCGCCGGCGGCCTGGGCTCCCGCCTGGCGGAAGAGACGGTTGTCAAGCCTAAACCGATGGTGGAGGTGGGCGGCCGGCCGATCCTCTGGCACATCATGATGCATTACTCGACCTACGGGTTTAAGGAATTCGCGGTCGCGCTCGGCTACAAGGGCGAATACATCAAACGCTACATGGCCGACTACTGCTCGCTGGCCTCCGACCTGCGCGTTTCGCTCAAGACCGGCCAGGTGGAGCCCCATGGCAACGGCCAGCGCCAGAGCGAAGACTGGGTGATCGACCTGATCGACACCGGCCAGGCCACCAACACCGGGGGCCGCATCAAACGCCTTCAGCCGTACCTCGGCAACGAAACGTTCATGCTCACCTGGGGCGACGGCGTCTCGAACGTGAATCTCGCCGAGCTTCTCAAATTTCATCGCGGCCACGGCCGTATAGCGACGGTCACCGCCGTGCGGCCGCCGGCCCGCTTCGGCCGGCTCGAGATCGAGGACAGCCGCGTCACCCATTTCGACGAGAAGCCCCTCGAAGGCGAGGCATGGATCAACGGCGCGTTCTTCATACTGGAGCCGCGCGTGTTCGATTACATCGACGGGGACTCGACACAGTTCGAGCGCGAGCCGCTCGAGAGCCTGGCCCAGGATGGCGAGCTCATGGCATACCAACATCATGGTTTCTGGCAGTGCATGGACACGATCCGCGACAAAGTGCGGCTCGAGTCCCTGTGGGACACCGGGGATGCGCCCTGGAAGATCTGGAAATGATCCGGCCAGGGCAGCAGTCAAAATTCAACTTCGCGAGGAGTGTAAGAAGCGCATGCGTATTCTACTGACGGGACATGACGGTTACATCGGGCACGTGCTCACGCCGATGCTTCTGGATCGCGGGCACGCCGTCACCGGTCTGGACAGCTGTCTCTACGACGGCTGCGGCTTCGCCACTGACACGGCCCTGTCGATACCCGTCATCCGCAAGGATGTCAGGGACGTGCAGCTCGACGACCTTCGGGGCTTCGATGCAGTTGCACACCTTGCGGGCATTTCCAACGATCCGCTCGGCGATCTCGCCCCCCAGACCACTTATGCGATCAATCACGAGGCATCCGTCCGGCTCGCTCGTCTTGCCAAGCAGGCTGGAGTGCAGCGTTTTGTGTTCTCCTCCTCCTGCAGCAATTACGGCGCGGCCGGCGACTCCTATCTCGACGAGACCGCCGCCTTCAATCCAGTGACTCCCTATGCGCAGAGCAAAGTCTGGACCGAACGCGACGTGGCGCCAATGGCCGACGACTCGTTCACTCCGACGTTTCTGCGGAGCGCAACTGCATTTGGCGTATCGACGCGCCTGCGGGGCGACCTGGTGGTCAACAACCTCGTGGGTTATGCGGTCACCTCCGGTCAGGTGCTGATCAAGAGCGATGGTATGCCCTGGCGCCCGCTCGTGCACATAGAGGATATCTCACGCGCCTTCACCGCAGTGCTCGAAGCGCCGCGCGAGCTCGTTCACAACGAGTCCTTCAACGTAGGGCAGACGACGGAAAACTACCGCGTCAAAGAGATCGCGCAGATGGTCGCGGAAGTCGTTCCGAACGCGCGCGTGACGTATGCTGGAGATGCCAGTCCCGACACGCGCAACTACCGCGTCAACTGCGACAAGATTCGCAAAATCCTGCCGTCCTTCGCGCCGCAGTGGTCGGTACGCGCGGGCGTCGAGGAGGTTTACGCGGCCTACTGCGAGCACGGTACGACCTCCGAGGAATTCCTGAGCTCGAGCTTCGTGCGATTGAAGAAGATCCGTGAGCTGCAAACCTCCGGCATGCTCGACGATACGTTGTCCTGGCGCACCGAGGGACGTTCAGCAGCATGACAGCACATCGCACCGGGGCTCGCTGCCGGTCCTGCAGCAGCACTGATCTGTCGGTATTCCTGTCGCTGGGCGACATGCCGCTGTCGGATGGTTTCCTGGAGCCGCGTCAACTCGTGGACAACGAGCCGCGGTTTCCGCTCGACGTTGCGTTCTGCTCGACCTGCGCGCTCGTGCAGATCCTGGAGACCGTACCGCCGGAACAACTCTTTGGCGCCGACTACCCATACTTCTCATCGTTCACCGACACATTGCTGCGCCATTCGGAAGCCAACGTAAAGGAACGCATCGCGGAGCGCCGGCTGGGCGCCGACAGCCTGGTTGTCGAGCTCGCCAGCAACGACGGTTATCTCCTGCAGTATTACCAGGCGAACGGTGTGCCCGTGTTGGGCATCGATCCGGCGCCTGGACCGGTCGCGGCTGCGCGCGCGAAGGGAATCGATTCGCTGCAGGCGTTTTTCGGCAGCCAGTTCGCACGAGGCCTCGCAAACGAAGGCCGGCGCGCAGATGTGATCCATGCGAACAATGTCCTCGCGCACGTCGCCGACACCAACGGGTTCGTCGAAGGGATCGCGACTCTTTTGAAGGACACCGGCGTGGCTGTCATCGAAGTGCCGTACGTGAAGGAGCTCATCGAACACGGCGAGTTCGACACGATCTATCACGAGCACCTCTGCTATTTCTCCGTCACGGCACTGCGGCCGCTGTTCAGCCGTCATGGACTGTACGTCACGCGCGTGGTGCCGCTGTCGATCCACGGCGGCTCGCTGCGCGTGTTCGTCGAGAAGAAGAACCGCCCGGAGCCCTCGGTGCAACAATACATCGATTCGGAACGGCGGCTCGGGCTCGACCGCCTCGATTATTACGCCGACTTCTCAGGCAGAGTCGGCCAGATCCGCACCGAGCTCAATGAGCTCCTGCAGCAGCTCAAGCAGCGCAAGGCGCGCATCGTCGGCTACGGTGCTGCGGCAAAGGGCACCATCATGCTCAACTACGTCGGAATCGGCCAGGAGACGCTGGATTTCGTCGCCGACCGCAACGTTCACAAGCAGGGTCGCTACATCCCGGGTGTGCGCCTGCCGATCGCCTCGCCCGAGCGCGTGCTGGCGGAGCAGCCGGATTACGTCCTGATCCTGCCGTGGAATTTCAAAGACGAAATCATGGCCCAACAGGCGGAATACCGCCGTCGCGGCGGCCGATTCATCGTGCCCGTGCCGCGGCCGGTTATCATTTAGGGAGGATGGATGACGGAGTTGCAACAGCGGCTCGCCGAGCCGCTCACCAGGAGTCCCACCCCGATCGCCACTCCCGCGCCCGGCTGCCAGGCCTGCGGCAGTGCTGAGCTGGAATCTTTTTATGAGTTGCGCGACGTGCCGGCGCACAGCTGTCTACTGTTGCCGACGCGTGCCGAGGCGCTCGCCTTTCCGCGCGGCGACATCGAATTGGTGTTCTGTCACGGGTGCGGATTCATCGGCAATGTCCGCTTCGACATAGGCCTCAACCAGTACAGCGCGGCTTACGAGGAGACCCAGGCGTTCTCCCCCCGTTTTCTGCGCTTCCTGGCTGAGATCTGCAACGATCAGATCCGGAAATTCGCCCTGGGGCCCGGGATCACGGCGCTCGAGATCGGGTGCGGCAAGGGGGAGTTCCTCACGACCCTGTGCGAGCTCAGCGGCTGCAATGGCATCGGGATCGATCCCGGCTACCGGCCGGAGCGCAACCAGAGCGAGGCCGCCGCACGGATGAGGTTCATAGTGGATCTCTACGGTCCACGCTATGCGCACCTGCAGGCGGAGTACGTTTCCTGCAGGCACACGCTGGAGCACATTGCGCCCGTGCGGGAATTCGTGCGCCTGGTGCGCGAAACCATCGGCGACCGCCATCAGGTCAACGTCTTCTTCGAGCTGCCCGACATGGAGCGGGTACTCGAGCAGGGGATTTTCTGGGATATTTACTACGAGCACTGCACCTACTTCACGCGTGGCTCGCTCGCTCGACTGTTCCGCGCCGCGGGGTTCGATGTCCAGGGTCTCTACAAAGCCTATGACGGACAGTACCTCATGCTGGAAGCAAAACCGGCAGGCGGCCCCACCACCGCCACGCTGCCCCAGGAGGACGATCTCGCCTCGACCGCGGCGCTGGTGAAGAAATTCAAATCGGAGGTCAACAGCCGCCTGCGGGAGATCGCCGCTGCGGCGAGCCGCTGGCGGCAGTCCGGCAAAAAGGTGGCGATCTGGGGCTCCGGCTCGAAGTGCGTCTCGCTCATCAGCTCGCTGCAGCTGGGCGCTGAGCTGCAGGCCATCGTGGACATCAACCCGCACAAACATGGAAAATTTCTGGCGGGCAGCGGACGGGAGATCGTGGGGCCGGATGCGCTCACCGCCCTGCGCCCCGATGCCGTCATCATCATGAACTCGATCTACACCGAGGAGATCCGCCATGAGCTCGCCACTCGCGGCCTCCAGCCCGAACTCCTACCGCTCGCCTAGCCGCACCGCGCCGGGCGCAAACGAGGCGGACACGGGAGCCGCGCCGATACTCGTACCCTCGCAGGTACTGGACAAAGAGGCGCTTGCGCAGATTGCGACCGCCAGAAGCGCCGAGTATCGCCAGGCCACCCCGTTCCCGCACATCGTTCTCGACGGCCTGTTCGCCGACTCGCTGTTGGACCAGGCCGTTGCCGAGTTGCCGGCCGCCAGCGCGAGGTGGACGACGTACGACAACGTGAATGAGTCGAAGCAGGTGTGCTCGGACGCCGCCTTGTTCGGCCCGACAGCCGAGATCATCGTGCATGCGCTGAATAGCGCGCCGTTCGTGCGCTTTCTCGAGGGGTTAACGGGCATCAGCGGCCTGATACCCGATCCGCACCTGCACGCCGCCGGCTATATGAAAGTGTCGCCGGGGGGCTTTCTCGGGCTGCATTATGACTTTGCCACCCAACGCGAGCTCAAGCTCGATCGCCGTATCAACGTGCTGTTGTACTTGAACCGCGACTGGCCCGCTGAATGGGGCGGCCAGCTGGAGCTGCACTCAAACGATCCCGTAACGCACCCCAGACATCAGGAGGTGGCGATAGAGCCCTTGTTCAATCGCGTGGCGATATTCAACACGCCGAACGCGCTGCACGGCCATCGGCGGCCCCTCACCTGCCCCAACGGGCGTGCGCGCCTGTGCCTGTCCTGGTACTACTACACGGCGCCCCCGGTGCCGGGCTGGGCTGCCCGCTCCAAGGCGGTGGAATTCAAGGGCAGGCCCGATCCCGCGCGCTTCGTGATCAAGGCCGCGAACCTGCTCACGCCGCCGATCCTGTTCGACCTGGCTAAGCGGGTAATGGATCGATTCAAGAAGCCGCGCTAGCAGCCCTGGCGCTCCGGGATCGTCGGTCAGCGTGCGACGGCGGCTGCCGGCACGAGTTGCTCATAGATCCGCTCGAGCCGCTCGGCAGCGTGATCCCAGCTATAACTGTGTTCCACCTGCTCCCGCGCACGATTGCCGAGCTCGTGAGCGAGTGCGGGATTGCCGACGAGACGCAGCAGCGCCTGCGAAAACGCCTCCACGTCGCCGTTGGGTACGACGAGCCCCGTACGCTCGTTCTCGAGAAGTTTGGCGGAACCGGCGCTGCACACGATTGCTTTGCCAGCGGCCATGTAGTTGAGCAGCTTCTGCGGGATGCCGGGGCAGTGCCTGCGTGGCAGCACGGCGACCGTCGAGGCTGCCAATTGGCGCGGCAACTCATCGAAGCTGTCCGGAAGAAGATCGATGGCGTCGCGTATGCCGAGCCGGGCCGCCTGCGCCTCATAAGGATCAAACGGGTTGCTTACCGCCATTGAGAGACGCAGGTCCGGACGAACGCGGCGCGCCTTCGCAAAGGCCTCCAGAAGCAAGTCGACATCCTGATACGCTGCGAGCGTACCCGTGTAGATGAGGCGCGTGATCCCATCGGCGTGCGCGGGCGTCCCGATGCGAAAGTTCGCCATCTCCACGCCGTTCGTCACGACGGAGATGCAGTCGGGATTCATGCCATGATGACCGATGAGCCTGTCGCGAATGTCGTTCGTCACCGCCGCGACATGATCGGCGCCGCGCGGCAGTACTCCATCGAGCCAGGTCCCCACGGCCCCCACCGCGCGGCGGGTAAACGACGGGCCATAACTCGGCAGCTCCGAAGACAACATGGTATGCGCGTCGTAGACGATGGGGATCTGATGCCGCAGGCGAGCGGGCAACGCGACGAGCAATCCCTCGAGATGGTGTGCATGAATGACGTCGAACCGCCCTGCCGCGAGCACCTGCCATAGTTTGACAGCGAGAGCAGGGTCGTAGAGAAACAACTTGCGCAGGTTGGGGCCGGCCGGCATGCGCCAGTACAGACGCCTGTTGAAGATCCGATGCACCGGAAAGTCGAGGACCTGCGCATCGTCCGCCACATGATACGTAATGAGCTCGACATGATGACCCCGCGCGGACAGCGCTTCGGCCAGGCGCTCGACGCGCAGCGGCGTTCCGCGGCGAGCCGGCATCGGACAAGCCGCGACCATGGCTATACGAAACCGCTGGGCTCCTGCCTCGCGCTGGCGCGCCGGCGCATTCAGCGCCGGGTCCACGGCCGAGAGCAGCGAACTGGCTGCGCTCATTGCTTGCGATCCGCGATAAGATGTCCGGGAGCAGCGCCAAACAGGCGCGTTTTCAGGCGTTCCGCCGCACCGGGGATGCCGGGGGCCAGCACGGCGAGCACGTCCACGCCCGCTCGCGCGAGATTCCAGTTATGGCCCCACCACCGGGCGAGAACCGCATAGCACCGGGCACGCTCGTCCGACAGCATCCGCTCCCGACGAATCATCTTCAAATATTCCGCATACAACCGCCACGTCGGGAAACTGACCCGGCCGCGCAGGGACGCATCGTGCCAGGCGGCCCGATCGGCCGAGCGCGCCTGCGATCGCGTGTAGCGGTTGGGATGCTCGCGCATCTCGACGAGCGGCGCTGGAAGTTGAATCAATCGGCCCCGGATGGCCAGTTGCGCGAGCAACGCACGATCCGCGCCATGAAAGCTGCCATGGAGAAGCGAGTTCTGCAGGGCTTCCCGGCGGATGAGGCCGAAGAAATCGACGCAGGAATGCGACCGCAACACCATCCAGCCAAACCGCGCCGCGGCGGACTGCGAGTCCGCGCGAGCCAGGCCGCTGTTGTACAAGCCGATCGGCGCGCCGCTGGGATCGATGTAGGACACGACGCTATTACATAACACCGCGTCGGATCGTTCATCGAGCACCCGCACCGTCTTCGCAAGATAGGACGGCGTCATGCGGTCATCGTGCGCGAGCCATTTGAAATAACGGCCGCGGGCGTGGCTGAAGGCCAGGTTGTAGTTCGGCGCCGCACCAAGATTGTGCGGGTTGCGGAAGTAACGGATGCGAGCATCGCGGGCGGCGTAATCATTGCAGATTTCGGCCGTGCGATCGGTCGAAGCGTTGTCGCAGATGATCAGCTCGAGATCATCGTGAGACTGCGCCAGTACGGAGTTAATGGCGACTTCGAGAAAAGTCTCGCCGTTGAAAACCGGCAGGCCCACGCTGACGGCGGGAACGCCCGCGCCAGCTGCGTCTGTGCTATTCATACAATCCTCGCGGCTGCGCCGTACCGAAAGTGCTACCCCAGATGGAAGTAACGCTCCAAGCAGGCGTCGCGTTCCGCACAGTCAGCGCTTTCGCCTTGCATTGCAGGCGGCGCATGACAGCGGCGGCGAGGGCATTCAGCCGGCGGCAGACGGAGGGCGGAGCGAGCCGCCGAGGCCTTCCGTCAGTCGTCAGGGAAACTTGATCTTGCCGCCCGCACCGGGAGCCGGCCCGAGGCCCGCACCACCCACTTCCGGCACCACGATGCGTGTCGCGGCTTCGCGACGCATCTCACGCGCCTCGTCGATCGCCTGCTCCAGCGCAACCTTCACGCCATCGGGGAATTTCTGTAGCGCTTCCTCGAGCGTAGTCGCATCGATCTCGAATACCAGGGGCAATACGCCCGCCGGCGTCAACAGCTGCGTCTGGCCCGAAAAAAGCACTGGCCGCGCGCTGTCGACTTCGCCATTCAAAGTCACTGGCGTAAGACGGCGGATCGTTCCCGCACGACGATCGGTAAAGATTTCTTCCCGGTACATTGCCGCGGGATCAAGACGGACGTCCGGAAGTTCGGTCTGCGCTGCCATGTTGGTCCAATTACGTTCGTGGGACGAGCCGCATTGTACACAGCCGTCCGCAGATCTCCGCAAGAACGGTGCCAGCCCAGAGCCACACGCGGCGTCCACGCTCACGCCAGCTCGCCCCTGCGGCGGCAAACGGTTTTCCCTTACCGCGCAGACCCCGTCCCGGCCGATCCCGGCAGCTCGCCGAGCGCTTCTACGAACGGGCGATCGGCCTCGAGGATGTCCTCCGCGACAAGCATTTCGGGCGCCACCCACTTCAGCTGCTGGCCATCCAGGCCTCGAGGCTCACCGCGAAAGCTCTCTACGATCCACATCGAGAGCTCGACATCCCGGTCATTGTAGGAGTGGACGAGCCGCATGAAGGGGCGGCTCGCCGTGATATCCACGCCGAGCTCCTCCCGAATCTCGCGGGCGAGTGCCTGTGCTTCCGATTCGCCGGCGACGACCTTGCCGCCCGGAAACTCCCAGCGTCCCGCCATGTGCTTGCCGGGGGGGCGCTCCGCGATGAGCACACGCCCGTCGTGGTCATACAGAGCCGCCGCGACCACCAGAACAGGCACTGTCCCTTATTCCACGCTCGACAGCGTGCCGTGGCAGTGCTTGAACTTCTTCCCCGATCCGCAGGGGCAGGGCTCATTACGCCCGACTTTGCGCTCACCCCGAACGAACGTCCCTTGCGGGTCGGGCAGGGGCGGCAGAGAGCGAGGCCCTCCGACACCCGCGAGTGCGCCGGGTGCTTGCCCGAAGCCACTCTCCGGCACCGGAGGTGCTTCCGCACCGTCGGCAGACAGTAGCGACTGCGCCTCCGCGTGCTGCGCTTGCAACGCGCGCATGAGACGGTCGCGCCGCTCTTCCTCGTCACGGTCGATCTCTTCCTGAGTTCTGACTTCGATCTTCGTAAGCAGCGACACCGTCTCGAACTTCACGCGGTCGAGCATCGCCGCGAACAACTCGAAGGCCTCGCGCTTGTACTCGAAGCGGTAATCCTTCTGGGCATAGCCGCGCAGGTGAATGCCCTGGCGCAGGTAGTCCATTGCGCCCAGATGATCGCGCCAGTGTTGATCCAACATGCGCAGCATCATGTCCTTCTCGATATGGCGCATGATGGCCGGGCCGATGCGCGCGACCTTGGCGTCGTAGGCGTCATTCACCGCGGTAACGAGGCGCTGCCGCAGGGTCTGCTCTTCGAGCTCCGGTTCCTGCTCGAGCCACTTCTTCGGCTCGACGCCGACATTGAAGTCCTTCAGCAAGGCCTCGGAAAGCCCCTGCAGGTCCCAGTCCGCGGCAGCGACGTGCTTCGGCAGATACTGGTCAATGAGCGACCCTACCGCCTCTTCCATGATTCCGCGAATGGCGGCAGACAGATCCTCCGTGCCCATGATCTCGGTGCGCTGCTGGTAGACGACCTTGCGCTGGTCGTTCGCCACGTCATCGAACAGCAGCAGCTGCTTGCGGATATCGAAGTTGTGGGACTCGACCTTGCGCTGGGCCTTCTCGATCTGGCGTGTGAGCATGCCGCTCTCGATCACCTCGCCTTCCTTCATGCCCGCCATCTGCAGCAGGCGCTTGGTGCGCATCGGGTCGCCGAAGATGCGCATGAGGTTGTCTTCCATCGACAGATAGAAGCGGCTCGAGCCCGCATCGCCCTGGCGTCCCGAGCGTCCGCGCAGCTGGTTATCGATGCGCCGCGACTCGTGACGCTCCGTGCCGATGATGTGCAGGCCACCCGCGGAGAGCACTTTGTCGTGCCGTTCCTGCCACTGCGCACGCATGCTCTGCCGCGTGGCCTCGTCGACGTCGCCGGCTTCCGTGTATTCCGCTTCAAGCTTGCCGCCGAGCACGATATCCGTGCCGCGGCCCGCCATGTTGGTGGCGATGGTCACGCCGCCCGGGCGGCCCGCTTGAGCTACGATCTGCGCCTCGCGCTCATGTTGTTTCGCGTTGAGAACTTCGTGCGGGATCTTTTCGGTGCCCAGGAGTCCGGAGAGAAACTCGGATGTCTCGATGGACGTCGTGCCGACGAGCACGGGCTGCTCGCGCTCCACGCAATCGCGGATGTCCTCGATGATCGCCTTGAATTTATCGTCCTGCGTCAGATACACGAAGTCCGGCATATCCTTGCGGATCATCGGCCGGTGGGTCGGAATCACCACGACCTCGAGGCCGTAGATCTGCAGGAACTCGGGGGCCTCGGTGTCCGCCGTGCCGGTCATGCCCGCGAGCTTCTTGTAGAGGCGGAAATAGTTCTGGAACGTGATCGAGGCGACCGTCTGGTTCTCCTCGCGCACGCGCACGCCTTCTTTGGCTTCCACCGCCTGGTGAAGGCCGTCGGACCAGCGCCGGCCCTGCATGGTGCGGCCGGTGAACTCATCGACGATGATGACTTCGCCGCCGCGCACGATGTACTCGACATCGCGCTTGTACAACGCGTGCGCGCGAAGCGCCGCGTTGAGATGATGCATGAGACGGATGTTGGCCGGGTCATACAGGCTCTCGCCCTCGCGCAGCAGGCCGTCCTGCGCCATGAGCTGCTCGACGCGCTCGTGACCCTCTTCCGTGATGTGGACCTGTTTGCTCTTCTCCTCCACGGAGAAGTCGCCCGGACCGTCCTCTTCGAGCTGGCGCTTCAGGCGCGGCACGAGCTTGTTGATGCGCAGGTACAGCTCGGTGCTCTCCTCCGCGGGTCCGGAGATGATGAGCGGCGTACGCGCTTCGTCGACCAGGATCGAGTCGACCTCGTCGACCACCGCGTAGGCGAGCCCTCGCTGCACCTAGTCCTCGAGGCGGACCGCGAGGTTGTCGCGCAGGTAGTCGAAGCCGAACTCGTTGTTGGTGCCGTAAGTGATGTCGCAGTTGTAGGCCTCGCGCTTCTCCTGAGGGCTCTGGGAGTTCTTGATCACTCCGACGGTGAGGCCGAGGAAACGATAGATCGGGGCCATCCAGTCCGCGTCGCGCTGTGCCAGATATTCGTTCACGGTGACGATGTGAACGCCCTCGCCCGGCAACGCATTGAGGTAGGCGGCCAGTGTGGCCACCAGCGTCTTGCCTTCGCCCGTACGCATCTCGGCGATCATTCCACGGTGTAGAACCGTGCCGCCGATCAGCTGCACGTCGAAGTGACGCATCTTGAGAGTGCGCTGTGCGGCTTCCCGCACTACTGCGAAAGCCTCCGGCAGCAGGTCATCGAGAGCGGCACCCTCCTTCAGCCGGCGCCGGAACTCATCTGTTTTGCCGCGCAGCTCTGCATCGCTCAGCCGTTGGATGGGCGGCTCGAGCTCGGCGGCGGAACGGACGAAGCGGCCGTAGCTGCGGACGAGCCGCTCGTTGCGGCTGCCGAAAAGGCGCGTGAGAAAGTGCAGCAACTTGACAGTCCCGAAGTGAAAATTATGTGGCCCGACAAGCGCTTATCCAGCGGGTCGGG
>JAQGOC010000173.1 GCA_028293805.1 Gammaproteobacteria bacterium
CGTGGCGCTCGCCGTCTCCTTGCATGCGCCCGATGACGAGCTGCGCAGCGAGCTCGTTCCGATCAACCGCAAGCACCCGATCGCCGAGCTCCTCGAAGCCTGCTGGCACTACATCGATGAGCAGAATGGCCGCAGCGTGACATTCGAGTACGTCATGCTCGAGGGCGTCAACGATTCCCCGGCCCAGGCACGCGCACTCGGCTCTCTTCTGAAGGGCCATCCGGCCAAGGTCAACCTCATTCCGTTCAACCCGTTTCCCGGCACGCGCTACAAGCGCTCGCCGCTGCCCGTGATACAGAGATTCCGCGACGAGTTGATCCGGCGCGGCGTGCTCGCGACGATTCGCCGCACGCGCGGTGACGACATCGACGCTGCCTGCGGGCAACTGGCGGGCCGCGTGATCGACCGTACGACCGTGCGGCTCGGAAGCAAGGTTTTCGGCGTCGCGGTCCAACAATGAACGCCCGCACAGCAACCAGCATGGACGGATCACTTCTGATGAGGAAGGTGTTGGGCGTCTGCATAGCGCTCTGCGTAGCCGCTTGCAGCTCGCAGCATGCGATCAAGCAGGAGAAGGACGCCGCCACTTACAACACGCAGCTCGGCATCGCGTATCTGCGTCAGGGCGAGATTCCCCTGGCAAAGGAAAAGCTCGATCGCGCCCTGCAGCAGAATCCGAGCAACCCAGGCGTCCACAGCGCACGCGCAATGCTCTACGACCGTCTGGGCGATCCGGCCAAGGCCGACAGCGAGTTTCAGACGGCCCTGCACCTCGCGCCGCACGATCCGGAGCTTTTGAACAACTACGCGGTCTACCTGTGCCGGACCGGACGGACGGACGAGGGCGTGCGTCGTTTCGGGGAAGCCGCACACAACGCTCTGTATCGCACCCCCGAGGCGGCTTACACCAACGCGGGAGTCTGCCTGCACTCCGCGAAGCGCGATGAGGAGGCTGCCCGCAACTTCAAACAGGCGCTCATCATTCGCCCGAATTTTTCGGAAGCCGCCTATCAGCTCAGCGATCTGGAATTCCGCGGCGGCAAGCTGCTGGAAGCCCGGGCGCAGATCGACAGCTATATCGGGGCTTTCCCGGCCACGCCGGATCTGCTCCTCCTTGGTGTACGCATCACGCGCGCACAGGGTGACCGGCTCGGCACCGAGCGTTACGCGCGCAAGCTGCGCCTCGATTTCCCGGGCACGGACCAGGCGCGCGCGCTGGCCGATCTCGATCGTAACCCGGGCTGATCCTCATGGCGGAAGCAGGTGGCGATGTACGCGCCGGTATCGGCACGCGGCTGCGGAGCGGCCGCGAGCGCAAGGGGCTTACGATTCTGCAAGCCGCCGAGAAGCTGCACGTCGATGCCAGGATCCTGGAATCCCTGGAGGCGGAGGACTTCGCCGCGCTCGGCGCTCCGGTCTATGCCCGCGGCCATCTGCGGCACTACGCCGAGCTGATCGGCGAGCCGCCGGCGGAGCTGCAGGAGCTGTATTCAAACTCCACCCGCGGATCCCAGGGGCCGCCGGACCTGACGCGCATCTCCCGAGCTCGCCCGACCAGCGACCCGGGCAAGCTCGTGGTGCCCGCGGTGTTCGTGTTGGTGGCGATCGGGCTCATAGGTACAGTCTGGTGGATACTCACTTTGTCGCGCGACAAGTCGCGAGCGACGGCGCTGGCCCAGACGCAAACACAAACGCAGGGGCAGGGGCAGACAGGCGGTAACGCTGCAGGTAACGGCGCAGCCGCTGCATCGAGCCCGCCTGCCGCGAATGCCGCTTCCAGCAACAGTAGTACCGCGTCGCCCGCGCCAGAGAAGCAAGCCAGTGCGGCCGCTAGTGTTTCGACCGATGCGGCGGTGACCGGTGTGAAGGCTGGTGCGAAAAATCCCGCGCCCGCGCCCGCGTCCGCGGCAACGCCTGCAAAACAGGCGTCGGCGACCGCCGGCAGCTCCCCGTCTCGTGGGAAGGATGCCGAACTCACACTGAAATTCTCGGCTGACAGTTGGGCCGAGGTGTACGACGCTTCGGGACAGCGTCTGTTCTACGATGTGGGTGCCGCAGCTTCCGCACATACCGTAAAGGGGCCGGCTCCGCTGCGTATCGTCCTGGGCAATGCCTCGGGCGTCGCGATCGAGTTCAACGGCCGTCCAGCAGCGATTACCAGCAGCGTGCTGCCCGATGGCAGCGCAAAGTTTTCCATCAACGCGCGCGGGCGCGCCGTCCGCGCCAAGCCGGTCGCCGACGGAGGTTGAGTTGGCAGAGCAGATACAGCCTGTCCGCGGAATGAATGACGTGCTGCCGGCGCAGATTGCAGCCTGGCAGCATCTCGAGGGCACCGTACGGGACCTGCTCACGGACTACGGCTACGAAGAAATTCGTGTGCCGATCGTCGAGCACACCGAACTTTTCAAGCGCGCGATCGGAGAGTTTACGGACGTGGTCGAGAAGGAAATGTATACCTTCACCGACCAGGGGGGCGAGAGTCTCACGCTGCGTCCCGAAGCGACGGCCGGCGTCATGCGCGCGGCCATCTCGAACGGCATGCTGCGAGGTGCACGGCACAAGCTGTGGTGCATCGGCCCGATGTTCCGCCATGAGCGGCCGCAGAAGGGGCGCTACCGGCAGTTCTATCAGGTGAACGTGGAGGCGATCGGCTTCCCGGGCCCCGACGTCGATGCCGAGCTCATGGCAATGACGGCACGCCTGTGGCGCAGGCTCGGAATCGAGCGCGTGAAGCTCAACATCAACTCCCTCGGCACGCCGGAAGCCCGGCGTGTGTATCGCGAGAAGCTAGTCGCCTACTTCCGCGGCCACGAGGCGCGGCTCGACAGCGACAGCAAGCGACGCCTCGAGGGCAATCCCCTGCGCATTCTCGACAGCAAGAATCCCGAGATGCAGGAGATTATCGCTGCCGCGCCGCTGTTGACGGATCACCTCGATCCGGAATCGCGCGAGCACTTCGATACACTCTGCAACACTCTGCAAGACATTGGGGTGGCGTATGAGGTCAACCCGCGCCTCGTGCGGGGGCTCGATTACTACACCCGGACAGTCTTCGAGTGGACGACGGACGCACTCGGCGCTCAAGATGCCGTATGCTCCGGCGGCCGTTACGATGGCCTGATCGCGCAGCTTGGGGGCGAATCGACCCCCGGCGTCGGGTTTGCCATGGGCGTGGAGCGCGCCGTCGAGCTGCTAGTGCAGGCGCAGCGCGTCCCGCCAGCAGCCGCGGCGGATGTTTACGTGGTCGTGAACGGCGCACGAGCCACTGCGGCGGGGCCGGGACTCGTGGAACGCCTTCGGGATGGGCTGCCGCAAGTCCGGTTCGAGCTGAATCTGGGCGGCGGTAACTTCAAGACACAATTCCGCCGCGCGGATCGCAGCGGTGCGGCGCTGGCTCTCATCATCGGTGACGACGAGCTCGCCCGTGGCGTTGTGGCCATGAAACCTTTGCGGCAGGAAGCGAGTCAGACCGAGTGCCCGATCGCTGCGTTGCCGGCGGGCGTCGAAGCGGCGCTGGCTCTTGCCTCGAGACGGCAAGGGTAACAAGCCGCCGCATGATTTGAGGAGGGGTCCGTGGAAGATTACCTGTCTGAAAAAGAACAGTGGGAAGCGATCAAGAGCTGGTTCCGCGAGAATGGCCTTTGGATCGTGGCCGGCATTGCCGTGGGTGCCCTGGGCATCGGAGGCTGGCGCTGGTGGGAGTCGCACCTCGACCAGGTCGGCAGGGAGGCGAGCGGCAAGTACGAGCAGATGCTCCAGGCATTCGGGCGCGGCGATCGGACGGAAGGTCTGGTTCTGCTGGGCGACCTGGAGCACAACTATTCCTCGTCCCCGTACATGGACCAGGCGAAGCTCGCGGCGGCCCGCGTGTACGTGGAAGCCAACGAGCTGGACAAGGCCAACACGGAGTTGCAGGCCGTCAGCCAGCGTTCCAAGGACCCGCATCTGGCTTTACTGGCACGGTTGCGGCTCGCGCGGGTCCAGATCGCGCAGCAAAAGCCTGATGATGCGCTCGCGACCCTCAATGGCGTGGAGCCTGGCGCATTCGCTCCCCGCTTTCACGAGGTGCGCGGCGATGCCCTCTATGCGAAAGGCGACAAGTCCGGTGCCCTGACCGAATACCGCGCCGCGCGCGGAATGGATGTGGGTAGCGGCGTGACCGACACTTCGCTCCTCGATCTCAAGATCTCCGACCTCGTGGCTGACGCCGCGCCGTTGCCGTCCGCCGCCAAGGCGCCGGCGGCACAGACTGCACAGGCCGCACAGGCCGAGGCTGCAAAGTAACAACATGCGACAACTGCAACGCTGGGCGATGATCGCCGCGCTTTTGGTCTTTGCGGCCTGTTCCAAGGACAAGGAGATCGACAAACCGGCGCAGCTCACGCCGTTCTCCGCGACGCTGAAGGTCGATCGCGTCTGGAGCGCCTCAGTCGCCGACAAGGGCGCCAAGGCCTTGCGTCTCGGACTGGGGCTCGCCGCGGAAGGTAATCGCGTTTACGCGGCCGGCCACAGCGGTGACGTCGTCGCGTTCGATCTCGCCAACGGGCACTCCGTGTGGCGCACCAAGACCAAGGCCGCCATCTCCGGTGGCCCAGGGGTCGGGGGCGATCTCGTTGCCGTGGGCTCCAGTGGCGGAGAGGTCATTGCACTCAACGCAGCCGACGGCAAGATCCGGTGGCGAGTGCGGCTCAACGGTGAAGTGCTGTCGGCGCCGGCGATCTCGGAGCGCATGGTTGCCGTGCGCACGGTCGACGGCAAGCTGCGTGGCCTATCGCCAAAAGATGGGCATGCGCTGTGGACGCCGGAGCAGCAGGAACCGCGCTTGTCGCATCGCGGCACCTCGCGCCCGGTCATCGTCGGGGAGGTCGCGCTGTGCGGCTTCGACAATGGCAAGGTCGTTGCAGTCAACATGAACGACGGCACGTTGCAGTGGGAAGCAACTATTGCGCCCCCGCACGGCCGTACCGAGCTCGAGCGGCTCGTCGACGTCGATTCGACCGTCCGCGTGTCGGGCCAGGATGTGTATGCCGTCGGCTTTCAGGGCCGTGTTGCCATGCTCGCGCTCGACACGGGACAGATCTGGTGGTCTCACGATGCATCGAGCTATCGCGGGATCGGGCTCGACGACGACGCTCTCTACATTGCCACGGCGGATGGAGAGATCGCTGCATTGAGGCGCCGTACGGGCGCCGAAATCTGGCGTCAGAAGGCGCTCGCTCACCGCGGCCTGTCTGCAGTCGCGACGACGGACAATGCCGTCGTTGTCGCCGACTATCAGGGCAATGTGCACTGGCTGGACAAGGCCACCGGGGAGATCGCTGCTCGCGCGCCCTCTGGCAAAGTGCGAGTGAGCAACGCGCCGTTGATCGTGGACAACATGGTACTGGTCATCAACGACGCGGGACGCATCAGCGCGTTTCGTACGACTCCGATTGGCGCGACCATGTCGGGCACGCGGAAGGTCCCCGCGCAAGATAAGGCCGGACCAGCTGCGCCGGCAGCGTCGGAGCCGGCGGTGCCTTCGCCGGCCGCGCCTGCGACCGCGGCCCCGGAGCCGGAGCCGGTCGCTCCGGAACCCGTTGCCCCGCCGCCCGTTACGCCGCCGCCGACTACGCCCAATTAGCAGGAGCCTGATTGCGAAGAATGTGCATCTACTGCGCCCTCGTGACGCTGCGCGTTCAATCGACGGGTTGCTAGCGTGCTGCCCGTCATCGCCCTCGTGGGCCGGCCTAACGTCGGCAAATCGACTCTCTTCAATGTTCTGACCGGTACACGCGATGCCATTGTCGCGGACATACCGGGGCTTACGCGTGACCGCCAGTATGGCTACGGCCGGGTCGGTCCCATTCCTTACGTTGTCATCGATACGGGCGGGCTGGTAGAGAACCCGGTCGGTATCGAGACACAGATGCGGGCGCAGACCGAGCGCGCCGTGCAGGAAGCGGATCGACTGGTATTTCTGGCCGACGTGCGTGAGGGACTGACGCCCGCGGATCATTTCGTCGTGCGTGAGCTGCGGCGGTCGGGCAAGCCTGTCACGCTCGCCTTGAACAAGGCGGAGGGGCTCGATCCCGACTTCGTGGCCGCGGACTTCCATTCGCTCGCGTTGGGCGAGCCGTTGACGATCTCGGCGGCCCACGGCCAGGGCTGCGAAGACCTGATGGAGCACGTGCTCGCCGGGCTCGAGCCGCAGCCCGCGGAGGATGCGAGCTTCGGTGCGATACGCATTGCCATCATTGGTCGCCCGAACGTAGGCAAGTCGACACTGGTCAACCGCCTTCTTGGGCATGAGCGGGTGATCGCGAGCGATGAGCCGGGCACTACGCGCGATAGCATTCTGGTGCCGTTCCGCCGTGATGAGCGTGACTTCGTGCTCATCGACACGGCAGGCGTACGGCGCCGCTCGAAAGTCGAAGGCGTGATAGAGCGCGCGAGCGTCGCCAAGACTTTGCAGGCCATCGATGAGGCGCATGTCGTCATCATGGTGCTGGATGCCCATGACAACGTGGCGGAGCAGGATGCCAGCGTGTTGGGATTGGCGCTCGAGCGCGGGCGTGCGCTGATCATCGCGGTCAACAAGTGGGACGGCGTTCCCCAGGACCAGCGCGAAACCATCCACCGCCAGCTCGCTCTCAAGCTTGATTTCGTGCCCTTCGCGCCGCTGCACTTCATCTCCGCCCGGCACGGCACGGGAGTCGGCGAGGTTGTCCAGTCCATGGTGCGCGCCTACGAGGCGGCATTTCGCGAAATGCCGACGCGTGTGCTGACGAAAACGCTGGAGCATGCGCTGACGGTGCACCAGCCCCCGCTCGTCCATGGCCGGCGCATCAAGCTGCGCTACGCGCATCAGGGCGGCAGAAATCCACCTCGCATCGTGATCCACGGCAACCAGACGGCCTCGGTGCCCGATTCCTACACTCGCTTTCTGGCGAATGTGTTTCGAAAGACGTTCGATCTCTTCGCCACCCCCGTGGCCGTCGAATACCGCACTGACAAGAATCCGTACGTCAGGGAAAGACGGGTCAAGCCACAGCCTGAGACGGCGCGGCGCCGCGGAAAGCACGACAAGCGGCGCTGACCCGATACGCGAGAGGGTTGATGCGGCTAGGCCGCAAGCTGAAAGGCTGCCGCCATGCGCTCCTGCTCGCGGGCCGGTACTGCCAGGCGAGTGGCAATCGTGTTCCACTGCCTGACGATCGAACGGCTGCGTTCAATGATCTCATAGGCTGTCTTCACAGCGATACGAAAATACGGCGCCACCGAGCGAGCCAGGCCGAGATCCAGGGCGTTGTCGGCCGCACTGATGTTGAGTTTCAATCCGTGAGACCCGGGTACTGGATTCATGTCATATGCCGCGGACAGGCGCCAGCCTTTGCCCGGGTCCAGGATGAAGCCATGGTTTCGCAGGTGGTCGTCCGTGTTGGATACGAGCAGGTTGAAGACGATCCGCGACCATAGTTCGCGCAAATCGGCATTGGTTTGCGCGCCATGATCGATCAGCGCACGGGCGATCTCCAGATAGCTCGTTCCGGTCGATGCATCGTCGCCGTCCTCGCGGCCAGTGAGCGTCATCGCGGAGGCAAAGTGCAGTCGCCGTCCCTCCGCTGTGCGATCGAAGCGTTTCACGAGGAAAGTGTGATGCGGATTCGCGAAGCGGCGCGCGATGCTTGCGGGAACCAGCAGACCGCAGTTTCGGGCCAGGGTGTGCAGCACCAGTTCCCACGCACCCACGTCATGCTCATCGCGCACGCTGGGAAACTTCGCGATCCAAAGCTGCTTGTCTGGATCGGCGACGCTAGCCTTGGGCCGCGCGCCGCCGAGCGATCCGCCGGGCGCAAGCAGCATACGCAGCCACTCATCCCCAGCTGCTGATGTATTGTTCTCGTCGCGCTCCAGCGCGAGACTGGCGGACTCCAGCTTGCGCAGTTGAACGAACGGTGGTGCTGCCACGTCGTTGCGGTTATCGAGGAAGTCGCCAGTGTCATTTAACCGGAAGCGCAGCGCACCAAGGCGGAAAGTGTCGTGCACGCCGAGCAGGTAGTCGGATTCGTGGAGTCGAACCGTTTTACCCACCCGGCCAGCGCGTTGCTCACGCTCCAGACGTCGACGCATGAGCATTCGGCCCCAGCGGTCCGGGCTGGCGTCGGTGAAGACTCCGAAGCTTTCCCTGCCCTGGGGCGGATGTTGTCGGCCCTCGAAGCGACCGAGTCGAGGGTCGAGTTGCAGGTTGGCCATGGTGGGATGAGCAAGCGCTGCGGTGTCGAACTCGAATTCGAAGATCTCGCGCCCGGCACCCTGGCGGGCATGCAATAGTCCCAGGCGCAGCGGCTCGGGCAGACCGTCCCAGTCGGCATAGACAGCCACCACGACGCTCATGGCTCAGCGCCTCGGCTTCGACCGGGAAGTTGCAGGTTCGAGTAACCCGGCCAATGTCTCGGAGCTGGCAAAGCCGCTCTTCTCGATCCAAGCCTGCGCATTTTCGCGGCGCTTGGCCGCGTTCCTGCCAGCCCGTATGGATGGCTCTTGCGGCATTGGACTGGTGGTTGAGGTCGGAGGGATACGCGCACGTGTTCGTGTTCTACGAGGCGCGGTCAACCGAGCGTCCTGCAGCTCACGTCCCACAGTGTCCGCCCGGGCAAGCAGATCGAGATCCTTTTCAACACCAAGCACTTGCATGACAGCAAGATAAGCACCCATGGTCACGCCCGACCCGCCTCGTTCCAGGCTGCGCAGGGTCATGGGGGACATGCCGGCGCGCTCCGCGACTTGTCTGGCGGGCAACCGCCGGCGTAGCCGTGCCAGGCGCAGCCGCTCGCCAAGCTGCCGCAGCAATTGGTCGGTCGGCGGGAGCAGCGGGGCGGTTTTCTTTGCCATGATGCCATTATTCTAGCCTAGGCGCCCGATAAATGCCAGAATAATAGCAGGACATCGCCTCAGGTATCCTTTGCGCGCCAGATATATGGGCATTATTCTGGCGTAATTGCCTGTAAATCGCTACAATAATGGCATAAACGTTGCGGGGGAGGCATCGGCGGGCAATACCAAACGCGGGATGGCAACTCTGACGTGGGCGCCGCCCTAATCAGGGCGACCGCCCTCGACGGATATATTTATTCCGCGGGATACAATTCAATGCGGGGCACGCGGAGGCATCCTCATATGGCTCATTCGTACAAAACCATCGCATCGCCGGTCGGTAAGCTGAAACTCGTCGCGAGCGGCACAGGACTGGCAGCGATTCTTTGGCAACATGATGATCCGAAGCGGGTGCGGTTGGGTGAGCTCGTGGAGGATCCCCAACACCCGATCCTGCTGGAGACCGAACGGCAGCTGGGCGAATATTTCGCCGGCACGCGCGCCGCCTTCACCATCGCTCTCGATATGGCAGGCACCGTCTTCCAGAAGAGGGTCTGGGAGGCTTTGCTAACGATTCCGTTCGGCGAGACGCGCAGCTATGCCGAAATCGCCAGACAGGTCGGCAATCCGCAGGCGTCGCGCGCCGTGGGAACCGCCAACGGCAGGAACCCTGTTTCGATCATAACCCCCTGTCATCGAGCGATCGGCTCGGATGGCTCGTTGACCGGCTTTGCAGGCGGACTCGATGCCAAGGAATATCTGCTGACATTGGAACGCCGGCGGGAGCAGGCGGCGGCGTAAGTTGCGGGTGGGTGTCGGCACGGCTATGCGAGCTCGCGAGCCGGCCGTACCCGATCAATGACAGATCAAGATGTGGGAAATGTAGTGAACCAGGCGCTGCACGACTATATCGTCTTTGAAACAGCGGGTGGCTTTTGCGCCATCGCCTGGAACGATGCGGGCATTAGGCGCCTGCAGTTGCCGGCGCGAAGTGCCGAAGCGGCCGAACGAAGTCTACTTCGGCGGTTGCCGGTGCTGAATTTCGGCAAGCTCACAGCGACGGTGACCGACACCGTCATTGCCGTCACGCGCTATTTTGAGGGCGACAAGGTCGATTTTTCAGACGTCCGGCTCGACCTCGGTGAGCAAGAGGAGTTCTTCGAACGGATCTACTCCGCAACGCGGCGTGTCGGTTGGGGTAACACAACCACCTACGGCACATTGGCAAAAGAACTCGGTGCCGGCCCGGAAGCGGCGCGCGACGTTGGCCAGGCCATGGCAAACAATCCGGTACCGCTGATCATCCCGTGCCACCGGGTATTGGCTGCCGGCGGCAAGGTGGGTGGCTTCTCGGCACCAGGGGGCTCGGCAGCGAAGCTCCGCATGCTCGAACTGGAGGGTGTCCGGATCGGCACATCGCAACCGGCACAACAAACACTTGGATTCTAATCCCACTGCGTTGCTGGCGAACTTCCCGGCCACCTCGCCATCCCGGCACCGATCTCGTCCGGCGCGTCCTGCTGCGGATACTCAGACGCTCTTGCCGGCCACGGGAAAGTAGTTGCCCAGTTCGGCCTTGATCTGCAGGCGCTGCAACAGCTCCTGCGGATTCAAATTCATTTCCTTGTGCTTGGCAGCCACCGCTGCCCCTGCCTTCTGGATCGCTGCGATGGACGCCCATTCGACGATGGTGATGTAGGTGTTGTGGCCGGTTGGCCCTTCCTGCTTCAGCACGTGGCGCTGAAGGCAGCCGTCCATTGCGTCAAATACGGTATTAGTCTCAGTCACCGTACTTAGAAACTCTGCTTCCGCAGCTGCGGGCACGACGAACCTGTCGATGCGGAAGACTCGCGATTCATTGCCGTTACTTTGCATCTTTATCTCTCAGTGTTGGATAGTTGCCGCCGAGCTCGCGATCTGCCGCTCCGGCTCAATCTGGAGTAGTGCATGCTGTCAGATTGACAACGTAGTGTCAATATGGAAATATATTGCGTATGAAGGATGATGATCTCAGGACGCCCTCAGGCGCGGCCCTCAGCGAACTCATCGTGACGGTCTTCCGGCTCAACGGCCGCTTGCTCGCTGCGGGCGATCGCCTCGTGGCAGGGTTTGGCCTCACGAGCGCCCGCTGGCAGGTGCTGGGAGCAATTGCCTTGTCTCCCGTTCCCGAACCGGTGGCCCGACTTGCGCGAAACATGGGGTTGAATCGACAGGGGGTGCAGCGGATCGTCGGTGAGCTCGCGGCCGAGGATTTCGTCGAGTTGAAGGACAATCCACACCATCGAAGCGCCAAGCTCGTCGTAATGACGGCCAAAGGTGTACAGGCCTACGAGGCAGCCCTGGGAGCCCAGGCTCCGTGGGTCAACAGGCTCGGTGAGGGCTTCGATTCAACAAGCATCGAGAAAGCAGGCAGGATTCTCGAAGCACTACGGCAGCGGCTGGATCAACCCTCGCCCGACACGGCGGCCGACGAATAGGACCAAGGTGGAGCTGACGCGCGCCGGCGCCTCACTCCCACTCGATCGTGACGTTGCTAAGCCCGACGCGTACCTGCGGCGCCTTTGCCGCAGGTACGATGCGAAGAGGAGTCAATCCCATCGATCCCCAAATCAAAACCTGGGGATCGTCGATCGACTATCTGGCGTAGTCGAAGATAATGTTGACGCGGCGGTTTTCCTGCTGTCCTTCCAGGCTCGTGTTGTAGGCAAAGCGCCGGCCCTTGCCGAATCCTTCAGCGGAGAGCCGCGAGCCAGCGATACCAAAGTCATCCACCAGGTAGTTGACTACGTTCTGAGCGCGGCGCTGGGATATTTCCATCCCCAACTCGGGGCTCGCCTGCAGATTGCCGGTGTGGCCCTCCACAGTTGCGGACACGGAAGGATTCGCCTTCAGAAAATCCGCGACCTTGCGCAGTTCGTCCCGGTATTGCGGCCTGATGTCAGCCTTGTTCTGGTCGAACTCGATCAGCATGGCCATGGTGAGGCGGGCGGGAAGCACCGTGAGCCCTTGGATGTCCGTCGCGCACGCGACGACTGCATCGATACGCCGGTTTCGGCGTTTTCCGTCCTCGGTGCGGTTGTCCGCGAGGGGACGCGTCTCTCCGTAGCCGACTGCCTTGAGCCGCGAAGGGGCGATGTGCGCGCTACCTTCCAGGTAGCTGACTACACTATCCGCCCGGCGCTGCGATAGTTTCACATTCTCCTCACTCGTCCCCACATTGTCGGTGTGGCCCTCGATCACCGCCGTGGTGTCGGGATATTTATTCAGGAAGGTGCCCAGGACGCCGAGCTTCTCCTTCTCTTCGCGCTGAATGTCATCCTCGTCAACCTCGAACTGGATGTCCAGGATGCTGCAGTACTGCTGGAGCAGCGCCGGGACCGGCACGACGACCAGCGTGGGTACCGGCTCCATGACAGCATTGGCAGCTGTCGCAGGCAGCGGTGGCGGTGTTGCGGCCCGGGCGGGCGTATCCCCGCCGAATCGATAGACCACGCCCACCGAGACAAGATCGATGTCGCCTTTGTTGCCCACGGCATCGTTGATCCGATAACGCTGGGCCTCGGCACGCAGTCCGACAGATTCGATGACGTCGTATTCGAGCCCCACACCGAAGCTGTAGCTCGCCCTCCGCTTGCCGGGATCGGGATCGGTCACGTTTACCGCACCGGTTCCGGTGAACCTGTCCTTGGCATCGGCGTAGATCAATCCGACGCGCCCAAACCCGGAGAACTTTTGCGTGAAAGGCAGAATGCCCACCGCGTCGAGATTGACGCCTTTGAGCTTGATTTCGCCGCTCAACGTTCCTGCGGGGACCGTGTTTGCCGTGTAGCCGAACTCTCCCAGATCGAAATAGCCTCCTTCAAGGGCGAAATGCCGGTTGAACAGATAGCCACCGAATAGCTTGAAGCCGACGTGCCGATCATCATCGGTGATCCCGCTCGTGGAAAAACCTTCTCCCAAGAGACTGCTCGCGATCTTCGGATCGTCGATCTTTGCTCTCGACTGGCCGATGTTGCCCCCGACATACCAGCCGGAGTCGTCCGCCATCGCGAATGAGCCGGCCATTGCCGACAGTGCCACCAGGCTCAACGTGCCCGAGGCCCTTATTAATTTCAATGATTTCAAACTGTTTCTCCAGGCTGACGCTTACGGGGCGGGCACGTTAATGACGGTATTCGTCATCGTGACCCCTGCGGTGAGGGCAATAGCCCTGCCGTTCACAGTCGTTATTACAGCCGTTGGTGGGGTGCCACCAGTAGTGGACATCGTGATCGACGCGTTGGCCAACATGGTTCCAGTCATCGTTGAGCCCGTGCCAATGTGCGCGCCGGCCGGAACGTACCAGAAGACGTTTTTGGGTTGGGCGCCGTTGATGAGCAGAACCTGGATCGGGACTGCCGGCGTTGCCGGGCCCGTGAGACCCACGTTGAGCGTGCCCGTTCCCGCTGCGGTCTGGAACACCCAGACTGCATTTGCGTCGCCACCAGCATCCAGCGTGAGATTGGCAGTAGTACGCGCCACTCCGCCGATGTCATACGTGCCTGTTGTGGACTGGTATACGCCAGGGGGAAGGGTACGCCCGGCCAACTCGTCGGGGCCGCCGCCGGCTCCACCGCAGCTCGGACACTGTGCCAGGCTCGACACATCGACGCCGCCCGGAAGGTTCGCGGGAGATATGGAGTTGAATGCGACCAATGCGTCGGCACGAGCCTGTGTTACGGCAGCGCCGGCGACGGAACCCGGCGGTGCGGTAAGCGTGTATATCAGCCCAGTCACCAGACCGTTGTTATTAGTCGTGACCGTGTAGACATTTGCTCCAGAGTCGTGCAACCCGGTGATCGAGGTTGAAGCCGCGTTCACCCCGACATCCCCCGTGATCACAGTGTTAAGTCCGTCGTTGGTCAGCGTAGCATTCCCGCCGAAGCCCCCGAAAGATGCGGCCGCTCCGAGCGGTGGCGCCGTGGCGCACGTGGACGTACCGGTTGTAAAGGTCGTGACCTTATCCACTGCAAGCGCATTGCCCGAGAGGTCCTTCACGCCGTTGGCGCCGCCTTTGATGGTTGCCGTGTAGTTGGTCGGCGGGGTTCCGGTGAGATTCGCCACAGGATTGAAGGTTGCAATCTTTGTCACCGCATCATAGGCGACTACGCCCGTTACGGGCGCGCCGGCTGTTAGCGCGAGTGTGAAGGTTGCTGTGGTGATAGTTTGTGGATCCATCGATGCGCTGAAGGTGGCGTTGATGGTTTTGTTGACGCAGACACCGACGGCGCCATCGATTGGATTGGTGGACGTCAATGTCGGCGCGGTGGTATTGGAACCAGCGCCAGTCGTAAAGGTCCACACGTAGTTACTTGCCGCCGGCAGAGCAGCTTGGTTGCCTGCCAGTGCGTTGCCCGCGAGGTCCGTGGCGGCAGTCGTGATCGTGGCGGTATAAGTCGTGGCGGCTGCAAGGACTGCCCCTGGAGTGAAGACGGCGGTTTTGCTGCCGACTACATAGCTCGCAACGCCTGTTGGCGATACGCAAGGTGCCGAACATGTCACCGTAAAGCTGCTGGCGGTGATCGTTGCAGGAGCCATATTCTCAGTGAAGGCTGCGGAGATTGCCGTGTTGGTGACCACGCCGGTTGTCGGGCCTGGATTCGTCGTCGCGGGGACCGTGAGCGTCGTTCTCGGCCGAGTCGTGTCCGGCGTTGCTCCGGTCGTAAAAGTCCATACATAGTCACTTGCAGCGGGCAAGGGAGCTTGATTGCCGGCCAGGGCATTGCCGGCCAGATCCGTGGCCACACTGGTAATCGTAGCTGTATAAGTCGTGCCGACCACGAGCACGGCCGTTGGAGTGAAGACGGCGGTCTTGCTGCTGGCTACGTAGCTAACATTGCCAGCAGGTGATACACAGGGAGCTGCGCATGTCACCGTAAAGGTGGCTGTCGTGATCGTCGCAGGGTTCATATCCGTAGTGAAGGCTGCGTCGATGGCGGAGTTGGTCGGCACGCCAGTTGTCGGACCGGGAATGGTTGTGACGGGTGCGGTGGACGTCACTCCGGGTCGGGTTGTGGCTGACGACGCACCGGTCGTGAAGTGCCAGACGTAGGGGCTCGCCAATGTGAGTCCTGTGGCGAGGCTTTTCGCTCCGGTAACGGTGGCAGCGTAGCGAGTGAGGGGGGTGAGGTGGGTTGCCCCTGTAAGTGTAAACGTCGCAATTGTGCTTGCCGCGTTGAGGGCTGTTGTCCCGGCCGGATTTGTGCAAGGCGCGGCGCACGTCACTGTGAAAGCCGCTGCGCCGGTGAGCGGGGCGATCGGCTCACTGAAGGTGGCGGTCGCCGTGGTGGTGGTGGCGACCGGTACTGCGGGAGCGGCATCGGCCGGGGTTACGGAAGTCACCGTGGGTGCGAGTGCGGCCGAGCCACCACCGCCCAGGATTGGGTCTCCACCTGCGCCGCAGCCCACTGCCAATGCGCCCAGCAGCAATGGCGTGAGCCACGTCACGTATTTGGAATATCTTGCGAATCTGTTCATCTGCATCCCTCTTAATCGCTCTAGGCCTATCGGTGTGATCGACAGAGCCTTTGTTGGCGCGCACGCTGACATTGTCAGAAGCGACTTGAAGCGGAGCTTGACGGACTGGCACGAGAGGGTCTGTACGCCGGCGTACATAGTCAGGCGCCGTACTGTAGTCGTCATGACTCACTGGCGGCGGTGTGTTCACTTCTTGCTGTGGCAGTCGCCGCGGCAGCTGTTTCTGGTCGCCGATAGGTCGATGGATTTCGGCGTTAAAGCTCGGGTTCTGATCTGTTGGGGTGAAGCCGCGCTGGCAAGAGTTGCACCGTTGACAGCTGTGTAAGTGTCCGGAAGTTGCGAGACAGTGCCGACCAACATCCCGGCGCGTTTGCCTCTACGAGGCAGGATAGGTGCGAAGCGATGTCCCGTTCTTTCAATACACAGACACCGGAGCACCCGGGCCCTGATAGCTACGCCATCCGCGTCGATGCCCGACGGTTTGAGACTTGGGAGAGCTACATTGCTGGCCGGTTGGGCCTCAGCACCGCCATCGACTACGCGCTTGGCTGGGGACTGGACGCCATCCGGCGGCGCGTGGAGCATTTGGCGGCGAGCTTGCGAGAACGTCTGGATGCCATTCCCGGCATCCGTATATGGTCCGCGTGAACGTGGAGGCCAGCTTTCGCGTCAGCTACACCTTCGCGAGGCATTTCGTAGCGCGCAATGCCGGCCAGCTGGTCAACATCTCGCGCGTGATGGGGCGCAAGGTGCGGCCCACGGCCGGGGCCTATGCTGGCTGGGACCAAACATGCGCTCGAAGGTCTGACGGAGGCTCTGCGCCTGGAGCTGGCGCGAACCAATGTGAATGTTTCTTGCATTCGACCCGGACTGGTCATGACGGGGCTGCATGACCGCCGGGAGACCCATCCTTCCCTTTCAATGGCGATCGAGCACCCGCTTGCACCAGACGACGTCGCGCGAATGGCCATATTCGTTCTTCAACAGCCGCCGCACGTTCGCATTCCACAGTTGATGATCTTGCCGCGAGACCACGAAATCTAGAGGCCGGCTCGCTCGGCGGCCGCATCAGCTGCGCCTTACTAGGTGCGGTTCGTGGATCGGGACTTTGAAAAATTCATGCGACCAAAACGCTGGAGGTCCGTCAGGCAGGCCGCCAGAGTCAGACTCTGCGCGCCGATGGTTGCTGACCGTCGTAGGCAGGATGATTCTTGTTTTCAGCAGCTTGCGTCGTACCCTGGCGTGGTTTCGGATACGTCCGGATGGGCCAAAATCATTCCCACTCGATCGTGGCGGGCGGCTTGCCGGAGATGTCATAGACGACGCGGGAGATGCCGGCCACCTCGTTCACGATGCGCAGCGACACGTGGGCGAGGAATTCATAGGGGAGGCGGGCCCAGTGGGCTGTCATGAAGTCGATCGTCTCGACCGCGCGCAGGGCGATGACATAGTCGTAGCGGCGGGCGTCGCCGAGCACGCCGACCGAGCGGACGGGGAGAAATACGGCGAACGCCTGGCTCGTGCGGTCGTATAAGTCGTGTTTGCGCAGCTCTTCGATGAAGATGGCGTCCGCGCGGCGCAGGAGGTCCGCGTATTCCTTGCGCACTTCGCCGAGGATCCGAACACCGAGGCCGGGGCCGGGGAAGGGGTGGCGATAGACCATCTCGCGCGGTAAACCGAGCTCGACGCCCAGGCGGCGGACCTCGTCCTTGAACAGCTCGCGCAAAGGCTCGACGAGCTTAAGATTCATCTTCTCGGGTAGCCCACCCACGTTGTGGTGGGACTTGATCACATGCGCCTTGCCCGTGCGCGCGCCCGCCGACTCGATGACATCAGGATAAATCGTGCCTTGCGCGAGGAACTGCACGCCGCTGATCTTTTGCGCTTCTTCGTCGAAAACTTCGACAAAGTGCTGCCCAATGATCTTGCGCTTCGCTTCCGGGTCCGCGACTCCCGCCAGCGCCGCGAGGAACCGGGCCTCCGCGTCGACGCGAATGACCCGCACGCCGAGGTGCTCGGCGAACGTGCTCATGACCTGGTCGCCTTCGTTGAGCCGCAACAGGCCATGGTCGACGAAGACGCACACGAGTTGATCCCCGATCGCACGATGCAGAAGTGCAGCGACCACTGATGAATCGACGCCCCCCGACAGACCAAGGAGCACCTTGCCAGTGCCCACCTGATTGCGGACGCGCTCGATTGCGTCTTCGATGATATTCCCGACGCTCCACAGAGCATCGCTGCCGCTGATCTCGCGCACGAACCGTTCCAGCAGGCGGCTGCCCTGTGTCGTATGCGTGACTTCGGGATGGAACTGCACGCCGTAAAACCGGCGGCGCTCGTCGCTCATCGCTGCGAAGGGAATGCTGTCGGTTGAGGCCGTCGCGACGAAGCCTTCAGGCAGCGCGTCGACCCGATCGCCGTGGCTCATCCACACATCGAGTACGGAACGGCCGTGTTTGTTGCGCCGATCTTCGATGTCGTCGAGTAACCGGCACGCACCGGTGACCGTGACTTCCGCGTACCCGAATTCACGTTCGCTGGAAGCAGCGACGCGACCGCCGAGCTGCTGCGCCATCGTCTGCATGCCGTAACAAATGCCGAGCACCGGCACTCCGAGCGTGAAAACAACCGGCGGTGCCTTGGGAGGCTGCGCATCCGTCACGGACTCCGGGCCACCGGAGAGGATCACACCGCGTGGCTTGAACGCGAGAACCTCAGCATCGGTCATGTCCCAGGGATGGATTTCGCAATAGACGCCTAACTCGCGCACGCGGCGCGCGATCAGTTGCGTGTACTGCGCTCCGAAGTCGAGGATCAGAATGCGGTCGGCGTGAATGTCCGCGTGAGAAGCCGTCGAAGGAGTGAGTCTTGCAGCGCTCGCCATGGGTGCCTATCGGGTAGTGTCAGGACACCCGGTAGTTGGGCGCCTCTTTGGTGATACTCACGTCGTGTACGTGGCTTTCGCGCATGCCCGCGCTCGTGATGCGAACGAAGACGGGGCGCGTACGCATGTCGGTGATGTTCGCGCTTCCGGTGTAGCCCATGGCCGCCCGTAAGCCACCCGCAAGCTGCTGAATGATGGTGACCACGCTTCCCTTATAGGGCACGCGGCCTTCTACGCCCTCAGGTACGAGTTTTTCAAGCTCGGTGGCGGCGTCTTGAAAATAACGATCGGCGGAACCGTGGCGTTCGCCCATGGCGCCCAGCGAGCCCATGCCGCGGTAGGACTTGTAGGATGCGCCCTGGTAAAGCTCAACGTCCCCGGGTGACTCTTCCGTGCCGGCGAAAAGGCTGCCGATCATGACGGCATGCGCGCCCGCAACGATCGCCTTGGCGATGTCGCCGGAGAAGCGTATGCCGCCGTCCGAGATAACCGGAACGTCCGAATCGCGGAGGGCCTTGGCTACGTTCGCAACCGCCGAGATCTGCGGCACTCCAACACCGGCGACGATGCGAGTCGTGCAGATCGAGCCTGGACCGATGCCTACCTTCACCGCATCCGCGCCGGCGTCAACGAGCGCGAGAGCCGCTTCGACCGTCGCAATGTTGCCGGCAATGACCTGTTGGTCGCCCCACTTGGCCTTGATCCGCTCAACCATGGTGATCACGCCTTTGGAATGACCATGCGCCGTGTCGACTACGACGAAATCAACACCGGCGTCGCGTAGGGCAGCAATACGGTCCAGCGTGTCGGGCGTGGTGCCGACGGCAGCTCCGACGCGCAACCGCCCGCCGTCATCCTTGCATGCGCGCGGAAACTCGGTGGCTTTCTGGAAATCCTTGACCGTGATCATGCCGACGAGCTCGTGCTCGGCGTTCACTACCAGCACCTTTTCGATGCGGTGCTTATGGAGTAGGGCGAGCACCTGCTCTTTGGGCGCGTTCTCGCGCACCGTGATCAGGCGCTCTTTCGGCGTCATGACGGAAGAGACCGGCGCGTCGAGTTTTTCTTCGAAGCGCAGGTCACGATGCGTGACGATGCCCACAGCCTTGCGGCCTACCACGACCGGCACTCCGGAGATGCCGCGTGAGCGCGTCACATCCAGCACTTCGCGAATCGACATGTTGGGAGAAACTGTGATCGGGTCCTTGATGACGCCGCTTTCGAATTTCTTCACACGGTCGACTTCGCGCGCCTGCGCCTCTATCGTCATGCTCTTATGGATCACGCCGATGCCGCCTTCCTGCGCGATCGTAATCGCCAGGCGTGCTTCGGTGACGGTGTCCATGGCTGCGGAGAGCAGCGGCACATTCAACCGGATCTTGCGCGTCACGCGCGTGGAGAGATCGACCTCGCGTGGCAGAATTTCCGAGTAGGCCGGAACCAGGAGGACGTCATCGAAGGTCAGAGCTTCTTCGAGGATTCTCATGACCGCGCATGACCGCCTACAGCCGATTACGGGAGGCCTCGAGGGCGGCCAACGTGAACCAGAGTCGACCGGTGCCGTGTGGATGAGGCGCGCGATTGTACGCA
>JAQGOC010000182.1 GCA_028293805.1 Gammaproteobacteria bacterium
CCTGGTGATGCAGACGGTGATCGAAGGCCGCACCGTGGTAATCGTGCTTCTGAATTCCTTTGGCAAGCGCACCCGCGTGGCCGATGCCACCCGCATCAGAAAGAGGATGGAAGCGAAGCTGCTCGAAAGCGCCTCCGCCACGGTAGCCAGCAAGACCTGATTCTTTCCGGCGTCCTGCGGGCCGGCCTTGCGGCGAGCGCGCGTGCCGGGGCAACCGACGAGTCTTCAGCTCTTCCGGGTGATGGGTCCGCCACCGCTCTTCGCGACGACTACGATATCGATCGTCTCGGTCCCCGGATCGAACACGATCTGCGCCTCGCCCCGCTCCAGCTGTCGAATGACATGCGCGAGCTTCTGATCCAGCGAAAACTCCTTCTCGCCATAGTCGGTGCCTTCACGCAGTACGAAGGATTCCACGACACCTCGCAGCGCGTCCTCGGACAGCTCGGTGTGGGCCACGATGATGGGCTCCGCAGGCGCGTCGCTGGCAGGAAAGTCCGTCAGACAGCCTCCTAGGCCCGCGGCTCGATGCTGCGCAGATGGCGGGCGGCCGAGATCCATGCCCCGAGCCAACCAAGCACCGTCCCGGCGCCAAGGAGCGTGCCGATGTCGTCTCCCGTCGGGCCGTGGAGCATGTAGCGGCTGCCGTAAAGCTGGGCGAGCGTT
This sequence comes from Gammaproteobacteria bacterium, assembly GCA_028293805.1. GTDB lineage: Bacteria > Pseudomonadota > Gammaproteobacteria > Steroidobacterales > Steroidobacteraceae > 13-2-20CM-66-19. Next base: position 667 of record JAQGOC010000182.1, read on the forward strand.
GCGACTGGCTGGCCGAGCACGGCGACGGCGGCCGCGACGATGAGCCATGCCAACAGCGCACCCCCGAGGCCGTAAAGCACGCCCGTGTAGAGAAACGGCCGGCGCACGAACCCGTTGGATCCGCCGACGAGCTTCGTCACTTCGATTTCCGCACGCCGATTGAGGATCTCGAGCCGGATCGTATTACCGATCACCGCGAGAACCCCTGCGCCCAGCAGCGCCGCCGCGATCACGAGCAGGCGCCGCATGACTTCCAGGATGGCATTGAAGCGCATCACCCATTCCGAATCGATCTGCACGATGTCGACTTCGGGCCACGCCGCGAAGTAACGGCGCAAGGATTCCAACGCAGCCGCCGAGCTGGCGGTCTCGCGCGGCCGAACGTGCAGGACATGAGGAAGAGGGTTCTCTTTCAGCGCTTCCAAGGCCGCGCCGAAGCCCGAATACGCGCGGAACTCCTCGAGCGCCTTGTCGGCAGGAATGAGAGTGACTGCGGCGACTTCCGCTCGTTCCCGGGCGCTACGCGCCAGCTGCTCCGCCTTGGCGAGCGGTACATCGGTCTTCAGGTACACGGACAGGTCGACGGCATTCGCGAAATCACCCGTCGCGGCCTGGGCGTTCGTGACGAAGATTCGCAGCGCGGTGGGCAGCGCCAGCGCCAATCCGATCACCAGCAATGTCAGAATCGTGGCGAACGGATTGCGCGCGAGTCGCCCCAGCGAGCCCAGGAAGGCCTGCATGTGACGGGCGCCGGCAACACCGAGGCTCATCGCGTGGCCACCACGCTCGGCAGGCAGTCGAGGGCTTCCCCCTGCACCTGTCCGTTGTCCAGCACGATCTCGCGCTGGCCGAATTCACGGACTATGTGCAGGTCGTGAGTCGCAACGACGACGGTCACGCCCACATCCTGGAAGCGCCTGAACAGGCGCATCACCTCGAGTGAGAGATCCGGGTCGAGATTGCCCGTCGGCTCATCCGCGATCAGCAGGGGGGGTTTGCTGATGACCGCTCGCGCGATACCGACTCTTTGCTGTTCGCCGACGGATAACTCGAATGGCAGCATGCGCTCCTTGCCGAGCAGGCCGACCTGATCCAGCGCGGCGCGGACGCGCTTGTCGATTTCCTTCAGCGGGGTGGCGGCCACGATCAGCGGCAGCGCGACGTTGTCGAACACAGGGCGATCGGCGAGCAGCTTGTGGTCTTGGAACACAACACCGATGCCGCGCCGAAACGCCGGAATGTGCCGGGTCTTGAGCGTGCTCGTGTTTTTCCCATTCACGAGGAGCGTGCCGCGCGAGGGCCGCTCGAGCAGGGCGATGAGCTTGAGCACGGTGCTCTTGCCGGCGCCGGAGCGGCCGGTAAGGAACACCATCTCCCCGGTGTTGATGTTGAAAGTGACGTTGGAGAGCGCCTCGCGCCCGTTGGGATAGCGCTTGCTCACCCGCTCGAAGGCGATCATGAAGCGGTCATTCGGTGCCCGGCTCCTCAGGCCGGTCGGAGGAGTCGCGCGGGCCCTGGACCAGCGCTGCCGCAAAGGCCTGCGCATCGAACTCGCCGAAATCCTCCGGCTGCTCGCCGATTCCGATGAAGCGGATGGGGAGCCCGAGCCTGCGCGCAATGGCGATCACGATGCCGCCTTTCGCGGTGCCATCGAGTTTGGTCAGCACGAGGCCCGTGACGCCGACGGCTTCGTGAAATTGTATGGCCTGCGAGAGCGCGTTCTGTCCCTGGTTGGCATCCAGGACGAGTAGCACTTCGTGCGGCGCCGATGGATCGACGCGCTGGATGACGCGCTTGACCTTCTTCAGCTCCTCCATCAAGTGCGACTGACTATGCAGGCGACCAGCGGTGTCGGCGAGCAGCACCTGCGTGCCGCGTGAGCGTGCGGACTGAAGTGCGTCGAAGACCACTGCTCCGGGATCGGCGCCTGCCTGCTGTGCGGCAAAGGCGGCCCCGGAGCGCTCGGCCCAGATGTTGAGCTGCTCGATGGCCGCCGCACGAAATGTATCGCCGGCGGCGAGCATGACTTCGCGGCCCTCGTCCGTGAGACGGCGCGCGAGCTTTCCGATCGTGGTGGTCTTGCCCGATCCGTTCACGCCGACCACTAGAATCACGAAGGGCTTGCGTTGCCCGTCGATGAGCAGCGGCTTGGCGCAGGGCGCCAGGATCTCCGCAATGGCAGAGCGCAGCGCGCCGATCAGCGCCTCGACGTCCGCGAGCTCGTTGCGCGCCACGCGTTTCTGCAGGCCAGCCAGGATGTGCTCGGTCGCCTCGACGCCGACATCCGCGCTCAGCAGGCGAGTCTCGAGCTCTTCCAGTGCCTGCGCGTCGATCTTGCGTCCGCGGAACAGCTCCGCGAGATCGTAGGTGAGCCAGGAATTGCCGCGATTGAGCCGGTTACGCAGGCGCTTGAAAAAGCCCTGGCGCTCTTCCGGCTTCTGAGTGGGTTCTTTGGGTGCGCGTCTGAACATAGAGTGATCCGCCAGCCGCCTATTGTAGCGGCCAAAAGAGAAGGTAGCCGCCCGGCCGCGCCCGGGTGCCTCCTCATTGTTCAGCAAGCCGCGCGCCGGATGGAAAGCGGCGCGCCAGCCAGGCTGGGACGGGCGGCGTCGCGCCGCCCCGCCCCTAAGGCTGCATGACCGAGGGGAACGCTACTTGAATCGCCGTACCTTGCGAGATCGCGAAGGAGATGGCCTCTGTCTGCATTTCGGCGGTTGCGGTGGGGCTCGCGGTGGGATCGATGATGGACCCATGGTCGCCCACGATGAAATCCACGTATCCACGCTGGCCCGGTGGGGTGCCCGCGGCGCTCACCAGGGGTCCAGGCGCGGCCGGAGCCGCAATCCGGGTCAGCGCGCCGGCCGCGATCAGCCGCTGGGTAGCCGAATTCGGCACCACCTGATCCGGCAGCGAGGAGCCGCCCCCCACGACCTGGATGACGTGGACCGGATGATTCCTGGCTGCCGTGGCGATGTAGTTCAATGGATCGCCGGAATCGATGACCGTCTGCGCGTCACGGAAAAATTGCTCGAGCAGAGTGGTCCCCGGCTGCAGCCCCCCCGCCTGAAGTCCTGCCAGGATTCGCGGACCGAAGGTCGGCGAGTCGCGCAGGAGCGCGGCGATGCCTCCCCCGGGCATCGCCAGCGTACCGGTGCGTAGCTCCGCTGATGTGGTTGCACCGAGGTACACGCCACCCACGATCGCGCCCAGCGAGTGGCCCAGGTAGTGGACGCTCGTCGGATCGACGTCGCCTGCAGGGTCCGTATCGAGGTTCAGATTGGGCAGCGAGCGCGTGAGAGTGATCAGGTCCGCCGCGGCTTCACGCAAATTGTCGCGTGAGGTCAGAAGGCTCGTGAGATTGATGAAGCTCGTACCGGAAGGGTCGATGTGACCGTCCGCCCCACGCGCGCCCGTCGTGTTGTTCACCACGTCCAGGTCGAATGTGCGCTCTATCGAACCGCTCGGCGCCAGCGAGAGACCGGCATACAGCGGGTTGGCACCGGAGGCATAGAAAGGATTCGTCTGATCCGTGATTCCGTGCAGCGGCAGATCGATCGCCACCACGACGAATCCACCATCGGCGAATGAGTCCGCAACGGCAAGCATATCCGTACGGTTACGGGTGATGCCGTGTTCGAAAACAAGCACGGGCCAGCCACTCGCCGGCTTCGTGCCGTGCGATAGGGAAGCGGCATTCGGCACCGTGACGAGTACCGGAACAAGCAGTGTTTCCGTCGGGACGGGCACCGGATTGAACCGTGTCAGGAATCGGCTGCTGGCGTCCAGATGTGATGGATTGCCCTGCCAGTAGCCGGTGAGCGGCGCCGTGCGACTGAGGTAATACGGAACGCTGAGCGTGCCGAGATAGATGGTTGCATGACCTTTCAGCAGCGGATTCGCCTGCGCCGTGGTGAGGCCGGTGTTGTGTACGGAGAGCGGCTGCGCAGTTGCCGTTTGCGTGATGACCGCCATCGTGTCCGCGGTCGCCTGCGTCGTGAAGCTGAACGACAGCACGATATTGGCCGGATCTATGCCGAGCGCGTGCGCGATCTGCAGATGAGCGCCGGTCAGCTTGCAAATGCCGTTGAGCGATGAATCCGCGATGGCGCTGCAGGTGGGCTGTGCCGCCTTGATGTTGGCATAGTCCGTGTCGGGGGTGGCCGCTTTACCGGACGCGTCCGTGATCCCGTTCGTGAGTATCACGAGGTAGCCGTTATCGCTGACGCCCGTGCTCGGGACGAGCGGATGTACCGGCCGGATTTCGAGAATCGAGCTGCCGACGCCGGCTTCGGGCCCTACGCCGACCGTGTAGTCGGTGCCGAAGACGAGCGGCTGCACGACGCCCGTCGTCGCCTTCGTGGTGTTGTCGATCGTTACCTGCACCACTATCACGGAGCTCGCGGTGAACGAAGCTGGATTGAGCGCTCCGCCGAAGCCCGCGCGAATGACCGCTGTCGTCGAGAACCCGTCGAGCGCGTTGACGGCAGCCTGGTTGGGCATGAGTGCATTGGCCGGCTGGATGTTCAGTGTGCCGTCCGTCGAGCCCGCAAAGTAAAGATCGGTCGGGTAGGGAAGAATGCCCTGCAAGGGCTGGAACAGTGCTGTCGTGGTCGCCGGCGGCGTGACCGGCGTCTCCCCCCCAGGGTTGCCGTTGCCGCTCGTCGTGTTGGTTGCGCCTATCGAACCGTGGTCCGATCCCGAGCATCCGCACACGAACGACGCAGCCGCCGCCAGCGCGGCTACAAAGAGTTTATCCATATCTCTCGAGCTCCTTAATGAGACCGCGCCTGGTCACGACCCCTCGTGCCGGCGCTTTTTGATGCTTCTGGTAGCTGGAAGGTAGGGTACGCTTACGGTGAGAATGGTGGCAAGCCGGCCGCCGAAAGATGCAACTCCTTGGCCCACACTGAAAAATCCGCCAAGCGCGCCGCAGCCAAGCCCCATCGTGCGGCGCAGGCGCGCGTGCTGCGAATCATCGGCGGCATGTGGCGCGGCAGAAAGCTGCGCTTCCCGCCGTCGCCCGGGATTCGTCCCACGCCCGACCGCGTGCGTGAGACGTTATTCAACTGGCTTGGCGCGCGTGTGTCCGGAGCGCGCTGTCTCGATCTCTTTGCCGGCAGCGGAGCGCTCGGCCTCGAATCCCTCTCGCGGGGCGCCGCTCAGGTCACCTTTGTCGAAAGGGACGCCGCCGCCGTGCGTGAATTGCGAGCCCGCCTGTCGGAGTGGGGTGCGAGCGGCGCCCACGTCGAGCAGGGGGATGCGCTGCGATTCCTGGCGGGAGCCGGCGGCCCTGTCGATATCGCCTTCCTCGATCCGCCGTTCGATTCCGATTTTCTGACTGCCGCCGCCGGGCTGCTGGAGCGGGGACAATGGCTCGCTCCCGGCGCGCTGATCTATGTCGAATGCGCGGCCCGTACCGGTTTGCCGCCTTTGCCGCAGAACTGGGCCGCGACGAAGTCAAAGCAGGCCGGCGAGGTCGGTTATCATCTGCTGACGCGAGTTTGATGCAAACTGGCGCGTCGTCAAATCAGCCCGGGGTTGACCGCTGCAAGGGCCGCAGGCTGCGCGGCCCGGCCACTTTCAGTCAATAACGAGGGAGCTGCAGTCGAATGAACCGCAGTGCACTGTATCCAGGCACTTTCGATCCGATCACCAACGGCCACCAGGATCTCGTGCGCCGGGCGGCGAGCCTTTTCGACCGTGTGATCATCGCCATCGCTGCCAACCCCAACAAGACGCCGATGTTTCCACTGGAGGCGCGCGTCGACATGGCACGCCGCGTGCTGCACGATCTACCGAACGTGGAGGTGCTGGGCTACTCGGGCCTCACGGTGGATTTCGCGCGTAAGCATAAGGTCGCGGTGGTCGTGCGTGGCCTGCGAGCGATGTCCGATTTCGAGTTCGAGTTCCAGCTTGCGAACATGAGCCGCCATCTGGCGCGGGAGATCGAGACGGTGTTTCTCACGCCGCAGGAGCAGTTCACGTTCATTTCCTCGACCCTGGTTCGTGAGATCGCCGTTCTGGGCGGGGATGTGCGCGAGTTCGTGGATCCCATCGTGGAGACCGAGCTGAAGAAGCATCGGCGCGTTTGACGAACGCCTGGGGAGTCAGGCCATTAACACCGGGGTGCGGCGCGGACTGGAAGGCGCGTGGGTGCCGGTGGCTGCCAATGTCGCCGGCGAAGAGCTCGTCGTGCACGAGCTGCGGGTCAAATACCTGGTCCTGGATGCCGGCAGCTACAGCATCATCGATCGCAGCAATCACATCGTCGACGTTGGCGAGTACCTCGTGGACGAGGCCACCTTCCCCCAGGCAATGGATATCGTGGGCCGCGAAGGGCCCAATGCCGGACGCACGATGCTCGCGATTTACCGGTTGGACGCGGACCGGCTCACCGTGTGCTACGACCTCGACGGCAAGGAGCGGCCGACCGATATGCAGGCTCGGGAGGATCAGCTCCTGCTCAGCATCACTTACACCCGCGCTTTGACTTTGCTTTCCTGACCGCGGCGCGGAGTATGCGTGGCAGGCGGATTCGCTCCTGCGGCGCGGGCAGTTTGCCCGCGCGCTTCAGCTCAACCGCACGCCACAGATACCACGCGGCGGCCGTTCGATGCGGGCCCCAACGCTCGCCGTAGGCCGCGAGTACCTTGGGCGCCGGCATCTTGCGCAACCCATTCATGTATTGAAACCCGGCGCGTACGCCAAAGTCGTCGACCGGCAGGATGTCCGGACGGCCTAACTGGAACATGAGCAACATCTCGACGGTCCACCGGCCGACGCCACGGACCTCGGTGAGCCGGGCGATGATTTGCGCGTCCTCGAGATTCAGGAGCGTCTTGCGATCGGGCACGATGCCAGCGAGAGTTTTCTTCGCCAGGTCCTTCAGGGCAGCGGTCTTCGAGGAGGAGAAGCCCGCGGCGCGCAGCCTCTCATCCGGAGCCGCCAACACGGCTTCCGGTGTTGGAAATGCGCCGTTACCACAGGCGTTTATGAACCGTGTGAGGATCGTCTTTGCCGCGTTGCCATTCAACTGCTGGTGTGCGATGGCTTGCGCGAGCGCCTGAAACGGCTGGTTGCCGGGTTCCGTCACCAGACCGTAAGGACCCACAGCGCGGATCAGCCCGCCCAGGTTCGTGTCGATTCCCGATAAATGGGCGATGATGAGCTTGCTCATGTTCCGCTCATTTCTGACAGGTGGGGCAATAGTACGTCGAGCGCTGCCCTTGCGTGAGCTGGCGCACGGGGGTGCCGCATTTGCGGCATGGCTGGCCGGCGCGCTCGTACACGTAGAGTTTTTGCTTGAAATAACCCGGTACACCATCGGCGCCTACATAGTCGCGCAATGTCGTGCCGCCAAGGCGGATCGCCATGGACAGCACCCTACGCACCGCTCGCACCAGGCGCGCGGTTTCGCTGCGGGAAAGATTGCGCGCCTGCCGGCGTGGCCTGACCCTGGCGCGGAACAAGGCCTCGCTTGCGTAGATGTTGCCCACACCGACGACAAGTTTGCTGTTCATCAACAACTGCTTGATGGTGACACTTCGGCGCCGGGTCGTGCGCCAGAGATAATCCGTGTTGAATGCCGCATCGAGAGGCTCCGGCGCGAGACTCGCGAGGAGTGGATGCTCGTGCGGATCGCCTGTCGTGTAGTGAAGGCTCCCGAACCGTCGCGGGTCATTGAATCGGAGCGTGCTCCCCGAATCGAGCACGAGGTCGAAGTGGTCATGTGTCAGGAGTGGCGTCTCCGCGGGCAACACGCGAAGGCTGCCCGACATGCCCAGATGTAGCAGCAACGTACCGGACTCGAGCTCGATCAACAGATACTTCGCGCGTCGCTTCGCATGCAGGACGCGCTGGCCGGCCACGAGGCCTGGCATGTCGTCCCGCACGCGCCAACGCAGGCGCGGCTCATGAACGGCGAGCGCGACGATCCGGCGCCCTACGGCGTGCGGTTCGATACCCCGCCGTGTTGTTTCGACTTCGGGAAGCTCGGGCATGGGGTGAGAAGGCTACAGGCTGGCGGTCGCAAGCTACAGACCAAGCGAAGCGCCAATAGGCTGCGGGGCGTGACGGCACCCAGCTCAGCGCGCCCTAACCAGGCGTTCGGGTGAAGGCTCGGTCGAACCGATTGGTCCCACAAGCAAAAAGCCCCGGGCGGTCCCAGGGCTTTGCGATTCCGGTCGGGCCGGCGCGCGCCCTGGGGGGGCGCCTGGCCGGCGCGCCTTACTTGATCTTCGTCTCTTTGAAGTTGACGTGCTTGCGGACGACCGGGTCGAACTTCTTCACCTCGAGCTTATCGGGGTGCAGACGCTTGTTCTTCGTGGTCACGTAGAAGTGGCCGGTTCCGGCCGAGGACAGCAGCTTGATCTTTTCGCGCATGATTCTTCCTTCCCAGGCCTGGCGGGCCTAGATCTTCACGCCCTGGGTGCGCAGCTCGGCAACGACCTTGTCGATACCCTTCTTCTCGATCGTGCGCAGTCCGTTCGCGGAGACACGCAGCGACACCCAGCGCTTCTCGGTCTCGACCCAGAACCGCTGGTGATGCAGGTTCGGCAGGAAGCGGCGACGCTTCCTGTTATTGGCGTGCGAGACGCGGTTACCAACGGCCGGCTTTTTGCCGGTGACTTCGCAAACGCGGGACATACGAACAACCTTGAGAATTCAGTAACTTGGGAGCAAGAGGGTCTCACCCGTCTTACCGGAGCCGGACTTTATACCAGTGCCCAGCGGGGATCACAAGACTGGTTACAGCAGCCCATGCTCCAGGAAGGAAAAACAGCCTCCGTCCCCGACGATCAAGTGGTCCAGCACGCGCACGTCTACGAGGGACAGCGCCTCCTTCAGCCTCCGGGTGACGACTTCGTCGGCAGCGCTCGGCTCCATGACGCCGGACGGGTGATTGTGCGCCAGAATCAGTGCCGAGGCATTGTGCAGCAGCGTCTGGCGCATGACCTCTTTGATATGGACGCTGGCACCGTCGGTGGTCCCCCGGAACAGCTCTTCGAAGGCGATGAGCCGGTGGCGGGAATCGAGATACAGGCAGCAGAACACCTCGTACGGGCGGTCCCGGAGCTGCGCCACCAGGAATTTCCGGGTGGCGTCCGGCGCCGCGAGGGTCAAACCGATGCGCATGGTCTCCCGAAGATGCCGCCGCGCAAGCTCCAGCGCAGCCTGAAGGGTCGCATAGCGCGCGGGCCCGACTCCCTGCTTGCCGGACCAGCGGGGGCGCTCGGCGCTGAGTAATTCTCGCAAGGAGCCGAAAGCGGCGATGTGCGCGCGAGCCAACTCAACCGCCGTGCGGCCCCGGGTTCCCGACCCCAGCAGCACCGCCAGCAACTCGGCGTCGGACAGGGCATCGGCACCCCGGTCGAGCAGCTTTTCACGCGGCCTTTCGCTCCGGGGCCATTCCGGAATGGTCAAGGATCGGGGCATGACTTCCTGTCCGTTCATCGTCGTCCTCGAATTGGCGGGCCTGCGCTGCGCCCGATGGCCAGTGTGAGGGCAGTCACCGGGCGGCGGGAGAGGGTAAAACGGGTGCGAACCGCCGGATATCCCATTATTCCTTTCTGTCGTTTGCGCAGCCGGGGAGACGCGCCGGATAATCAGCTGATCCTGGAACGAGACCCTCCATGCAAGGTAAACGGATCCTGCTCGGCGTGACTGGCGGCATCGCCGCCTACAAGAGCCCGGACCTCGTCCGGCGGCTGCGCGATCGCGGCGCGGAAGTCCAGGTCGTGATGACGGCGGCGGCGCGCGAATTCGTGACCGCCACGACTTTTCAGGCCGTTTCGGGACGCGCTGTGCGGGCCGATCTGTGGGATACGGCCGCCGAGGCTGCCATGGGGCACATCGAGCTTGCGCGTTGGGCGCAGGTCGTCCTCATCGCGCCCGCCAGCGCGGACTTTCTCGCGCGCCTGGCCACGGGGCAGGCCGACGACCTGCTCGCTACCTTGTGTCTCGCGACCCAGGCTCCGATTGGAGTGGCGCCCGCGATGAATCGCATCATGTGGGCCAACCCCGCGACTCGCGCGAATGTCGCGACTCTCCGGCAGCGCGGTATCCAAATTTTCGGCCCCGGCGAAGGCGATCAGGCCTGTGGCGAGGTTGGCGAGGGTCGGATGCTCGAGCCGCTCGAGCTCGTCGATCGCGCCACCACGCTGTTGATCGGCGGCGGTCCGTTACAGGGGCGCCGGGTGCTGATCACGGCGGGTCCCACACGCGAACGGATCGATCCCGTGCGCTTCATCAGTAACCGGAGTTCCGGGAAGATGGGGTTTGCCGTGGCCCAAGCCGCCCGTGAAGCGGGCGCCGAAGTCATCCTCGTCAGTGGACCAGTCAGCCTGCCAACACCTCCCGGTGTACGCCGGGTCGACGTCGAAAGCGCGGCGGAGATGCTGGCCACGGTGCTGCGCGAGGTGGAGGGGACGGATATCTTCATATCGACCGCCGCCGTAGCGGACTACAGGCCCGCGCGTCCCGCGGACCAGAAAATCAAGAAGACGTCCGACACTCTCGATGTATGCATGGAGCGCACTTCCGATGTGCTCGCGACCGTAGCGGCGCGTCCGAACCGGCCGTTTGTCGTAGGTTTTGCTGCCGAAACGGAATCCGTGGAGCAGAATGCACGGCTGAAACTGCTGAAGAAGAATCTCGACATGATTGCCGCGAACGAAGTGGGTCACGACAAGGCTTTCGACTGCGAGGACAACCAGCTGATCGTGCTCTGGCGCAATGCAAGGCACGAGCTGGGAAGGGCATCGAAGCTCACACTCGCCCGAAAGCTCGTCGGGCTCATCGCCGAATCGTTCAATGCGGCACGCACGGGCCTCGCCCACCGCGACACGGCCTCCGCATAAATGGACCACGCCACTCGCCGTCCGCTCAAGGTGCGGATTCTCGACGCGCGCATCGGCAAAGAGTTTCCCCTTCCGGCCTATGCAACCGGAGGTTCCGCCGGCCTGGATTTACGGGCGTGCCTCGAAGCTGCCTTGGTGCTGGAGGCGGGCCGCGCGGAATTGCTTCCGACCGGGCTCGCTATCTACGTGGAGGATCCCCGCCTCGCCGCGATTATTCTGCCGCGCTCCGGTCTCGGCCATAAGCACGGTATCGTGTTGGGCAATCTGGTGGGACTGATCGACTCGGACTACCAGGGACAGCTCATGGTGTCGTGCTGGAACCGCGGTCGCGAGCCCTTCACCATCCAGCCCGGCGAGCGCATCGCGCAGCTCGTAGTCGTCCCGGTCGTACAGGTCGAGCTGCAGGTGGTCGAGGATTTCGCGACGACCGCTCGCGGGGCGGGCGGTTTTGGGCACTCCGGCAGCCACTGAGCGGGCGCGGCTCAGTGCCGAGCGTGGGCGTCGTGCAGCTCGCGATAGCGCTCGATGTCCATCTGAAATTGCGCTCGAAGGGCCGCCACTTCCTCGTTCCTGGCCAGCAGCACGTTGCTCTGCGTACGGAGCTCGTTGAGCGTGCGGATGAGATCCTCGGCGAGGTCGTCGGGCATCTTGTGCGGATTCGGACGTTCGGAATAGGGTCTGAACAGTCTGGCGCGGGTCTGAAGCGTCGTGAGGCGCGAACGAAGATTGTCGACGTACTGCTCGGCCGCCACCCGCTGCCCTTGCAACTGATCCAGCCGCACGTCGCGTAAGGCCTCGATGTCCTTCACCGACGTATAGGTCGTGACGAGGAAGCTGTCGTGCTGCTTCTGCTTGAGCACTTCGTCACGCGCACGGGCTTCGGCGGCCATCTGCTCCGGAGTCTTCTGCGCGTCGAGCCGACCGACCTCCACGCCCTGGCTGTTGAGAATGGTGCGCTCCTTCTCGGCGTACTGGGGCGGAATGCGGTCGCCGTAATGCACGACGCCCTGCTCATCAACCCAGCGATAGGCGATGCTCTTGTCGCTCTGACTGCCGTTGGCGGCCTCCGCGCCGGCGGACACGAGCCCCGACAACATGAGCAGCAGACTCAAGACCCGCCGCGGCCCTTGCATCGCCATACAACCCCCTCCCTTTCTAGTGTTCGAGCCTCGGTATTCTGACCGAGTCGACGCGGCTGGCAAGGGTCAGCCCACACCATACCGCTGTCTGTAGGCCTGCAGCGATGTGAGCTGCTCTGCAGAAATGCGCACTCGTCCGTCCACGGGATGCGCCAGGGCTTCAATTAGATCGGCGAGTGTGACGATACTCACACACTGCAGGCCGTGCTCCTTCTCGACCTCCTGCACTGCCGTGAGGGAGCCTTGGCCCCGCTCCTGCCGGTCGAGTGCGAGGGCTACCCCGACCGGCCGTGCCGAGGCGCCCCGAATAATGTCGAGGGACTCGCGTACCGCGGTGCCAGCCGTGATGACGTCGTCAATGATCAATACCCGTCCGCGCAGCGGGGCGCCGACCACGTTGCCACCCTCGCCGTGATCCTTGGATTCCTTGCGGTTGAAGGCATACGGGACGTTGCGGTTGTGGTGCTCGGACAAGGCGATGACGGTGGCGGCCGCGAGGGGAATTCCCTTGTAAGCCGGCCCGAAGATCATGTCGAATTCGATGCCGGAACGGGCTATCGCAGCCGCGTAGCAGCGGCCGAGCACAGCCGCCGCCGACCCGTCGCTGAACAGGCCGGCGTTGAAGAAGTAGGGGCTCTCCCGGCCGGACTTGAGCGTGAAACGGCCGAAGCGCAAGGCGTCCCGGGCGAGGGCGAGATCGATGAAGGTGAGCTGGTATTCGTGCATGTCATATCATTGCCAGATGCGCATCCTCATCGTCAACGTCCCTGCCAGCCGGTCCGCCACCGTTCCGTGGCCGAGCCGGCTCTTCTGCCTGGTCTGTCCCGAGTCCCGAAGCGTTCCATTGCGCCGTCTCGAGGCCTTCATCCCGCATCCCCGGCGGTCTGCCTGGTGAAGCCGCGACTGCGCGATGTTCTGGCGAGCCCGAAAATGCTCGCGGTCATGGTCCTGGGCGCGGCGTCCGGATATCCGAATCAGCTCACGGAAAGTGCGCTGCAAGCCTGGCTCAAGGACTCGGGCGCCACCAATACCACCATCGGCGTGATGTCTTATGTGGCGCTGCCTTACCTGCTGAAGTTCCTGTGGGCGCCGTTGATCGATCGCTATCCGTTGCCCGTGCTGGACCGCCGGCGCGGTTGGATCCTCGCCATGCAGCTCGCGCTCGCGTGCGCCATCGGCCTATTCGCCTTGCAGGACCCTTCGGTGTCGCTGACACCCATCACCGTGTGTGCGGTTGCCATCGTATTTTTCTCGGCGACGCAGGACATTGCCTTCGATGCCTGGCGGACCGATGTCTCATTGCCCGAGGAGCGCGGGCCCGCGGCAGCGGCTACCAATCTCGGCTACCGCACCGCGGCGTGGCTCGCTTCGGCGGTCGCGCTCATCATCGCCGACTATCTGGGTTGGCGGCAGGCGTTCTTACTCCTGGCCGGTATCATGATTCTCTTCTGCCTGGGCACCTGGTTCGCGCCCGCGCCGCACTATGGCGAGCAGCCGCCCCGCTCGCTGCGCGAGTCGGTCGTTACTCCGCTGCGGGAATTGCTGGGCAGCCCGAGTGCACTCGGGCTCATCGCGGTGGTTCTGCTGTTCAAGCTGGGCGACGCGTTTGCGATGAAGCTGTTCACCCCCTTCATGATGGATACGGGTTTCTCGAAAACCGAAATCGCGCTCATCGTGAAGGCGCTGTTTACCGCAAGCGCCATCGGCGGCGCCATCCTCGGCGGCGTGCTGATGGTGCGTCTGGGCCTGCTGCGCTCGATGTTGATTTTCGGAGTCTCCCAGGCGGTCAGCAACCTGCTTTACTGCGTTCTGGCAAGTGTCGGCAAGAGCTATCCCATCATGGTCGCGGCCGTCGTGATCGAGCACGTGGCCGGCGCCATGGGAAACATCGCGCTCGTGGCGTTGATCATGGCGTTGTGCGATGTGCGCTTCAGCGCCTTTCAGTACGCGTTGCTGTCATCGATCGCCCTGTTGCCGCGGTACAGTCTCGGCTATCCCGCGGGTTGGGTGGCCGACCATGGCGGTTGGTTCAGCTACTATGTCGTGAGCTTCCTCATTGCGCTGCCGGGGCTGGCGATGGTCTGGATCGCGCGTGACAAGATCAATGCGCTGGATCGCAAGCCCGCATGACTCGCGCGACGCTCGACGTCGAGCGCGTGATCTGCCGGTTGGCCGACATCCAGGCTCCCGGCGCGCGGGGCTTCACCATCGGCACCGGTGATTGGCCGCTGCGCGGGCTCGTGGTGCGTGTTGGCAATGAGGTACGCGGCTATGTCAATCATTGTCCGCATGCCGGACATCCGCTCAACCTGCAGCCGCACCGGTTCCTGACGCCCGACAATGCGCTCATCCTGTGCTCGTCGCACGGTGCGCTGTTCGATAAACTTACGGGCTACTGCGTCGCGGGTCCGTGTGCTGGCCGCTCTTTGCGCCCTGTGCCGCTCACGTTGGAGTCAGGGTTTGTCATGCTGGCAGACCGCGTGGACGCGAGCGCACTCGCTGCCGCGGACTGACTACTCGAAGAGATCGATCCCCTCGAGCGAGCTCGCGCGCAGCTCGCGATCCTCGCCGATCGGTTCCGAGCTGCGGCCGTCTTCGTCGGCACGTTCGATGTCGACCGAGCCGCTCCAGTCCTCGGGCGCCTCGGCCGTGTCCAGCGCGCCGTCGGCCCACTGCGATTCCCAGTCTTCCTGGTCCATCTCTTCGACTGTGCCATCGAAGTACTGGATGTCGATCGTGCCGTCGTCGTCGTCGACGGCGACGACTTCGAACGATTCGCCGCCACGCAGACGATACCAGTCGCCGATACGCGGATGAGGAGTCATCTTACAAACCTCCATCGAGCGCGGTCCTTCGGGCTTCTTGCGCGCGCGTTCCTCATGAACGCGTGACACCGCCTGGCGGGTCCATGGAGCTGTTATGCTCGGCCCGCGAACTCGAGCGTCCGTCGAGGCGGACGCTCCCGATGCCGATCGATGTTGCGCTTCGCGTGTGACGCTTTCAAGAACTTATTACGATCCCGCAGGGCATCAATGCTCGAGCAGCCTCTGAAATTTTTTGTCGTCTTCTTCGTGGTCGTAGAACCTGTCTCGCTCATCCCGCTGTTCAGCGGGCTCACGCAAGGCGCCACCCACCGCTACAAGCGGCGCATGGCCCTCAAGGCGGTGCTGGTTGCCGCCGCGATCCTGCTTCTGTTTGCGCTCGGCGGCGCGCCGTTTTTGCAACTCATGGGCATCAGTCTCGAGGCGTTCCACATCTTCGGCGGCCTCCTGCTGTTCCTGTTGGCGCTGGAGATGGTGTTCGCACGGGAATCCGGCACGCGGACCTCCAGCAACGAGGCGGCCGAGAGCCGGCGCCGGGCGGATATCTCGGTCTTTCCCATTGCTTTTCCATTCATCGCAGGTCCCGGCGCGCTCGCGACCATCCTTTTGTGGTTCGGACCCGTCCATATCGCGAGCCAGACCGTATTGTTCCTCGGCCTGCTGGCGGCGGCGGCGCTCGTACTGGCGATCTCGCTCGTGATGATGTGGCTCGCCGACCCCCTCATGCGTGTGATCGGCGTGACCGGCGCCAACGTGGCCGGCCGGCTGTTGGGTGTCATCCTCGGAGCGCTCGCCGTGCAGTTCGTGATCGACGGTGTGCGGAGCGCATTTTTCTAACATCGCGCGCCGCGCCCGGCCGGCTCGGGAGCTGAGTCGATCTGCCCGAGCCCTTGCGTCCCGGTCAGATTCGGCTGAACGCGAGATCCCAGACTTCATGCCCGAGGCGCTCGCCGCGCTTCTCGAAGCGCGTGGCGATGCGCTCGGCCGGCCTCGGTATGAAGGCTCCAGCGACGGCGAGGTTGCGCAGCTTCGGGCTTGCGGCCAACGTCGCGAGCATTTCCTGCGCATACGGCTGCCAGTCGGTGGCCATACGCAGGATACCGCCTGGCTGCAAACGATCCGCCGCCAACTCGACGAAGGCACTCTGGACGAGCCGGCGCTTGTGGTGGCGTTTTTTCGGCCATGGGTCGGGGAAAAGAATGACGACTTCATCCAGGGACCGTTGGGCGATCTGCCGTGCCAGCACCTGGACGGCATCCTCGCAGATCACCCTGACATTGGAGAGCTGCATCTCTTCGAGCGCCAGCAGCAGCCGTCCCACACCGGGGCGATGCACCTCGATGCCCAGATAGTCCCGTTCAGGATGGTTTGCCGCCACCGTGGCCAGATTCTCGCCATTGCCGAAGCCAATTTCGACAGTGCGTGGTGCGCGCCGGCCAAACACGGCATCGAGGTCCAATGTGCCGGGCTCGAACTCCACGCCGTACTTCGGCCACAAAACCTCGAGTGCGCGCACCTGCGCCTCGGTGATTCGCCCGGCGCGCGTGACGAACGACCGGATGGCGCGGGGGTGTTCTGACTCTGTCATGAATTCCAAAGGCGCGGCGGCGCGCGGCAGTGTGCGGGCGGTGCGCATCTACGCGAACCGGAACGATTGCTTGCGATCGCGGCGAGCCAAAGTCCAACGCAAAGCGCTAGACGGGCCGTCCCGTGCGCGGATCGATGCGCACGACGGGCAAGCCTTCCGCTTTCCACTGAGAAATGCCGCCTGCCAGGTGCGCGGCTGCCTGGCCGAGCGCCATACGCTGGCGCGCGGCGGTCAGGGAGCGTCCGCCCGCGGCGCACTGGAATACGACCTGACGGGGACCTTCGGGCGGCAGTTGCGCGGCATCGAACGTCGACAGCGGGTATAGGAGAGCGCCGGGAATGCGCTCGGCGGCATATTCCATCGGCTCCCGGACGTCGATCAGCAGGATTTTCCCCGCGGCGAGCAGGGCCTGGACCTCTTCCGGCTCGTATTCGGTCACTTGGTCGGGTGTAGTGCGGCTCATGGGTACCTCTTCAATAGGGGAGATTCTACAGTTTCAAGCCGTGTCCGGACGGTCCTGCGGACGCCGCGCCGCTGTCCGGTATCGAGATCTCTAAAGCTGCATCCAGAGCCTGGGTTGGCGCAAGCCGCGCGCAGCCGGTTGCGGTGCGCCGGAGCGTTTCCAGCCGGTGAAGCAGCCAGTCCAACGCAGCCAGCAGCCACGGCCCGCGCAGTCGTCGTCACGCGGCTGCCGACGCTGTGCCGATGCGCCGCCCAGGACTTGTGCGCCCGGATATGCGCGCGTAGATTGCGCCGCATTCATGTCTGCTCAAGACGCCATCTCCGCGATTACCGTGCTGTTCATTGTTGGGATGATCTGGCTGCGCACGCGTATGCAGTACGCGGGCCGGGCGCGGGGGCCCTTGCGGTTGCAGCGTGCGGGGAAGATCTACTTCGCGGCGGCCGCAGGGGTGTTGGTGTTGGGTTGGCTTCTGGCCCCGAGCGCGGGCCGTGCCATGTGGCCCGATACGAGCGTGACGCCCGCTCTGATGCGTGTGGTCTGGTTTCTCGCGACCTACTACGCGTTCATCCTGGTCCATCGAGCTCTGAAGGGCCGGGGCGTCGAAGTATTCAAAAGCGCCGGCGGGGAGGGCACCGGCTCATTCTGACCGGCCGGGGTTTGCGGGGTTGCCCGTATTCCAGCCCCCGCCGAGGGCTTTGTAGAGCGATACCAGGTTCTGCGCGAGTGTCTGCTGGCTCTGCGCGACCTGGTCCCGGGCATTCAACAAAGTGGCTGACGCAGTCAGCACATTGATGAAGGTTACGAGGCCGGCGCGATATTGCTCTGCGGCGATGTGCAGCGATGAACTCGCCGCGGCCTGCGAGTCCTGCAGCGAGATCAGCCTGCGCTGCTCTGCAGCATAGCGGGTGAGAGCATCCTCCGCGTCCTGCAGCGCAGCCAGCACCGACTTGCGATAGGCAAGATAGGCCTGTGTTTGTTGCTCCCTCGTCGCACGCACGTTCGCTCTGAGCTTCCCGCCCTGGAACACGGGCCAACTGATTATGCCGCCCTCTACATTGCTGAGGCTTCGGGATTGGAAGAGATTGCCCGCTGAGCTGCTCGCGAGGCTTACGGCGGCGAGCAGATTGAACTTCGGATAGAGATTGGCGACGGCAATTCCCACCTCGGCGGTAGCCGAGGCGAGTTGACGTTCGGCTCTCCTGACATCTGGCCGTCGGCGCAGGAGATCTGATGGCAGTCCCACCGGCAAAGTCGTCGGCACCGACGGAACGCAGGCCACGGCCGCGAGTTCATCCGCCACGGCGTCGGGCTCCAGTCCCAGCAATACGCCAAGTGCGTGCACCGACGCTCGCTCCTGCGCCTCCAGCAGGGGCAACTGCGCACTGGCGGCTGAAAGCTGCGAGCGCTGTTGGTTCACGTCGAGCTCGGTAACAAAGCCGGCGTGCGCACGGGCAGCCGCCAGGTCAAGAAGCTCGCGTTGGTGTTGCGTCGACTCCCGCAGGATCGCGATACGGGACTGCGTCGTGCGCAGAGTCATGTAGGTGTTTGCAACTTCCGCGCTCAACGAGACCTGGCCGTCCCTGAGCTGCCACACCGCAGCTTCGGTATTGGCACGCGCTGCCTCGATTCCCCGCCGGGTCGCGCCGAAGACATCCGCCTCCCAGGTGGCGTCGAACCCGACTGAATATAATTTGAGAGTGCTCGCAGAGCTGCCGGAGGACGAACTGCCCGACTGGCTGCCGCTCGCAAGGGCTGCCAGCGGGCTCGAGTTCGAATGGATTCGAGCGCCGAAGCCGCTGGCACTTACGCTTGGCAGCTCACCAGCGCCGGCGATGAGCTCCTGCTCCCGCGCCTGACGAATGCGGGATGCCGCGGCCTGCAGATCGAGGTTGGCCTGCAGAGCGCGCTCGATGAGGCCCTCCAGCCGCGCATCGTGAAACTGGGTCCACCACTGCGACAGGTCAGCCTCGGCCGGCTGGGGGCGGCTCAGCGGCGCCTCGTCCTGGGTCGGGGGAAGACTGTGATAAGCCCGTGGTGTCGGTATGGCCGGCTGCTTGTAGTGTGGCCCCACGGCACAGGCGGACAGCGTCAGGGTTGCAGCCAGAATTGCGGCCTGCGGTCCGCCGCTGGTCATCGTGCGCCCGCCGTGTGCGGGACGGGAGATCTCCCGCGGGTCCGGGCGGAAGACGTCCCTTTTGGGGCGTCGCCGCTGGGGCTCTTCTTGAGCAGCAGCACGGTCGGAAAGACGAGTGCGACGAAGATCATCAGCACCCAGAAGCAGTCGATGAACGCCTGCATGCTCGCCTGCTGCAGCACAGTCTGGTAGATCTGCCCGATGGCGGACTGGGCCGCTTCCGCGGCCGACAGGCCCTGGCTCATGAGCGCCTGTGTGATCTGATCGATTCCTTCCGTGTAGTTGGGATTCAGGGGCTCGAGGGTCTCGGTGAGGCGCGACTGATGAAACTGCTGGCGATTCTCCAGAAGCGACTGCACCAGCGAAATGCCCAGGGTGCCGCCGAGGTTGCGGGCTACATTGAGAATCGCCGAGGCCTGGTTCGAGCGGGAGGGCGGCAACCCGACATATGCCGCATTGGTCAGCGGCACGAACAGGAACGGGATGCCGATCGCCTGCCACAGCCTGCCCACGGCGGCATCGTGCAGGGTCATGGCCGTGTTGAAATGCGTCATGTTCCACAGCGCCAGAGCTTCCACGATCAGCGCGAAACCCATCAGCACGCGCGGCTGGACTTTGTTGGACAGCAGCCCTGCGATGGGCATGGCGATCAGCGTGGCCGCCCCTCCCAGCGTCATGGCGAGTCCGGCGGAAGTCGCCGTGTATCCCAGCACCTCCTGCAGCAGTTGCGGGATGAACTGCGTGGTCCCGAACAGAATGACGCCCACGATCATGATGACGAGGGTGGCGACCGCGAAATTGCGGTTCTTGAACATTGTCATGTCGAGCAGCGGTTCGTCCTGGAACCATTCCCAGACCACGAAACCGGCGAGCGAGACGGTGGCGATGAGCGCCGACGCCAGGATCAGAGGGCTCGAGAACCAATCGTCCCGCTGGCCGCGGTCCATCGTGACTTCGAGAAATCCGAGACCGAGCGCGATCAGCGCCGCCCCCGTGAAATCGAGCCGGATGCCGCGCGCCAGGCGCCGTTGGCGCTCTTCCTGCAGAGCCTTTGGTTCGGCGACGAACGTGTGCACGAGAAGCAGCGCTACGGCTCCGATGGGTACATTGATGAGAAATATCCAGTGCCAGGAGAACCGATCCGTGATCGTGCCGCCGAGAATAGGTCCGATGGTCGGCGCGAGAATGACAGTGAGGCCATACATCGCGAGTGCCTGGCCACGCTGGTTGGGCGGGAAGGTATCTACGAGCATCGCTTGCGTCACCGGCTGCAGGCCGCCGCCGGCGATGCCCTGCACGATGCGCGCAAGGATGAGCACTGAAAGACTCGGAGCCAGCCCGCAGCACAGCGAGGCAATGGAGAACACGGCCACGCTGATCATGTAATAGCGCTTGCGGCCGATGACGTCCGAGAGCCAGCTGCTCAGCGGAATGACGATCGCATTCGCGATGAGGTAACTCGTCAGCACCCAGGTCGCCTCGTCGTAAGACGCAGACGTCGCGCCGGCAATATGGCGCAGGGAGACGTTGGCGATGGCAGTGTCGAGCACCTCCATGAACGCCGAGATGGAGATGATGCTGGCGATCAGCCATGG
Organism: Gammaproteobacteria bacterium; assembly: GCA_028293805.1. Taxonomy (GTDB): domain Bacteria; phylum Pseudomonadota; class Gammaproteobacteria; order Steroidobacterales; family Steroidobacteraceae; genus 13-2-20CM-66-19. Next base: position 21,267 of record JAQGOC010000182.1, read on the forward strand.
ACTTCTGTCGCCCGCCGCCGAGCGCGCGGGTGTCCAACCTTCGATCTCGGGCGCCTCGCGATCCGACGGCTGGCCGCGATCCGCCATATCAACGCACCCTCACGTTTGGCTCCACTGACATCCCCGGGCCCAACGGGCAATGGCGCGGGTACTCCTCCAACAGAATTTTTACGGGTACCCGCTGCACGACCTTGATGTAGTTGCCGGTTGCATTCTCCGGGGGCAGCAGGGCAAAGGCCTGTCCCGCTCCCCTCTGTACGGAATCGACGTGCGCGCGCAGCTCGATACCAGGGCAGGCGTCGACGGTGACGCTCACGCTCTGGCCGACGCTCATGCGCGCGAGCTGCGTCTCTTTGAAATTGGCTGTGACCCAGACCTGCAGCGGGACTATCGCCAGCATCTGCTGACCCGGGGAAACGTAGGCGCCTACTGCCACCGAGCGGCGCGCTACGTGGCCATCCATGGGCGCCACGACACGGGTGTAAGCCAAGTTGAGCTGCGATTGCCGCACCTGCGCCCGTGCCGTGTCAATCCGCGCTTGCGCTCCAGCGACCCCAGCTCTCGCGGCGGCAATCTGCGCTGTGGCGCTTTTTGCCTGCTGCTGGGCCGCATCGCGTTGAGCCGCGGCGTTACGGGCTGCGGCAACGGCCTGATCGATCTGCCCTTGCGCGACCGCCTGAGGCGTAGAAGCTTGCAGCGCCTGGTAGCGCTTCAGATCCTGCGCGGCATTCACGGCCTGCGCGGCAGCGCCTCTGGCATTGGCCACGGCTTGCGCGTACTGAGCTTCGGCGAGGCGGACATCGGCCTGGGCTTGACCTAACGCGGTTTCCGCCTGCGCCTGCTGGGCGCGGATCTGATCCAACGTCGCGCGGATTTCCGCTGGATCGATATCGACCAGGATGTCGCCGACACGAACCAACTGGTTGTCTTCGGCATATACGCCGGTGACCTGCCCCGAAATTCTTGGCGAGACGCGTACGACGTGAGCGTCGATGAATGCATCGTCCGTACTCTCGAATTTTCTCGCGTGCGACCACCAGAGGAGCGCGCCGATGATGATGAGTACTAAAATCGCGCCGCCGGTAATCAATACTACAGGCCGCCGCAGCCAGTTTTTTCGCGGAGCGCGCTGAGCGCCCTTGTTGCCCGCAGCGTCGCCGCTATCCTCATCAGCGTCCTGACCCGTGGCAACCTGATCTGCGTCGTCGTGCTGCTCCCTGGCCCTGTGCTGCTTCGCGTCGCTGCGGGGATCGTGGTCGCCGCGCCTACCCTGGTCGTCGCGCTCGCTCTCATTGGGGCGCGACCGTTCATCATCGACGGCTGACGAGGAACAATCATCCATGGAAATTGCCGGCGCCGGAGAGGGCGCCCGTTAGTCTCGCCATGACAGCCGCACGTCTGGCCCTTCTCGCGCATTGCCTCGCAGTCAAATGCAACGCGTTGCAAGCGCGTCCGGTTCCCTATGCCACTTCCCGGGGCCTGCTCCACTCCTCAGCCGCTGCCTCGAGCGGCACGTGGCATCTCGCTTGCGGACATCTCGGTCCGAACCACGTCTGTTAAAGGGGTCAAAATGGACAAGTTGCATTCAATAACCATTGCAGCGGCTCTGGGGCTCGCCGCTGCGGCCGGGGCTCAGGCGCAGTCGACCGCTGGCGCCGCCTCGGGTTCCACGCCATCGTCCGCACAGCCATCAACGTCATCGTCGCCCTCCACTACATCACCGTCCTCGGCATCGCCTTCTACGACGACGCCGTCGCGTACACCACCGTCGAATTCCTCGCCGCCCGGCGCAAATCCGCCGGAATCCCCGAGCTCACCGACCGCTCCGAGCCCGAGCGGCGGCGTGACGCCCGGTAACATGAATCCGGGCAATGCGAGCCCGAATGGCACCGCTCCGGGCAACACTCAACCCGGAAATTCCGGGCCCAACACCAGCTCCGGGCCCGGAACGACTCCGCACGCAACGACCCCCAGCGCGACGACACCGGGCACGAGCGGCGGTTACGGAGCGTCCAGCCGCAGCGGCGTGTCCAGCAACGGCGCCAACACCAGCAGTTCCGGCGCGAGTTCCAATCCAGGCACCCTCAGGCGCGCGCAGGCCGGAACCGGCTCAAGTGCCTCGAGTGCGCAAGGCACTCCATCGGGCACGGGCACCGGAAAGAGCAGCAACACGTCTAACGGTGCGACCGGATCTCGCAACAGCAGTTGGAGCGGCGGCGTGAGCAACGGCGCCAACAGTTCGTCATCGATGCCGAACAATGGCAGTTCGAGCGCGAGCGGCACGTCGCCCTCCAGCAGCCCGAGTTCCAGTGCGCCCTCTTCTGTTCCCCGGTAGGCGCGCTGAAGAGCGCTTGGTACGACAGCCTCAGCCTTCCACGATCCAGCCGCGGCGGCGCGCGGCATCGAGGAAGGCACGGACGTCATCCGCGAGGCTGTCGTCCCTGGTGCGCAGGACGCGAGCAATGATGGCTTCTGCGGTATGTGTGCCGTCGCACAAAGCGAGCACCAGGGCCGCGCTTTCGTTCAGCTGTATCGAACCTTTCGGGGACACCAGGAGGTGCCCGCTCTTGGCAGGGTCCTTCTGCAACTGATGCCCCGCTGCGAGCCGAATTTTGCGCCCTGGGGGCGCTGTCTTGCCCTTCATGCCCTGGCTCCGGCGCGCTGGCCAGATCGCGGGCGCGCTCGGTGAATTGCCGCAAACGAGCACTGGCGTGCCGATAGCGGTGTTGCGTCAGGTCATACTGCAAGCGCCGGGCCAGAGCGCCCCGCGCGGGTCTTCAGCGCGGGAGAGTGGAACGGCCACAGAGGCGAGTGCGTTAGTCGCCTCGCCTCAGGGCGCGGATCACATGCCGTGTGCGAGCGGAATGCCGTGGCGCTTGATGCGCCGATACAAGGTGTTGCGGCTCATGCCGAGCTGCATGGCGACCCGCGTCATGTTGCCGTGGCAGTCCTCGATCACACCCAGCAAGGCGGCTCTTTCGGCCGCCTGCAGGGGGTTTGCGGCTTCCGTTCCGTTCGCCATAGAGGCCGGAAGCTCGTGGTGGCCGGACGCGCGGCCCTCACAGGCCTCACCCTCGCGAATCTCCCGCGGGAGATCCATCCTGCGCACTACGCCGCCCTCACAGATCGCCAGCGCGGTCCTTATGACGTTGCGTAGTTCGCGGATGTTGCCCGGCCAGGGATAAGCGAGCAGGCGCTGCAGAGCGTCTCGCTCGATCGCCGCGGGCCTGCCGTTACCGGTCTCGGCCGCCAGCGCATGGTGAATCACACGTTCCTTGTCGGCACGATCCCCTAGCGCGGGCAGCTCGAGCGTAATGCCATTAAGGCGGTAGTAGAGGTCGTCGCGGAAGGTGCCGCGGGCGATCATCTCGCGCAGGTTGCGATGCGAGGCCGCCAGCACATGCAGGTTCACCTTGATCGCGTTTTCACTTCCGAGGGGCACGATCTCCTGCTCTTCCAACACGCGCAGCAGCCGGGTCTGCAGCATGAGGGGCATGTCGCCGATCTCGTCGAGAAACAGCGTGCCGCCCGAGGATTGCAGGATCTTCCCCCGCATGCCGTCCTTGCGCGCTCCGGTGAACGCGCCCGCTTTGTACCCGAATAGCTCGCTCTCGATGAGCGTTTCGGGAATGGCCGCGCAGTTGACAGCAACGAACGGACGGCTCGCACGCCGGCTGACCAGGTGCATCGCGTGCGCAAACGCTTCCTTGCCGGAGCCCGTCGGTCCCTGGATGAGCACTGACACGTTGGAATCGGCTATCCGATAGGCACTGCGGATGTTTCGCAGCATCTGCGGATCCTCACCGGCGAGATCCTCGAGCGTCAGCGTCTCGTGCCCGCATTTACCGGTAACCCGCACCACGGCCGGCAGCGTATCGGTCTCATTCACGGCGGCGACCGTCGGCGGCGAACCCAACGGACAGGTTCCTGGCGTTTCCTTGCGGAGCGGCTCGGACTTCTCGTAGAGGACGAGTCCGCTCGCATCCATCAACAGCAATGCGTAACCTGCGCCGCGAATCTTGTCATACACGCGATCCAACTCCGGGGCGGCGATTGCGATGAGCGTCGCGTGTCGCTCGGCTTCCGGGAGCCTCTCGTAGCGCGCTTCGTTCGCCTGCGCGCCGTCCTCCAGCGACACATCGCGACCGACGGGACCGTGCTCACCGGCGGGCCTGCCTTCGGGCTGGCGGATTACCGTTGCGTTTGCCATACGAATTCCCCCTCGTAGGATCACTGTCTGCACCAGATGTGCCACGGCGGTGGGTGACAGTGTCCCTGTAGAGAAACACGTCGGCCCAGCGACTGCAAGCCCCAGGTTGAGCGCATTCAGCGGCAACGCAGCCGTTTTATTGTTGGGTGCAGGTGCACATGCCGGGGTACGCGTTCCATTGGCGTGACAACTCTGTATCAAAGGTCGACCCAAATGGAACAAGCCGAGCGTGGCTGTGGAAATTGTGTTGCGTCGGCGACACGCGTGAGCGGCGCGCCCCGCTGTTGGCATGCCCATTGCAGCCACGATCCTCGCCGTCGTCGCGGGAAGACAGCGCGTAACGCGACGCGGACTCTCGGTGAGCGCGCACCGCGGATCACACGAAGGAACGCTCCCATGAAATATCAACGTATCGGATTCCCCATCGCCGTCGCCGCCGTCCTGGGTGCGACGGCTTTCGCACCGGCTGCCCGCGCCATAGACATCACCGCGGGCGACTGGAAGGTGTCCATAGACGGCAACGTCAATGCGCACTACATCTATTCGAGTTGCGAGACGAACCCGCGGACGATCGCCGGCGGGCTGGCCTGTATCAATACAAACCAGTCCTCGTCGTCGGTCAGCAACGGCCTGCTCCCCGCCGCATTGTCGATCAGTGGAGCCACGACGCAGGGCGCCTATGACCTGGGCTTTACGTTTGGTCTGTATCCAGGCATCAGCACCAACGATGGCGGCAGCCCGAATCTGGAGAACACGGTAGGTTCCACGCATACGGCGCTGGGCACCGCCGGACTCGACGTCCGCCAGGTCTTCCTCACTTTCGGCAACAAGGACATGGGTACGGTGATGGCGGGCCGGAACATCGGCCTGTTCGGCGCCGACGCGATTCTCAACGACATGACGTTGATAGGCGTGGGCGCCGGCAACGGCAATTACGCGGCGCCGTCGAACACGTCGTTGGGCTCTATCGGATTGGGCTACATCTACACGGACTGGCTGGCGCAGATCAATTACACGACCCCGGATATCAGCGGCGCCAAGCTGACGGTGGGTATCTTCGATCCGCTGAACACCTTGAGCCAGATTCCCGCAGCGAAGAAGGCGCCCGGGTTTCACGCCAAGATCGCGTACAAGTTGATGGACTCGTTATATCTGTCCGCTACCTATCTGTTCCAGCAGCAGAGGAATACCACGACGGGCGCAGCGGTCGCGGTGAGCACGGGCAACTACAACAGTCACGCATTCGATATCGGCGGCAAATACGACATCGCCGGATTCGAAGTCGCGGCCTGGTACTACAACGGCAAGGGCGTGGGCACTACTGGCCTGTTCGTTTTGTCAGACGACGGATTCGGTCACCCGCGCGATTCGGACGGCTTCCTCGCGCAGGTGACCTACAAGATCCTCGCGACGAAGCTCGGCATCAATTACGGGCAGAGCAAGCTCAAACGGGCTGAGGGCGAAACCGCCCCGCTGCTGGTGGCGCGCAACGCCAAGGCGACCCTGGGTGTGTACCACGACCTGACGACGAATCTGACACTCCTCGCCGAGCTGAGCCGGCTCGAGTCGAAGAACCAGGTGGGCGACAAGAACAAGAGCACGAACTTCAACGTGGGTGCATTCCTGAAGTTCTAGACTCCGAGGCATGGGAGGGGGCGAGCGAGGGCGGCGCCGAGGGTCGATGCATCGGCGCCGCGCTCGATTGAGCCTTCCAACATTCTACGCGAGCGCTCCCGGCGGGCACACCCTCGTGCACGTGCGTATCCGAACGCCGATTTCGTCGAAGCCGCTGCGGCATTGATCGCGCATGAGGCGGGCCGTCCGGCGCCTCGAGCCCGAGCCACTTGGCCGCTCATGGTCGTAGCTGACTTACTTCATCTCCTCTCCCGTGGCGTGCCCCAGCTGCTGCTGTAACCCCCTTCCCCAAGAGAAATCTCTCGAAAGGCGGACGATCTGTGCGGCCACGGCCGGCGCCAACTGCTGGTCGCGCGGATGAAGCTGCTCGTCGAAGAACCGGTGGCGTTCGAGCTCGAGGTGGCGTTTTATCGTGGTGGTCCGTGGGCCCGTAGCTGACCGCTCCGCTGTGAAAAGCGGGCTGCCAGGGCACGCTGCAGACTACGATTGGCTTTCCGCAACGCGTCGATCAGCGGTTTGGTAACAGGAGATTTCATGCGCAAGCTCGTAGTAGTGGGATGGATGGTTTTGTCTGCGGCCGTTCATGCGGCATTTGCGGCGCCCGCGGCGGCTCCTGCGCACGTCTTTGAAGGTCGGGACTTGTTCGGTCTGCAGTGGGTAGAGGATCCGCAGATCCGACCGGACGGGCATGCGATCGCCTACGTCCGCATGTCCTACGACATCATGTCCGATCGTCCGCGGCAGGCGATCTGGCTCGTGGACGTCGATACCGGGGCACAGACCCCGATCGTCAGCGGTCCGGGAGCGCATTTTTCGCCGCGTTGGTCCCCGGACGGCAAGCGGCTTGCGTACGTCTCGACCTCCGAGGGCGGTCATCCCCAGCTTTTCGTCCGCTGGATGCAGACCGGGCAGGCGGCGCGGATCACGGATTTGACCGAAGCACCTGGTGGCGTCACCTGGTCCCCGGATGGACGCTCGATCGCATTCGTCATGCTGATCCCCGATGAGAAGTCGAAGCTCGGCATGTCCCCTCCCAAGCCGGAAGGCGCAACGTGGGCAGAGCCCCTCACAGTCATCACGGACGTCACCTACCGGGCAGACGGGCCGGGTTATCTCAGGCCGGGTTATTCGCATGCGTTTGTAGTGTCGGCTGACGGCGGCTTTCCGCGGCAACTCACATTTGGTGCATACAACGAGGATGGGCAGGTGTCCTGGACAGCCGATGGCCGCTATCTGCTGGTGAGCGGCAATCGCAGTGAGGGCTGGCGGCTCGACCCGGTCGATTCCGAGATCTACCGGGTGTCTATAGCCGACGAGGCCATGACGCAGCTGACGCATCGCGTCGGGCCGGACCGTGAGCCTAAAGTCTCACCCGACGGGTCCAAAATCGCCTATCTCGGATTCGATGATCATCTGCTCGGCTACCAGAACGTGCGCCTGTATGTCATGGACCGCAACGGACAGGGTTCGCAGTCGCTCACCGATGAGCTCGACCGGTCGGTCGATGCGGTGCAGTGGGCCGCGGATGGCCGCAGCCTCTACATCCAATATGCCGACAAGGGCGTCACGAAGGTCGCGCGAGTGTCTCTCAACGGGCATCTGCAGCCCGTTGCCGAAGGGTTGACTGGTGGGGAACTGGACAGGCCTTATTCCATGGGCGCGCAGTTCACGGTCGCCGCTAACGGCTCGGTAGCCTTTACGAGCGGTGATCCTACCCATCCTTCAGACTTATCCCTCGCGCGCGGCGGGCATGTCACGCGTCTCACACGGCTGAACGACGATCTCCTGATGGACAGGACCTTGGGCGAGGTCAAACCGCTCGCGGTGATCTCGTCGGTCGACAAGCGGCCCATCGACGCGTGGCTGGTGTTGCCGCCGCAATTCGACGCCGGGAAAAAGTATCCGTTGATTCTCGAGATCCACGGCGGACCGTTCGCGAGCTACGGCCCTTCGTTTTCCACGGACGACCAGCTCTATGCCGCGGCGGGCTACGTCGTGGTGTATGCGAATCCCCGCGGCTCGACATCCTACGGGGAAGAGTTCGCCAATCTGATTCATCACGACTATCCCGGTCACGACTACGACGATCTCATGAGCACCGTCGATGCGGCCATCGCCGCGGGCTTTGTCGATCCCGACGAGCTGTTCGTAACGGGCGGATCGGGAGGCGGAGTGTTGACTGCGTGGATCGTCGGCCAGACTCATCGTTTCCGGGCTGCCGCGACTCAGAAGCCGGTGATCAACTGGGCGAGCATGGTTCTGACCACGGATATCTCCACCTACATTCCCAGGTACTGGTTCGGCAAGCTGCCGTGGGAGGATCCGCAGGGCTACTGGAAGCGTTCACCGCTGTCCCTCGTGGGCAACGTATCGACCCCAACCCTCGTCGTCGTGGGAGAACAGGACTTTCGCACCCCGGTGAGCGATTCGGAGCAGTATTACGCGGCGTTGAAGTTGCGCGCCGTTCCCACGGCTCTGGTGAAAGTGCCCGGCGCCTCGCACGGAGGATTGGCGGCGCGGCCCTCGCAGTCGGCGGCGAAAGCGAGCGCTATTCTCGCGTGGTTCGAACGGTACCGCGCCGCCGTCACGGCGCCGCGCACCGCAGGCGCCCTTTGACGCTGCTACTCTCCCTAATGGGAGATGGCGTACGCTACCCTGCCCGAAAAGAATGGGGAGGGGAGCCAAGCGGGCTCCCTTCCCTCCTTTGATCTCTCCCGCCGTGGAGGCGCTCTCATGTCCATCAAGCTGACCGTCAACAATCAGAGCCACGAACTGGACATCGATCCAAATATGCCCCTTTTGTGGGCCATCAGGGACCACCTGCAGCTCACGGGCACGAAGTTTGGCTGCGGAATGGCGCTCTGCGGAGCGTGCACGGTGCATATCGATGGACAGGCGACGCGCTCGTGCGTCACTCCGGTTTCGGCCGTAGAGGGCAAGAGCGTGACCACCATTGAGGGACTGGGCACGCCTTCCGGTAAAGCCATTCAGGACGCGTGGGTGAACCTCGACGTTCCTCAATGCGGTTACTGCCAGAGCGGGCAGATCATGTCGGCGTCCGCGCTGCTGGCCGGAAATGCGAAGCCCAGCGACGCCGACATCGATTCCGCGATGGCGGGCAACATCTGCCGGTGCGCGACGTACGCACGCATCCGGAACGCCATTCACGAGGCGGCCAATGCGCTGCCCGCTGCGCCCACCGCTGTCAAGGGTTGATCGGGACGCCGTAAGGAATTCACCATGTACTTTCGCCACCTCAAAGACCCGTCCTCACTCTGGCCCGGACTGTCAGCATCGGAGTTGACGCGCCGGCAGTTCCTGAAGCTCACCTCGCTCGCGGGAGCGGGACTCACGCTAGGAACAATGCTGCCAGAAGCTGCTTCCGCAGCTGGCGCGGCACCGCTTGCCACCCCTTTCGTGCGCATTGATCCCGACAACACAGTCACGGTCATCTCAAAGCACGTCGAAGCCGGACAGGGCGTGTGGACAGGACTTCCCGCCATCGTGGCCGATGAGCTCGACGCGTCCTGGGACCAGATGCGCGTCGAAAGCGCACCGGCAAAAGTGCCGATGTACGGCAACTTCGCGTTCGATCCGAAAGGCAGCGTGCAGGGTACCGGCGGTTCCACCGCGGTGGCCAACTCCTGGATCCAACTCCGCCAGGCCGGCGCAACGGCTCGCGCCATGCTGGTGCAGGCTGCCGCTACGCAATGGAAGGTTCCGGCAGGAGACATCACGGTCAGCGACGGGGTGGTTGCTCATGCGGCCTCCGGAAAGAAAGCTACGTTCGGTGAGCTCGCCGCGCGCGCGGCCAATGTGCCTGTGCCCACCGACGTCAAACTCAAGGATCCCAGTCAGTTCAAGATCATTGGCCGCGAGAAACTGCCACGGCTCGACAGCCACGCCAAGTCGTTCGGCAAGCAGCAGTTCGCCATTGACGTGATGTTGCCGGGCATGATGACCGCCGTCGTGATGCGTCCGCCGCGTTTTGGCGGCAAGGTCGTATCGTTCGATGCGTCCAAGGCGAAAGCCGTTGCCGGTGTCGTGGACGTGGTGCAGATTCCACGTGGAGTGGCTGTCATCGGGCGCGACATGTGGGCCGCGAAGAAGGGCCGCGATGTTCTGCAGGTGACCTGGGACGAGTCGGCCGCGGAGACACGCGGCACCGTTGAGATCATGAAGGAGTACAAGCGGCTTGCCGGCCTGCCCGAGGCGGTGACCGCGGCGAAGGTCGGCGACGCCGCCACGAATCTCAAGAATGCGGCTCACACGATCGACGCGGAATTCGAATTTCCGTATCTCGCGCACGCGCCGATGGAGCCGCTGACCGCGGTGTGTCAGCTCAGTCCCGACAAGTGCGAGATCTGGGCGGGGTGCCAGTTCCAGACCATAGACCAGGTGAATGCCGCGATGGCTACGGGCCTGAAGCCGGATCAGGTCGTGATCAACACGCTCGCCGCCGGCGGAACCTTCGGGCGCCGGGCCAATGCGGAATCGGACTACATCGCCGAAGTGGCCTCAATCGCGAAGGCGAGCGGTGGCAAGTATCCCGTCCGGTTGATCTGGACGCGTGAGGACGACGTTACGGGCGGACGTTATCGCCCTATGAACTATCATCACGTCACGGCGGGGCTGAGCCAGGATGGCAAGGTCGTTGCCTACCGGCAGCGCGTCGTAGGCCAGTCGATCATGGCCGGTACGCCTTTTGCCGCCATGATGAAAGACGGCGTCGACCCGACGGCCGTCGAAGGTCATGCCGGCGAGCAGTACGACCTCGACAACGTGCATGTGACCTGGAGCCAACCCAAGTCCGCCGTGCCGGTACTCTGGTGGCGATCTGTCGGCCACTCACACATGTCGTTCTCGAAGGAAGTCATCATGGACGAGTTGGCGGAGGCTGCCGGCAAAGACCCGGTGGCGTTCCGGCTGGCGTTGCTCGAGAAGCATCCGAAACATGCCGGCGCCTTGCGGCTCGCGGCCGAGAAGGCCGGGTGGGATAAGCCTTTCCCCAAGGGAAAAGGCCGGGGACGCGGAGTGGCCGTGCACGAATCCTTCGGAACCGTCGTGGCGCAGGTTGCCGAGGTGACCGTGGACGGCGATTCGATCACGGTGGACCGGGTCGTCTGTGCCCTGGATTGCGGAATTGCCGTCAACCCGGACGTCATCCTGGCGCAGATGCAGAGCGGTATCGGCTACGGTCTGTCGGCGGCGCTCCATGGCAAGATCACGCTGACGGACGGACGCGTCGATCAGACCAACTTCCACCAGTACACGGTGTTGCGGATCAATGAGATGCCGCGCGCCATCGAGGTGTATGTCGTTCCCTCGACGAATCCGCCCACGGGAGTCGGCGAGCCGGGCCTGCCGCCGATTGCGCCGGCCGTTGCGAACGCGGTGCGCGCCGCCACTGGAATCAAACTTCGCAAGCTGCCCTTCGATCTGGCTGCGGCACGTACCGCTAAGGCCTGAGCCTCAATTCCCGGGTCCTGCCTATCGGCAGGACCGGGGACTGGCTCAACTCCAAGCAGAAGCCGACGGCGCTCCTTAGGTCCTGAACACCCGCGCGGGGCCGCGGTGTTGCCATCTCGTGATGAGATTATCGGTCATGAGCCGCAGCAATGCCTCAGTCTCCGGGTAGGCCGCGCCGGGCTCGGCGGGCGCGATCCGCAGGTCCATGAACGGGATCGAGATCTCGTACAGGCGATTTTGGAATGTGAAGCGGCTTGGATGGCCGGCCCATAGCGAGGACTGCGCGTCCTCGAAACGAATGCCGGGGAAGTGCGCCAATGCCGTGACCAGAGCGCCGAGGCTCGTGTACTCGTGACTCAGTTCGAAAGCCCCCAGCGCTCCGCCAGCATCCCTGAATTCGCTCAGCATGCGGGTGCGCATGCTCAGACGATACCGGTTGTCCGCAGTGGCGGCGGGGGCTGGCAAATATTCCGGTCGTGGCTTTGAGGACAACTCGACTCTCTTTGAGGCCGCTGCCGCGGCAAACCTGCGCAGACGCGATCTAACCAAAGGCGGCCCGTCCAGCGGGGGGCATTTCACCTATCACGGCGGTTTATTTCCGCACGTATGCGCGTTTGCAGGTGTGGGATGGGCGCGACTCGGGCCGGCTTCCAAAGACGCGAGGCAGCTCACAACAAAACCTGATCGATTCGCAGCGGATTCGAGCCCGAGCGCGAGCGACTCCGACGCGGGTCGTTCTTACGGACGTTACGCGCTGGACTTCATCTTTGCCGTCAGCTTGTCGGCGTGCTCGCTGAAGCGCTTGTACGCGGGACGCTCCGCGACCCGCGCCAGGTAATTCTGAAAGGCCGGGCGGGGCTCCAGGCTTTGGGTCATCATTCCAAAGCCGATCTGCGATCCGATGTAGACATCTGCGGCGCTGAAGCGCTCGCCCAGGATATAGGGTCCGGGGGCCAATGCCTTCTCCAGGGCGTTCAGAGTGTCCGCGTAACTTCCATAGCCCAGCGCGCCGGTTCGCTCCGGGAGGGGGCGCGAGAGCATGCGGTCCATGATCGCGGGCTCGACGCAGCCGGCGCCAAAGAACATCCAACGCAAATACGTTCCGCGCGCCGGCTCTTCGTTTCCAGGCGCGAGGCCTGCCGCCGGGAACGCGTCCGCAAGGTAGGTGCAGATGGCGCCACATTCGGTAACGACCGTGTTCCGATGCACGAGGGCGGGGAGCTTGCCCATTGGATTCACGGCCAGGAAGTCGGACTTCTTGTGCTCGCCTTTCTCGAAGCTCAACAGCTCGAGCCGGTACGGTGCTCCGACCTCTTCCAGCATCCAGTGAGCGACGCGGGCGCGGGACATCGGATTGTAGTAGAGAACGATCTCTTCGCTCATGGCCTGCCTCCTGACCAGCGCCTGCCGGTAGCGACAGGATACCGCCTCCATGTCCTCGAGGCACAGTCCCGCTTTTCAGCGGAAGCGCTCCTTTACAAGTCTTCCACCGTGGGGTCAGCTTGTCCGGGTTCGTCAGTCGCTCTGGCCAAGCCGGCAGCTCACGGCTGCCCGCTCCTGTCGGTGCCGCAGCAGCAAAGCACCATGCGCCGCTAACGGGAGCGCGGGTACGTCGGGATCAGTTTCCAACAGTCGTCCCGTTAACAGATCTTCCGCAGCGCAGGCGCCGGATCCCATGGCCGGCGCACCGCATAGCGCGGTTTGGCTTTGCGCCAGCCGCGTCTCGACTGGTGTATTCCCGAAGTTGATGACGACAACCGCGCCATCGTCCTTACGTTCAGTACATCTCGCATAAGCGAGCACGGAGTCGTCGTGGTCAGTGGCAACAATCCGCAGATCACCGGATCGAAGTGCCGGCGTCTCACGGCGGAGCTTGGCCAGTCGGGAGTAAAATGGCGTCAGTGCGTAGCGATCCCGCCATTCGAGCGGAGCCGGCCCCTGGTACGGCTCAAACGCAGCCCCCGTCTCGTCGCCGTTGTAGATCAATGGCAGACCCGGAAGAGTGAGCAGCAGGACGGCGGCCGAGCGGGTCTGCTCGATGCCATGGCGCGTCAGGAACCGTGCGCCGGTATCGTTGTTGTCCAGGAAGTGCAGGACCCGGATGTCATCGGGAAAGCCGCTGCCGGCATTGGTGAGCGCCTCCCGCAACCGCTGCAGATCAGGAGTCGTTCCGGCATCTGCGAATGCAGCCTGCCACGCCCACTCCCCGAGGTTCGAGGTCCAATCGTAAGCCGCGTCGAACCCATGTGTCGCGTAGTAGGGATCGCGCGCCGATGCTTCCGCCACGAGCACCAGCTCTGGATCGATGCGCTTCAATTCCCGGTGTAATCGCGGCCAGTACTCCGGTGCTCGCTCCCGGACGGCCCAACTCGCGTCAACTCGGAAGCCGTCGACGTGGTAGTCGCGGACCCAATGAACGAATGAGGCCGTGATGTAATCGCGCACCTCGGGATTGTCGTAGTTGAGCGTTTCGAGCTGGGTCCAGTCGAAATAATGCACGACTTTGCCCGTCGCATCGCGCTCGAACCAATCGTAGTAGGCGGACTTCGAGCCCCTGCGCTGCGCGTCCAGGTAGTACGGGTGCCGGTCGGAGAGGTGGTTCGGCACAAAATCCAGCAGTACCTTCAGGCCGCGGCCATGCGCGGCTGCAATCAGATGACGGAATTGCTCCTCCGAGCCAAACAGGCCGCGCAGCTGAAAATGGTTCATCACGGCGTAGCCGAAATCCCCTGTGGGCGCCTGAGTCACCGGCGACAACCAGATCGCGCCGGCACCCAAAGCGGCAATCGCATCGAGTCGGCGCTCGACTCCCGCGAATCCGACCGGCGTAAACAGGGCAGGTGCAACACCGTAAATGACCACTCCGTCGAGCCAATCGGGATGCTCTCTTTCGGTGTCGACCTCCAGCGGCTTCCCACCCGAAACGCGAAAGACCGCCGTGCTCTCGTCGGCTCGTCCGAGCGAGTCTGTCACGTGCAGGGTGACGTTATATTCCCCATCGACGCCTGGAGCATCGATCTCTATACGCTTGCCATGAGCGAGCACCAGCGGTGCTGGATTGCCCGCTCTCGGCCGCCATTCGTAACTGGCAATAGGCGCCGGTGTGCCGTGCGCCAGCTCTGTAGCTCCGGCATCCATCCGCACGGACATTCCGCTGACTCGAGTGCGAATCCAGGCGCGCGGCACATCTTGCCGCCGCACGATCCAGCGCTGCACGGCGGACCTTGCAACCCCAACGCCGGTGCGCCAACACTGCGCCCGTACTTCGTTCATTCCGCTTCGAAGACGGACTTCCGCCATGAATTGCCGCTTTTGCAGCAGCGCGCGCACATCACCCGTCGGGGTGCGGACCGTTACGGCATCGCAGGCGCCGTTCTTGATCTTGCCGTAGATTTGCTTATCGAACCTCCATGTATCTCCCCCCGCGATGTCGAGTGTGATCGCAGGTGAAGCGCCCTGTTGTGGGCCGATCGTCGCCGCCGATTGCGCTGCGGCCACGCTTGCGGCAAGGACTAGGAAAACGAGCGCGTTCACTTCGCCCCTCAAGGTTCCGCCGTCAGGAAGTCGATCTGACCGACGGATTCTAAATGAACGTCTTGCTCACGCGCTGAACGTCTCCATGAATGCCGCCGTTGCGTGTCCCCGTACGATCCATAGTCTCTGGCGATCAGCCGAGGGGCGGACCACTTCCGCGCGCGACAATTTCGCACCGAACGGAGACGCTCGTCGCATCAAGGACCGGACGCTTTCAAAACGGAAGCGGCTGCAAGTCAGGCTCCATCCACAGCCCGGGGGCCTCGGCGGAAAACAAGCGCATCCGGGACCAGTAGAGGAGCAGCCAATCAGTCTGCCCCAGCTCACCGGCTAAAAGGTCGTTCGCCACAGCATGCAGCGGGGCACTCTCGCCATGTCTGTCGAGAACGCTGCGCGCGCCTCGAAGCGACGCGAGAGTGATCGTCTCGTGGTAGCCGCCGATGTCGCTGTTGGTCACACCGGTGGCTTCGTTGTAGGCACGAATGAGCTCTGGCATCGACACCGCGAGGTTCAGGTCACGGCGGTGGCGCAGCAACCAGAGGGCGGCCGCGAAATGCGCCGTGGCTCCAATCACGGTTGGAAAGCGAGCGATCGGTGCCTGTGGCGCAGGCTTTGCGCCTTCCCAACGAGTCCAGCGCCAAAGCAGTGCGCTGGACTCGCTTCCGTGCGGCTATGCGCAACAGGTCACTGCGGAAAGTGCGCTGTTACGCCTTGGTGTTGATGATACTGCCCGTCGTGGAGCCGTGCGGCACCGCCTCACTGCGATGCAGCATCAACTTCTGAGCCTGACGATCGCCGCCCGCAGCTTCTTTGGCGGTCTGCGCGGCCGTCTCGGTGGCTTCCTGGAGCGCCGCGGCGGCACTTTTCATAACTGCAGCCGCGGCTGGCGAGCCGGACTGCTGCGCGGAGGGAGCAGCTTGAGCCGCTGCCTTGGTGTTGGTCGGAGGCGTTGCGCTCACGGCAACGGAGCTTGATCCAGACACGGGACTAATTGACATAATACCTCGAGTGCGTGCTGCATGCGGACCCCATCCGGCACGGTAACGGCAAGCGCTCCCCATTCTTTAGTCCTGAACGAGAAGCGCGGGACGGGGCGGAACCGCACGCATCGAAGCGTGCTGCGCGTGGCACTAACCAATCAGCCGGCGATCCAGTTTCTCGCCGTCGCCGAGCAAGGGATGCCGGTGCTCTTCGACACGATCGTTCGCACGCGGATTCAGGTAGTTGATCAAGCTCGCCTCGAGGATGTGGACATTCGCCGCGTCAGCGCCGTACCTGATCCAGCGTAGATAGACTCCATGGTCAGTCTTCTTCTTGCGCGCTTCCAGGATGAAGCCTTTACCCTTATGCGCTCTCGGTTTGTCGACTCCATCCGCGCCCCGCTTTGGGACGGGTACTCGAAAATTCACCAGGTAACCGGCAATCCTCTTTCGCAATGACTGATTCGCGGCCTCGCCGATATACAGGACTCGACCCGGGGCAATCGGCGGCGTTCCAATGGTGAACGCATAGCAGCCGGTGCTGTCGCCCGGAATTCGTGTTCGATCGGAACTCAGTGCGGAAACGCTGAGGGGTTCGCTCCACTTCAATTGTCGGAACCAGGCTGGAGAGTCGATCATGTCAGGGCCGGCTCGAGCGTTATTCCTTCAGGAAACCAGCGCCGCTGCGGACTCGATGCGGTCGTCATCCCCTGTTACCTTCTGCGTAAGTATGCAGGTTTCCGTGATCCGACGGCCATGTTAGTCGCGGCGCATTCCGGGCGTCCAGCGAGTTTGGTATCATTCAAATGCACTGCGTTACGGCACCCGAATGCTGCGATGCGAGAGGGAAAGCTTCCGAGCTCCCTTTGGCCTCGCACCGACGCGCATGCGATATACTGCAAAGAGAATACCGGGCACGGGGTGCACGACAGCGCTCCTTGTGCAAAAAAGAAGGAATGGAGTATAGGGAATGCGTTGCCTTACTTTCCGTGCTGTTGTGGGAATCTGTCTGCTGGTCATGGGCGTCTGCGCCGTTGCCTCAGAGGCCTCACTGGAGCTGTTGGGTCGTCTGCCGACAGTTGAAGACGTCGCCCTTTCTCCGGCGGCTTCGCGGGTTGCGCTGATCAGCACGGCGGGCGGCCAGCGCGTTGTCGCCGTGCTGAATCTCGTGGCAGGCAAAGCCGGTGGGAAGGTCAATCTCGGCGACCAGAAAATTCGATTCATCCAATGGGCGGATGAAGATCACCTGCTGATCGTCACATCGACCACTACCGTTCCCCTCGGCCTGTACGGCGACAGTCGGGAATGGTTCGTGATGCAGATCTACGATGTCGCGCAACAAAAGGCGCGGCCGCTGGACTTTCAGCTCCGCGGAATGAGGACAATGAATGTGATAGGCGGGCGCCCGATGGTGCGCCACCCGGAAGGACGCACGGAAGTCTTCGTAAAGGGAATATTGCTGGAGGGGCAGGGGCATCCGGTGCTGTTCAAGGTCGACCCGAGCACCCTTCACACCGACGTCGTGGCAAAGGGCCTCGAGTGGGAAACCGACTGGCTGGTCGATGGCGCGGGCGTGGTCGCTGCGTATCTCGACTACAGCGATCACGATCAGAGCTGGTCCTTGCATCTTCATGCGAACCATCAGATGACGCCGGTCGCTTCAGGCAGCGCGCCGATCGAGTATCCGTCCATTGTCGGACTCACTCCGGACGGGGCGTCCATTGCCGTTGAATTTCTCAAGGATGGCGATCCAATCTGGAGGCCTCTGGCCATCCGGGATGGCACCTGGGGTAGCCCTATCGGGGAAGGCAAGTCGCTGGCCGACCCGATAATAGATGAGCGGACTGCGCGCATCATAGGGGGAGTGCGCGTGGACGAGGAGCGCCGCTACGTGTTCTTCGATCCCAAATTCCAGGCGCGCTGGGATGCCATCGTGCGAGCGTTCCCGGATGAACGCGTGCGCTTCGTTTCAGGTTCCGATGATTTTTCGAAGCTCGTCGTGTTGGTCAATGACCGCAAAGGCGGTCCCGTCTATGAGATCGTCGATCTGATCGCCAACAGGGCGGACATACTGGCCGAGCAGTATGAGGGGCTCGCAGCAACTGCCGAGGTTCGGCACATCGAGTACGCCGCCGGCGACGGAATGAGAATTCCGGCCTATCTGACCCTGCCCAACGGCAGACCGGCCAAGGATTTACCGCTCATCGTAATGCCACACGGGGGTCCGGCGGCCCGAGACACGGGCGACTTCGACTGGTGGGCGCAGGCATTGGCCGCAGAGGGCTACGCTGTGCTGCAGCCCAACTATCGTGGTTCCGCGTTGAGCTGGAGCTTCCTCTCCGCGGGGTTCGGGCAATTGGGCCGGAAGATGCAGACCGACCTGTCCGACGGCGTTCGTTACCTGGCGAAGGAAGGCTACATCGACCCCAAGCGCGTCTGCATCGTTGGGGGGAGTTATGGCGGCTACGCCGCACTCGCGGGGGTAACACTGGATGCGGGGATCTACCGCTGTGCGGTTTCAGTCGCCGGCGTCTCGGACCTCAAACGCCTCCTGATCTGGTCGAATGGCAACAGCAGCTTCCGGAACACCAGGGCCCGGCGCTACTGGGACCGCTTCATGGGAGTGACAGGCCCCAGAGATCCCGCCCTCGCCGCGATCTCGCCAATTGACCATCTCGATGGGATAACCGCGCCAATCCTGCTGATACACGGACGTGATGACACCGTTGTTCCCTTCGAGCAGAGCGCCCTTATGGCCGATGGGCTCCGGCGCGCACACAAGTCGGTAGAGATGGTTACGCTCAGGGCCGAAGACCATTGGTTGTCGCGTAGCGAAACCCGCCTGCAAATGCTCACAGCGTGCGAGACCTTTCTGAAGGCTAACAATCCGCCGGACTGACGGTCATGAATCCCGGGGTTGCGCCTGAAGGGGGCGAGCCTCCTCGGCAGAAGCGGCCGTGAATAGGCGAATGGTTGGCCTCACGCGATCTTGTCTTTGATGTGCAACATCAAAAGGGGCCAGGTCTGTGTGAGGTAGCGGCCCATCAAGAGCTTGTTGAAGTCGCGGTCGAAGGCACCCGACA
>JAQGOC010000205.1 GCA_028293805.1 Gammaproteobacteria bacterium
TGTGACAGCGACAGGTTAGCTTTCCCTTCCAAGTCTCTCATTCGTAAGAAACATTTAGCCGCACTGTCACGGAACCGACACGCCGTACGCTGACGCTAGCCGCCCATGGGCCCTCGACCGCCCAAGCCACAGAAGCGATCGCGAACATGGCCAACGGCACTCCGCAGCGTCCCCGCAAGACGAAGGTTCGGACGCTTTTTCTGTCGGACATCCATCTCGGTTTCAAGCGTGCGCGGGTGCGCGAGCTAAACGAGTTCCTGAATGGCATTGAGGCGGAGTGCATCGTGCTCGTCGGCGACATCGTCGACGCGCTCAGCTTGCAG
Organism: Gammaproteobacteria bacterium; assembly: GCA_028293805.1. GTDB lineage: Bacteria > Pseudomonadota > Gammaproteobacteria > Steroidobacterales > Steroidobacteraceae > 13-2-20CM-66-19. The sequence continues at coordinate 324 of JAQGOC010000205.1, forward strand.
CGCCGTTTTTTCTGGACGCCGGAACACACCCAGATCGTTCGCACGCTGCTTGCGCGCCAACGAGCCGGGACTCGGCTCATTTACATTCCCGGCAACCACGACGCCAGTCTCGGCATGATGGCCGAGATGCTGCAGGGTCAGCTCGAGGTCCACCGCGAGTGGGTGCATCGAACGGCCCGCGGCGCACGTCTGCTCGTCATGCATGGCGATCAGTTTGACGGGATCGTTTCTTGCGCGCCGTGGCTCACCCGTTTGGGCGATGCAATGTATGATGTCACTGTCATGTTGAGTCACAGCGTCAATAATTTACGACGGACGCTGAAGCGTCCCTACTGGCCCATGGCCGAGCGGATCAAGCTCAGCATCGGTGTGAGCGTGCGCTACATCGAGCAGTTTGAGCAGATCGCGGCGAAGCACGCCCGTGAACAGGGCTACGATGGCGTGGTGTGCGGTCACATCCACCGCGCCAACTTGCGCGATATCGACGGCACGATGTACTGCAACACCGGCGACTGGGTCGAATCCTGCTCCGCCCTGGTTGAGAAGCCGAGCGGCGAGCTGCAGCTGCTCCGCTGGCCGCATGGGGCGCGGGCGGTTCGCCGGCCCGCTGCGGAACTTGTTCCCGACGTCGCGTGAGAATTGCAATTGCAAGCGACGCCTGGGCACCACAAACCAATGGAGTGGTCACGACGCTCAGGGCCACCGTCGATACGCTCGCGCGACTGGGTCATGAAGTTCGAGTCCTCTCTCCGCAAGGCCTGAGGTGCATTCCGGCACCGAGCTACCCGGAGATACGGCTTGCCCTGTGGCCCGGACCGTACGTTGCCCGGGAGCTGAAGGCATTCCGCCCGCACGCAATCCACATCGCCACCGAAGGGCCGATCGGCATGGCGGTGCGGCGCTATTGTCTGCATCGGCGGGTTCCATTCAGCACTTCCTATCACACGCGCTATCCTGAGTATCTGCACGCACGCTGGCCCATACCGCTCGCCGTCAGCTACGCCTGGCTGCGCAGGTTCCACGGAGCCGCCGCTCGAACTTTTGTGAGCAGCCACAGCCTCGATACCGAGCTCTCGGCCAGAGGCTTCGGACACTTGCATCTGTGGCGCCGAGGCGTGGACCTGCAGCGTTTTCATCCCAGGCCTCCGGCCGGCGAACTGGCCAAATTGCCGCGGCCCATCATGGCTTACGTCGGGCGCCTGGCGATCGAGAAGAACCTCGATGCCTTCCTCGGGCTCGACGTTCCGGGGACGAAGTTGGTGATCGGCGACGGCCCCCAGCGTGCCGAGCTCGTCGCCCGTCATCGGGGTGTAGTGTTCGCGGGCTATCGTTTCGGGGATGAGCTCGCGAGCATGCTGGCAACCGCGGACGTCCTGGTGTTCCCGAGTCTTACCGACACCTTCGGGCTCGCCATGATCGAGGCGCTGGCCTGTGGGGTTCCGGTTGCCGCGTTTCCCGTACCGGGCCCTGTAGACGTGATCGAGCAGGGTGTGACCGGTGTCCTTCACCAAGATCTCGCGGCCGCTGTACGCTCGGCGCTCCTTCTCGACCGTGGTACGTGCGCGCAACGTGCCGCGGCATTTACGTGGGAGGCGGCGACGGCGCAATTTTTTGCTGGCCTGGCGCCGATTCCACAGGCCCTGCGAGCGAGGCTGGCCGTCCGCCGCAGTTCCGTTATCATCGCGCGTATTCTCGCGCGTATGCAGGCGAGCGGAACCGGAGACGCCAACTGATGGAAACCGCCGATCTCAGCCACCACATTTCGCGACGCTTCAACGAGGACCTCGAACGCGTCCGCAGTAAAGTGCTGGGCATGGGCGGCTTCGTCGAACAGCAGCTCCATAAGGCGATTACCGCGCTCATCGAGGGCGACAGCACGCTCGGTGAATCTGTCGCGATGGACGACTACCAGGTCAACAACATGGAAGTCTCCATCGACGAGGAGTGCAGCCGCATCCTGGCGACCCGCGCACCCGCGGCGGGTGATCTGCGCGTGATCGTGGCCATCATCAAGACCATTACCGATCTCGAGCGTATCGGCGATGAAGGCGAGAAGATCGGTTACATCGCATCCCGGTTGGCGACCATGGAGCGCCCGGCGGACAAATACCGCGAAATCAAGCATCTCGGCCGTGTGGTGTCGGAGATGGTCCACGATGCGCTGGATGCGTTTGCGCGCATGGACGTGGAATCGGCGCTTCGGGTAGCACGGCAGGATCGGCTCGTCGACGAAGAATACGAGGCCATCCAGCGTCAGAGCATCACCTTCATGATGGAAGACCCGCGCACCATTCGCCGGGCGCTGGATGTGATGTGGGTGGTACGGGCGCTGGAGCGCATTGGCGATCACGCCAAGAACATCAGCGAATACGTGATCTATATGGTCCACGGCAAGGACATTCGGCATACGTCATTGGAGGACGTCGAGCGCGAGCTCAGACAGGGAGCTGCCGCGGTGGGCGGAGTCAAGGCCGCAGAGAGTTGATGCCAAGGCCGCCTCGGTCAAGTACGATCGCGGCGTGCTGCAGAACACCCGGCTGATCAATTTTGCGGGCTTTGGCGCGTGTGTCGCGCTTCTCGCCTACGCCCTTTATTCCCAGTACGAGCTCGGGCTCGAGCCGTGCCCTTTGTGTATCTTTCAGCGCATCGCCATCGCTGCACTGGGGCTCGTGTACCTCTTCGCCGCGCTCCACAACCCGCGCGGGTGGGGAAGGCGTGTGTACGCGTTTCTCATAGGCCTCACCGCCTTGGTGGCTGCCGGCGTTGCCGGTCGCCACCTCTACGTTCAGCATCTGCCGCCGGGCTCTTTACCCTCCTGCGGGGCGCCTCTGGAGGTATTGCTGAAATTCACGCCGGTGACGCAACTGATACGCAAAGTGCTCACCGGCAGCGGCGAGTGCAGCGAGGTGACCTGGAGGTTCCTCGGCCTGGCGATGCCCGCCTGGGTATTGATCTGCGCGCTCGTGCTGGGAGGCGTGGGCCTCCTCGCGAATTCCAGCCCGCCTAGGCGAGCAGGTTTCGCAATACGTTGAAGTACATGCGGTGAAGCGCGTCGATCTCCGCCACGCGCACACACTCGTTAACCTTGTGGATAGACGCGTTCACGACGCCGAGTTCGACGACTTGCGCGCCTAGTGGTGCGATGAAGCGACCATCGGACGTGCCTCCGCCCGTAGACAGCTTCGGGGCCGATCCGGTGATCTCCGCGACAGCCGCGCCGACCGCATCCGAGAGTGAACCGGGAGGCGTATAGAACGGCTCTCCCGAGACATACCATTCGATCGTATAGCGCACGCCATGCCTGCGCAGAATGCCCTCGACCGTTTCCTTGAGAGCGTCCTGCGTCTGTACCGGCGAATAACGCAGATTGAAGCGTGCCTTGAGCTCGCCCGGAATGACGTTGGGCGCGCCGGTGCCGGCATTGAGATTCGAGACCTGGAAGCTCGTGGGCTGAAAGTGCTCCGTACCCGCATCCCACACGCGCCTCGTGAGCTCAGCGAGAGCGGGAGCCAGCGTATGGACAGGGTTCTCGGCAAGCTGCGGATAAGCGACATGTCCCTGCACGCCATGAACCGTGAGCCGGCCGCTGAACGATCCTCTTCTGCCGACCTTGATCGTGTCGCCGATCGCGCCTTCGCTGGAGGGTTCGCCTACGACGCACCAGTCGATGCGCTCGCTGCGCGCGAGGAGCGTTTCGACCACGCGCTTCGTGCCGTCCACCGAGGGCCCTTCCTCATCGCTCGTGATGAGGAATGCAATCGTTCCCTTGTGACGAGGATGAGCGCCCACGAAGGCCTCGGTCGCCGTGATCATTGCCGCGAGCCCGCTCTTCATATCCGCGGCCCCACGTCCGTACAGCATTCCGTCGCGAATCGTCGGCACGAACGGATCGGTGCGCCATTCCTCGAGGGGTCCGGTAGGGACCACGTCGGTGTGCCCAGCAAAGCAGAAGACCGGGCCGCCGTTCCCGTGGGTGGCCCAGAAGTTCTCGACGTTGCCGTAGCGGAGGGGCTCGATCTTGAAGCCGAGAGCCGCCAGGCGCTCGATCATCACGGCCTGGCAGCCTTCGTCGGCCGGGGTCACGGAGCGGCGGGCCATCAGATTCTGAGTCAGCTCGAGAGTTTGAGACATTCAGCGCAGGCCAGTGTGGGGAAAGTGGCAAAACGGCTCGCGTTTATACGGCGAGCGCCGGTATGCGGCAAGCCGTTTGTGCGCCCGCGCAGGTGCGCCTGCAGGGGCCCTGGAAGCCCCTGGCGGGGGGTCTGCGGGGCTGTCATCAGAGCGTCACAATTCGGTCATCTAATGCGCCGCACGTGCACGCGATGATGAGAGTCGTGCCGCGGGAGTCGCAGTTCCCCGACGCGTGCGCCCTGGGAATTCCGGGTGGGTGACAGGGTTGCAGGCCACTTTCGAGTAAAAACAGAGTAGGAGTAGCCATGAGTCTTTTCAATCCGAGGCGAATGCTGGTTGCGGCGGCGGCCGGTCTGGCGCTCGTCGGTATCGCACAGGCCGTCGACATTTCGGGCGCTGGTGCCACGTTCCCGTATCCGATCTATTCGAAGTGGGCCGATGCCTACAAGAAGCAGACCGGTGTGGGACTCAATTACCAGTCGATCGGTTCCGGTGGCGGCATCAAGCAGATCAAGGCGAAGACGGTCACCTTCGGCGCGTCCGACATGCCGTTGAAGCCTGAGGAAGTCAAACAGGCCGGCCTCGTCCAATTCCCCATGATCATCGGTGGGGTCGTCCCTGCGGTGAACGTCAAGGGCGTGGCGCCCGGGCAGATGGTGCTCGACGGTGCGACCGTTGCGTCGATCTACCTCGGTGAGATCACGAAATGGAATGACGCGCGGATCAAAAAGCTGAATCCCAAGCTCGCGCTGCCCGACACGGCGATCGCGCCGGTGTATCGCTCGGACGGATCGGGAACCAATTTCCTGTTCTCGGACTACCTGTCGAAGGCCAGCCCGAAATTCAAGGAGACCATCGGCGCGAATACGTCGGTGCAGTGGCCCGTCGGCATCGGTGCCAAGGGCAACGAGGGCGTCGCGAACATGACGGCCCAGACGGACGGCGCGATCGGCTACGTCGAATACGCCTACGCCAAGCAGAACAAGATGGCGTACGCGCAGCTCGTCAACAAGGCCGGCAAGGCCGTCAGTCCGAGCGCCGACTCGTTCCAGGCCGCGGCTTCCAATGGGGATTGGGCGCACGCCGCCGGGTATTTTCTGATCCTCACGGATCAGGCGGGCGCGAAAAGCTGGCCGATCACGGGCGCGAGCTTTATCCTCGTGTACGCAGTGCCGCAGGACCCGGCCGCGACGGCCGAGGCGCTCAAGTTCTTCGACTGGGCTTACAAGAGCGGCGGCCAGATGGCGGCTGAGCTTGATTACGTGCCGTTGCCCGACGCGCTGATCAAGCAGGTGCGCGCCACTTGGAAAGCCGAGATCAAGGGTGCGCCGGCGGTGGCGAGCGCGAGCCACGGCGCCAAGCGGATCTAGACAGGACACATCGTGGGTCGAACCGCCGCTCGCAAGCATGCGTACGGCGGATGCGATATCGCGAGTTGCCGATAGCGGCGACGTATGAACCGGCGGCCGCCCCACGCAGTGGGCGGCCGCCGATTTTGGTTACGGGATGGAGCGAGCGAGCGTGAAAGGTTGCCATCGGCTATGAGCACCGTGGCTGCGATCGAGCCGCGGCACGCCGCGGGGCAGCGCGTGCGAGAGCGGATTTTCCGCGGTGCCACTTTGGCCGCGGCGCTCGTCGTTCTCACCCTGTTGGGTGGCGTGGCGGTGTCCCTTCTCAAGGGATCGTGGCCGGCGTTCTCCCATTTCAAGCTCGGGTTTCTCACGCGGGAAATCTGGAATCCGGTCACCGATCAATACGGCGCTCTGGCGCCGATCTACGGGACGCTCGTGACGTCCCTGCTTGCCATGCTGCTCGCGATTCCGGTCAGCTTCGGCATCGCCATCTTTCTAACCGAGCTGTCTCCTTCGTGGCTCAAGCGGCCGGTCGGGGTGGCCATCGAGCTGCTCGCCGCGGTGCCGAGCATCATTTTCGGCATCTGGGGGCTGTTCGTGCTGTCGCCGATTCTGCAGCGGCACGTGCAGCCGTGGCTCATCGAGTGGCTTGGACCATTGCCGCTCATCGGCAAACTCTTTCAGGGGCCGCCATTCGGCATCGGCGTCCTCAGCGCGAGCTTCGTGCTGGCGATCATGGTGATTCCTTTCATCTCCGCCGTCATGCGTGACGTCTTCGAGACCATTCCCGACGTGTTGAAGGAGTCGGCGTACGGGCTGGGAGCCACGACCTGGGAGGTGATCTGGAAGGTGGTCGTGCCCCATGCGCGCACCGGCATGGTCGGCGGCATCATGCTCGGCCTCGGACGCGCGCTGGGCGAGACCATGGCGGTGACGTTCGTCATCGGCAACGCACACCGCATCAGCAGCTCGCTCCTTGCGCCCGGCACCACGATCTCGGCATCCATTGCGAATGAATTCACCGAAGCCGTGGGCGACCTTTACACCTCATCGCTCGTCGCTTTGGGCTCGCTCCTGTTCCTGATCACGTTCTCGGTCATCGCCGCCGCCCGATTCATGTTGTTACGGCTCGATCGCCGCGCGCTCTCATCGGTATGAGTGGTCCGGCAAATCGGCGTCGCGCCGTACGCAAACTCACGAACGCGCTGGCCCTCGGGCTTTCCGGGCTGGCGACCGCGATCGGGCTCGCCTTTCTCGGGGCGATTCTTTGGACCCTCATCAAGAACGGCATCGCAGGCATGTCGCTCTCACTGTTCACCGAGATGACGCCGCCGCCGGGCGATCGTGGCGGGCTCCTGAATGCCATTTACGGGAGTGTCGTGATGACGCTCATCGGCATCCTCATCGGCGCGCCGATCGGGATGCTCGCGGGTACGTACCTCGCGGAATACGGTCGCACATCGCGCATCAGCTCCGTCATCCGATTCGTGAACGATATATTGCTCAGTGCACCCTCGATCATCGTAGGGCTGTTTGTCTATGAGGTCTTCGTGATTCGGATGGGGCACTTCTCCGCGATTGCGGGCGCGATTGCGCTCGCGGTGATCGCCATGCCGGTTACTGTCCGAACGACGGAAGACATGCTGAATCTCGTGCCGCAGGGCATGAAAGATGCTTCCACGGCAATGGGCGCTTATCCATGGCGGACGATAACGAACATCGTCTATCCTGCCGCCCGCAGCGGCATCGTGACGGGGCTGCTGCTGGCCGTGGCCCGGATCAGCGGCGAGACGGCGCCGCTGCTGTTCACTGCTCTCAACAACCAGTTCTGGAGCACGAATCTCGGCGCGCCGATGGCCAATCTGCCGGTCGTCATCTTCCAATACGCCTTGAGTCCATACAAAAACTGGCAGCAGCTCGCGTGGTCCGGCGCGTTGCTGATTACGCTGACCATCCTCGTTCTGAGCATCATCGCGCGCTTCGTCGTTTCCGCGCTGAATCCGGGTGGCAAGCGGTGAGCACGCCTGTCCCCGCCGCGGGTGTCGGTGCCGAACGTCCCGCCGCGGCGGCGGCGGTGAATCAGGTCAAGTTCGAGGTCCGCCATCTCGATTTCTATTACGGTCCGGTACAGGCTCTGAAGGACATCAACCTCACGCTCAGCGACCGCAACATCACGGCATTCATCGGCCCCTCGGGTTGCGGCAAATCAACGCTTCTGCGGGTATTCAACCGTATGTACGCGTTGTATCCAGGCCACCGGGCCACGGGTGAAGTGTTGCTCGACGGCGAGGATATTCTCGCTCCGACGATCGACGTGGCGAGCCTGCGCTTCAGGGTCGGGTTGGTGTTTCAGTAGCCCACTGCGTTTACGATGTCGATCTTCGACAAGGTGGTCTTCGGGCTGCGCCTGGCACGTCGCATTTCACGTAGCGAGTTGGGCGAGCGCGTCGAAGGCGCATTGCGCGACGCGGCCATGTGGGAAGAGGTCAAGGACAAGCTGCACGAGGACGGCCGCAGCCTCTCCGGTGGTCAGCAGCAGAGGCTTTGCATTGCCCGCACCATTGCGCTGCAGCCCGAAGTGATATTGTTTGACGAGCCGACGGCGGCGCTCGATCCGATCTCCACGCTGCGGATCGAAGAGACATTGCAGAGCCTGCGCGAGAAATATTGCATCGCCATCGTGACTCACAACCTTCAGCAGGCGGCCCGCGTCTCGAACGTCACGGCCTTCATGTATCTGGGTGAGCTCATTGAGATCGGGCCAACGGAGCAAATGTTCACCGCGCCCAGAAATCGAAGAACCGATGACTACGTCACCGGGAGATTTGGGTGAGGCGCACCAGCGCGCCGAACGCCCGTCGTTTCACCCACCCCAAATGAAACCTGGAGAACCCACCGTGCAGGAGCGCAGGCGAGCGGACTCGGCCGGAGCCAGTGGCTCCGAGGGCGGTCACCGCCACCCCGATAGCGAGAGCGGCCTCAACCTCAAGCCGAGCGCACGCACGCACGCCCGGCCTACGGCACTCGAGGAGCGCACGCCGGGCCAGCCGGGGCAAACGGCGGGTCAGACGTCGGTCGACGACCCGATCTTTTCTTGTCGTGACGTGAACGTGTACTACGGTGCCAAGCACGCGCTCAAACACGTCACCATCGACGTAGCCCGCAAGCAGGTGCTTGCGGCAATCGGACCTTCAGGCTGCGGCAAGTCGACATTTCTGCGTTGCCTGAATCGCATGAACGACACGATTCCGGGCGCTCGCGTCACCGGATCGATCACCCTCGACGGGCAGGACATCCAGGACAAACGTCAGGATGTCGTGCAGATCCGGGCTCGTGTGGGCATGGTGTTTCAGAAACCGAATCCGTTTCCGAAATCGATCTATGACAACGTCGCGTACGGACCGCGTATCCACGGGCTAGCTCGCGGCCGCTCCGATCTCGACGACATCGTCTGCACGAGTCTGCAGCGCGCAGGGCTGTGGAACGAGGTGAAGGATCGGCTAAGGAGCCCGGGCACCGGCTTATCGGGAGGGCAGCAGCAACGGTTGTGCATCGCTCGCACGATCGCCGTGCAGCCTGAAGTGATCCTCATGGACGAGCCGTGCTCGGCGCTGGATCCCATCGCCACGGCGCGCATCGAGGATCTCATCGATGAGCTGCGCGCCTCCTACGCGATCGTGATCGTCACGCACTCCATGCAACAGGCGGCTCGCGTATCGCAGCGAACGGCGTACTTCCACATGGGCGAACTCATCGAAGTCGGCGAGACCGATCGTGTCTTCACGAACCCGCGCCATCGGCTCACCGAGGATTACATTACCGGTCGGTTTGGCTGAAGTCCTTCCGAAACGGAAGCGTCTGGGCTCGCGTGAAGCGAGCCCAGAGGTTTACACCGACTTACTTCTGATACGGGTAGAATCGGAACGACGCCATCAGGATGTTGATGTTCGTCGTCGGATCGCCACCGATGCCGGCGAAGATCTCACGCTTGATGTACGTATCCGAGAGGCCGAACTGCGCGTTGCCGAGCGATCCCTGGTAGAATTTCCACCAGCCGCCCAACGTTCCGGATGTGATGCTCGACGTGTTGGCGGCGCAGCTGCCGACACCTTCCGTTCCGCAGCCCGAGTTGTCGAACAGGCTACTGCCGTAGCCGTAACCGTAGGTCTTGCCTGCAGCAACCACGGTGTAAGCTTGCGCGTCCACCTGCTCCTTGCCCGCATAGGCATACAGTGTCCATTCCGGCGCAGGATGTACCGTCAGGCCGACCATAGCCTGATAGCCGCGCAGCGGCTCGAGGCCCAGGGTGCCCGGGTTGACCGTGGCATCGGGTAACTGCGCCGAGCCGTAGCGACCCACTCCCTTGCCGGCCAGGATGGCCGCCTGAAAGTCGAGAATCTTCGGAACCAACGGCAGCAGCATGTTGCCGCCGAATCCGGTGCCGGTCGTCTTCACATTGCCCTGTTGCCCCGGTGTGATGTTGCGGGCGCGGAACCAGCGGTTGAGGCCGAATACTTCGTAATGACCCCAACCCGGATCGAAGGCGATTTTGGCGATCACGTCCGGCAGATAGTCGGTCGAGATGTTGGTGCCCGTGGTGAAGGAATTCGACGCGCCGGGGTTGTTGAACATCGAGGCGAGGGCCGGGGCGCCCGAGCTCGCGTTGCTGGAGACCAGCGCGGCCGGGTTCTCCAGGGAGATACCGACGTTCACCCTGTCGCCGAATTTCTTGACGAAGCGGATCTGCGCCACGCGCAGCCAGGAGAAGCCCGGCACGTACTGGCCGTCGATGGTCGCGGGAATGAGCTCCTGGCGCGGTGCCATGCCGGTCTTCTCGGCGGTGACGAGGCTCCAGTTCTGGCCGAACAGCAGGTACCAGCCGTTCGTCTTGTCCTGCACGTCCGCGTAGTAGTGACGCATACGCGGCGAGAAGCTCGAGCTCTCATTGTAGTTGGCCGTACCGCCGGCACCGCCGAAGTCGCTCTCGACGTAAGCTTCCGTCGCGTACCTGTCATTTGCCGGACCTTCGGCCAGCGCCTGCAGGCGGCTCTGCCGTGCGGTCATGTGATACTCGGACAGGCCATAGTTGTGCGAATTGGGATAGGGGATCGAGGTATTGAAGTTCGAGGCCCAGTCAGCCGATTCGTTGCGGTTGCGGTCGACGGTCAGCAGTTCGACGAAGCCGCCGAGAGTCACTTTGACCGGGCCAGCATAGAATGAAGGCGCGTTGCCCGCAGGGGCGGAAGCCGGCTTCACTGCCGAGGCGGGAGCCGTCGCGGTCTGCTGGGTCTGCTGAGTCTGCTGAGTCTGCTGGGTCTGCAGGCGCTCGAGCTTGCGCTGCAACTGCTCGACCTGGCTCTTGAGGTCCTGCAGGTCAGCGGAGCTGGCCGTCTGGGCCATGGCGTCCGGTGCCAGAAACACTCCAAGGGCCGTCGCAACCGCGGCCGCCACGGCAGTGGGGCGCGCCCGGCCGGCAAGGCGGGGCGTGAAACGATGCAATTCGGCACGAATAGGTGTCATCTTCGGATTTCCTGTGTTTTTTGACTGAACATGCGGGTCGATCGTGCGGCGGCAGCTTTGAGTCGATGCGCAAAAACGACGCCACGGCCTTCATGAGGAGCCACGCAAGGCGCGCTCACTGTGCTTCAGATGTATGACAATCAGAATTCGAAAAGATGACAGTTTTATTGCAGAGCGGCAATGCGCGGAACGCCGTTAGACCCTGCGGATACCCGCATTGCGCGGGATAGACCCTCGGGGCGATGCCACGAGGTCAGCGGCCGCCTGTCGCTTTCTGCCGCCGCTGTGGCGGCTGGGGGGACCGCAAGATCGAACTTGCGCAGCCCATGCGTAACCATGCGTGGCAAGAATCATACATCGCGGCGGGCGCCGCGGCGCGGGACGTTTCTGAACGGTTTTTTATTTGCTTTTGGCCGCCTTTAAATTCCCTGTGCTGTGCTAGCCGCGAGAGAAATGCCAATGCGAATGCTCCTCGTCGAGGATGAGAAAAAGTTGAGCGATCTGATCGCGCGGGCGCTCAAGGCCGAGCGGTATGCGGTCGATAGCGCCAGCGACGGGCAGACCGGCTGGGAGCTGGCCGAGGCGTACGATTACGATCTCATCATCCTAGACCTGATGCTGCCGGTGCTGAGCGGGACGGAGCTCTTACGGCGAATCCGCCGCAAGAGCCAGCACGTTCCCATTCTCATTCTTACGGCCCGCGATGCGATGGAGGAGAAGGTCCAGCACTTCGAAGCCGGCGCGGACGACTATCTGACCAAGCCGTTCGCTTTCGCGGAGCTTCTCATGCGGGTGAAGGCGCTCCTGCGTCGCGGACCCGTAAGCCGCTCGAGCGTTCTGCGCGTCGGCGATCTCGAAGTGGACCGGCTCTCGCACCACGTGAGGCGGGCTGGCCGCACAATCGAGCTCACCCCCAAGGAATACGCTCTTCTCGAATACCTCGCGACCAATCCGGGCCGGGTGTTCTCGCGCACGATGATCATCGAGCACGTCTGGGATCAGAGCTTCGAGGGCCTGACGAACATCGTGGACGTCTACGTTCGTCACCTGCGAAGCAAAGTCGACGATCCATTCCCCACGAAACTGATCCGGACGGTGCGCGGGGTAGGCTATCGCCTGGATGAGCATAACGAAGCATGAATACCCGCTCCCTGAGCTTCCGTCTCGTTACTTGGTACGCCGGGCTGCTGACCATTGTTTTCGTGCTTCTGGGGGCGCTGACGATCATCTTCCTGCGCCACTATCTGGAGGCCAATCTGCTCGACATCCAGGCACGCCGCGCGCAGCAGATCGCTGACACGCTGCTCACCGCCGCGAGCCGCACCGGTGACGCGGTCGTAGCCGGCGAAATCGAAGATCTCTACTCGCCGGAGGTCAACGACCGCTTCATCCGGATCACCCGGGCCGACGGCCATGTCGTTTATGCCTCCGGCAAGCCGAAGGACGCTGGTTTCGATCCATCCCGGGTGCCCCCGCCTTCGCTGACGCGCGATAAAGGCTTTCAGCGCAAGGAAAGTCTACCGAGCGGCTCGCTCCTGATTGCCGCACGCACCTATGGCGACACCCGCGAAACCCGCTACATCGTCGAGGTGGGCGTGTCCACCGCACGTACCGAGGCGACGCTGAGCCAGGTGCTGATCATGCTCGCGGTCGGCCTCCCTATTGCGGTGTGTGTTGCCGTCGCGGGCGGCTTCATTCTCGTGCGGCGCGCGTTGAAACCCGTGGATCGCCTTTCACACAAGGCCGAAGAAATCACGCAACATAACCTGAGCGAGCGCCTGCCCGTCATGCGAAGCGGGGACGAGCTCGAACGGCTCTCGCTCTCCTTGAATCTCATGATCAGTCGTCTGGAGGATGCGATCCAAAGCTCGAAGCAGTTCGTTGCGGATGCCTCGCACGAGTTGCGCACGCCCCTCGCGGTGCTGCGTGGAGAGCTGGAGAGCCTGGCGCAGGAGGCGCAGCTGAAATCCCAGACGCGCGAAACCCTGGGCAGCATGCTCGAGGAAGTCGATCGGCTCGCGGAAATCGTCGAGGGGCTGCTCGCTCTGTCGCGGCTGGATACCGGCGAGGCGCAAGCTGAGTGGGTCAGGTTCGATCTAGCCGAGTTGGCGGCCACTACCGCTGATCAGATTAGCCTGCTCGCCGAGGACAAGAACATAACGCTCGTCTGTGAAGCCTCGACGAACGTGCCCGTCGAAGGCGATCGCGCCAGATTGAAGCAGGTGGTCGTCAATCTCCTGGACAACGCGATCAAGTACACGCCTAACGGTGGCCGTATTCGCATGAAAATCACGCGTGAGGGCGACTACGCACTTCTCGATGTCTCGGACGACGGCATTGGAATACCGCCCGAAGCACTATCGCACGTGTTCAAGCGGTTTTACCGCGTCGACGGGTCCCGTTCACGCGAGCAGGGTGGCGCCGGGCTTGGCTTGTCCATCGTGAAATCCATTTGTGCCGCACATGGAGCGCAGGTCGAAGTCGCAAGCGTCCCCGGCAAAGGCAGCAGTTTCCGTATCCGGCAGCCGCTGGCTCGCGAATCCGCCGCGCTGGGGCCGTCGTGAATGCGCAGGCCGTCGCCGGCCCGTCTGGCGAGTCGCGCGCTGCTTTCTGAGTGGGTTTAATCGGCCGTTAGCGGTCCGCTAATCTCAATCCTTGCCTTTGCCGGGAGCGCTGGGCCTGCTGTCGGCCGTGCATCGCTCTCACTCGGACCTCTATGCGTACGGGAGCCTTTGCGAAGGTGTTTGGCAATCTATCTATGCCAGCGCCATGACCGCGGTATTCACTCGCGTGTGTCATCGATCATTGTCTCATTCGCCGGAAATCCAGGTGTCGTGCGCGAGCGGGGAACAGCGCGGCGGCTTCCCGGCACCGGCTGCCTGCTCCGCGTTTCATGCCGGCTGCAGGCGATTCTGAACGGTTTTTAATTAGCCGTTCGCTGCATCTTAATCTTGCTGTGTTTCCCTGTCGGCATCGGTTGATCTATGCGAATCCTCCTCGTTGAAGACGAAAAGAAACTATGCGACCTGATCGCACGCGCGCTCAAGGCGGAGCTCTATGCCGTGGATATCGCCTGCGATGGCCCGAGCGGTTGGGAGTTGGCCGACACCTACGATTACGACCTCATCGTTCTGGATCTGATGTTGCCAGGGCTGAGCGGGACCGAAGTTCTGCGGCGTGTCCGACGCAAGAACCACCAGGTGCCGATCCTCATTCTCACTGCCCGCGACGCGACCGAGGAGAAGGTCGAGAATTTCGAGGCCGGCGCGGACGATTACCTCACCAAGCCGTTCGCTTTTGCAGAGTTGCTCATGCGCGTGAAGGCGCTCTTGCGCCGTGGGCCGATCAGCCGCTCCACCGTGCTGCGCGTTGGCGATCTGGAGCTCGACCGGCTCGCACAGCAGGTGAAGCGGGCTGGCAGGAAGATAGAGCTCACGCCGAAGGAATATGCCCTTCTCGAATACCTCGCCACAAACCCGGGCCGCGTGTTTTCGCGCACGATGATCATCGAGCACGTGTGGGACCAGAGCTTCGAGAGTTTGAACAACATCGTGGACGTCTACGTGCGGCACTTGCGCAGCAAGGTCGACGATCCGTTCCCCACCAAGCTGATCCGGACGGTGCGTGGGGTCGGCTACGGCGTTGGCGAGAGCGCGGACTCATGAATTCCTTGCCAGTGAACTGCCGCCTCGGTTCTCTCTTGCGCGTGCACTCATGAACGAATCTCATGTTTCCCCGGATCCTTCTGCCATTGGGGGCCGCCGCAGATTGCGTGGCCGCCTCGCCATGGCGCTGTCGAGCCTGGTGTGTCTTCTCGCTGTCGTGCTTCTCGTGCGGGCGTGGCAGCGGCCAGCGCACGCAGGTACAGGAGCAGGCGTCGCGATTCCCACGGTCGCCGTCGTCAAGGTGGATCGGGAGGATCTTTACAGAGAAATAACGATTCCCGCTGAATTTCGTGCGTATAACGAAGTCGACTTGCACGCCAAGGTGTCAGGCTACGTACGACGGGTGAACGTCGATATCGGCGACAAGGTGCAGGCGGGTGAGCTGCTAGCCCTCCTGGAGATTCCAGAGCTCCGGGACGAGCTCGATCATGCAGTCGCCGCGCAGCAGCGCGCCGCGGCTGACTACAAGGATGCGCACCTCGCCTACACCCGGTTGGTCGAAGTCAACCAACAGCATCCCAATCTCATCGCGCAGCAGGATCTCGATACCGCCGAAGCCAAGGACGGGACCGCGCTGGGTGCGCTTGCCGGGGCCAAGTCGGACGTCGAGAGGTATCGGACGCTGGTGAGTTATACGAGGATCACCGCACCTTTCGGCGGCGTAGTCACGAAGCGTTACGCCGATCCTGGCGCGCTGATCCAGGCGGGCACGTCCTCGCAGCAGGCGATGCCGCTAGTGCGAGTCTCCGATAACAACCTGCTCCGGCTGGATTTTCCGGTGTCCGTCGAATACGTGCGCGGTATTCGCGCCAACACGCCCGTCAGCGTGCACGTCGCCTCCCTCGGCGATCGCGAATTCCAGGGCAAGATCGCGCGGTTCGCGAACCGTATCGACGACAGCACGCGCACGATGGTAGTGGAGATGGAGGTTCCCAATCCTTCCCTCGAGCTCGTGCCGGGCATGTATGCCAACGTGACGCTGAAAGTCGAGCAGCGCCCGCACGTGCTCGCAATCCCGACCGAGGCAGTGCCGCCCGGCAGCAAAAACGTCCTCGTCGTCAACGGCTCGCATCAAGTCGAGGAGCGGCCCATCAAGCTCGGCCTCGAGACCGCGGCGAAGTATGAAGTGCAGTCCGGCCTGAGCGAAGGGGATCTGGTCATGATGGGCAACCCGGCGCAGTTGCTGCCAGGCCAGAAGGTCGAAGCCCGCCTCATGGAGCCGCTCGCCAGCCAATGAATGCGCAAGCGCCACTCACCGCCGAACAGCTCCGGGCTTTATACGGCCTGGACGCCTGCCTGGTAGCGAACGCGATCGAGACATTCGGCGACCAGGCGCTGATCGCGCTGTGCCGCTCTCCGAAAGTTTCGCTCGAGAAGCTGCGCGCCCTCATCGCGAGCTCCACCAAGTAAGCAGTAAGCCGGTTACATGACACGCTTCGCAATCCGCTTTCCGTATCTGATCATCGTCATCTGCCTGATCACCTGCGTCGTCGGCGTGACGAGCATAGTGCGTATGCCGGTGGACCTGTTTCCGGCGATTCGCATTCCAGTGGTGGTCGTCGCCACTTTCTTCTCCGGGATGCCGCCGGAGCAGGTGGAAACCGACATTACCGGACGCTTTGAGCGCTTTTTCACCCTCGCGAGCGGTGTGGATCACATCGAGTCGCGCTCGCTGCCGGGCGTGAGCCTCATCAAGATCTACTTTCAGCCGGGATTCAACGCCGATTCCGCCGTCACCAGCATCGCCAATCTTGCAATGGCGGACCTGCGTAAGCTGCCGCCCGGCACGCTGCCTCCTGTGGTGTTGAAATTCGACGCTTCCAGCTTGCCGGTCTGCCTGGTGACTCTCAAGGGAGCGGGGCTCAACGAGGCGAAGCTGCGCGACATTGGCCAATACGACGTCCGCAATCAGATTGCGAACGTGCCCGGGGCGTCGGTTCCCCAGCCGTTCGGTGGCAAATACCGGCAGATCATGGTTTACGTGGATCCGCTCAAGCTGCAGGCCCACCAGCTGAGCGTGATGGATGTCGTGCGGACGGTGAACGAGGCCAATCTGATCCTGCCCGCGGGCGATGTGAAAATCGGTCCCTACGACTACAACCTGTACGCCAATAGTCAGGTCACCTCGATGGCGGAGATCAACCGCCTGCCCTTGAAGACGGTCGGTAACGCCTCGGTCCTCGTGGCGGACGTCGGCAACGCGCAAGACGCTTCCCAGATCCAGAGCAACATCGTGCGGGTCGATGGGCAGCCGTCCGTGTATCTGCCCGTACTCAAGCAGGGCGGTGATGCCAATACCATCGCAGTGGTAGACGGCATCAAGGCGGGGGTCACCCATCTTTTGGACGTGCCGAAGCAGCTCATCGCCGCTGTGGTCTTCGACCAATCCAAGTTTGTCCGCAGCGCCATCGAGAATCTCATTCACGAGGGCGCGCTCGGGCTGGTGCTCACGGGTGCGATGATTCTCGTCTTTCTCGGCAGCCTGCGGGCAACCGCGGCCGTGTTTCTGTCGATTCCGCTATCCGCCCTGGCGGCCTTCATCGCATTGTCGGCCGGCGACAACACGGTCAATTCGATGATCCTCGGCGGCCTCGCGCTCGCCTTCTCCAGACTCATCGACAACTCCGTCGTCGTATTGGAGAACATCTTTCGTCACATGGAGCTGGGGGAATCGCCCGAAGTGGCCGCCGAAAGAGGCGGCCAGGAAGTGGCTCTGCCGGTCTTGGCGGCGACGCTCACTACCGCCATCGTGTTCTTCCCCGTGACGTTCCTGTACGGCGTGAGCCGCTTCCTTTTTACGGCCCTCGCGCTCGCCGTGGTGTTGTCTTTGTTCGCGTCGTACTTCGTCGCGATGACCGTAGTGCCATTGTTCTGCGCGAAACTGATCAAGGGGCACCACGGAGCGGGCGAGGGGCACACTGCCCGGGAGGAAGGCACGGCTCCGAACGCTTCCGGATCCTGGGGAGCGCGCTTCAACAGGTGGTTCAATGGCAAGTTCACGCGGATGCTCGACCGCTATGAAGGAACGCTCGGGCGTGCACTGCTGCGGCCTGCGGCGACCGTCCTTGGCATCACCGGCATCTTTCTCCTGAGTCTCGGGTTGTATCCGCTGGTGGGCAAGTCCTACTTCCCGCGGACCGATCCGGGCCAGTTCGTGATCAATATCAAGGCACCCACGGGTACGCGCCTCGAGCTCAGTGACCGGCTCGTTGGTCAGGTCGAGCAGATCGTGCGCTCGGTCATCCCGCGCAACGAGCTCAAGATCATTGTTTCGAACATCGGCACGACCCCCGGCATGTCATCGATCTACACCTCCAACTCTGGCCCGCATACCGCTTTCGTGCAGGTGGGCCTGCAGGATAACCCTACGCTGAGCAGCTTCGAGTACATGGACCGTGTCCGCGAGCAGCTGCGGGTCCGGATGCCGCGGGTGGCCGCCTATTTCCAGACCGGCGGACTGGTGGATGCCGTACTCAACCTCGGGCTGCCGGCGCCACTGGACATCCAGGTGAGCGGAAGCAACTTCGCGGCGACGCATCGCACGGCGACCGAAATCGCCCGGCGAGTGCATAAACTTGCGGGAATCAGCGATGTCCTGGTACCGCAGGATATCGACTACCCCTCGCTGAAGCTGGATATCGACCGGGTTCGCGCCAGCGAGCTCGGACTCAACGAGAAGGAGGTGGTCGATAACGTCATTACGGCGCTCACGTCGAATCAAATGATCGCGCCGAGCTTCTGGGTAGACCCCAAGAGCGGCAACGACTACATGCTCACGGTGCAATATCCGGAGAATGTGATCCGCAATCTATCCGATCTTTCCGCGGTGCCGCTGCGCGGCGCGCATTCCGATCGCCCGACGCAACTGGATACTGTGAGCACCTTGCGTCACATCGAGTCACCTACCGAGGTGGATCACTACCAGTTGCGGCGCGAGATGGATGTCTACGTGGCGCCCTCGGGAGAAGATCTGAGCGCAGTGCTGGCTGGGGTCCAAGGAATCATTCACGGAATGAAACTGCCCGACGGGGTCCGCGTGACGATCCGCGGATCGGCACAAGCGATGCAGACTTCATTCAGTGCGTTCGGCTTCGGTCTGCTCCTGTCCACGCTGCTCGTCTATCTGATCCTGGTTGCGCAGTTTCAGTCCTTTGTCGATCCGCTGATCATTCTGCTCGCCGTGCCTACCGGCCTCACGGGCGTGCTGGTCATCCTTTACCTTACTGGAACCACGCTCAATGTCATGTCGCTCATGGGTGTCGTGATGATGGTGGGCATAGTTGTCTCGAACAGCATTCTCATCGTCGAGTTCACGAACCGGTTGCGGGAGGAGGGCCGCTCGTTGCGCGAGGCTGTCTCGCTTGCATGCCGGGTCCGGCTGCGTCCGGTGCTGATGACGTCACTTGCGACCCTGATGGGACTCATACCGATGGCGTTAAAGCTCGGCACGGGGAGCGAGGCTTACGCGCCCCTCGCCCGCGCCATCATCGGCGGCTTGGCGGTGTCGGTCGTGCTGACGGTATTCATCGTGCCCGCCGCCTACTACATGGTTCACCTGCCGGATGAACGAAAGCATCTCCCACATGACATTGCTGTGGGTCCGGGCGCCGCGGCCTGACGCTGCGGCGCCTGCACCGGACCAATTGTGTCGAATGATCAAGATGAAACGAAACTTTCCGTTTGTCTTCACTGCCGCTTTGCTCGCAAGCGTGGTGTCGCTGAGCCCGGTTCTCGTGGAGGCTGGGGCCGGCCCCGCGCAGGCGCTTGGTAGCGCCGCCGCACACACGGTCGATGCACCCTCGCTCAGTCGTGCTCAAACGCAGGCAGTGATTGCATCCTCGCTCAGTCTCGCTCAGGCCCCTACGGTGATTGCGCCTCCACCAGCCACTGGTGAGTCTTCCGAGATTGCTTCTCAGCCGTTGACTCTCGAGCAGGCACATGCAATCGCTCTGAAGAATCATCCGGGAATTGCCGCGGCGGACTATCGCGCCCGCGCCGCGGACGAGGTCTTCAGGCAAGCCCGCTCGGGCCTGCTGCCGCAGGTGAATCTCTATGGCTCGGTCGTCCAGGCGGAATCGGCGAACACCCGCATCATGGCCGGGGGCCTCAATAACCCGAGTGTTTACAGCCGGTCGGCCTTTGGTGCCGGCGTGAGCCAGCTCATCACCGACTTTGGCCGTACGTCGAATCTTGCGGCGAGCTTCAAATTGCAGGCCGGCGCCGAGGGTCAGAACGCCGCGGCCACGCGTGAGCAGGTTCTTCTCGATGTGGATCGCAACTACTTTGCAGTCCTGCAGGCGCAGGCTGTGGAGAACGTCGCGCGGCAAACCGTCACTACGCGGCAGCTGCTGCTCGACCGCGTGAGCATCCTCGCCGCCAACAAACTGAAATCCGATCTCGATGTCAGCTTCGCTCGCGTCGCCCTCGAGGACGGCAAGCTGCTGCTGCAGAGGGCGCAGAACGACTTCGATTCGGCACTCGCGTCCTTGTCCGCGGTCCTCGGCTATCGCCAGCAGCAGCATTTCAACGTGGTGGAGGCCACGCCCGAGCCGATCGGAGACACCCGCGACGTCGCGCCGCTCATTGAGCAAGCGCTACGGGATCGGCCGGAGCTTGCGAGCGTCAGAGACGAGCGGGATGCCGCGCTTCGCCTTGCCCGATCGCAGCGCGACGCCCGTTTTCCGACGATCTCTGCGGTGCTTGCGGCGGGCGATGCCCCGAGTCATGACGTTCGGCTGCCCAATGACTACAGCGCGGGGGGCATTCAAGTGAGCGTCCCCTTGTTTGCGGGCGGTCTGTATCAAGCGCGCCAGCGCGAAGCCGAGTTGCGGGCGAAAGCGGCGGCGGAGTCTCTTCGCCGGGCCGAGGACGATGTGACTCGCGATGTCAGGATCGCATGGTTGAACCTCAACAATTCGCGGGAGCGGCTCCGCACGACTGAGCAGTTGAGCCGTTATGCAGCCAACGCCTACGAGCTGGCGGAAGCGCGTTACAAGGCGGGCAGCAGCTCCATCGTCGAATTGAGCCAGGCACAGCTGCAACTGACCTCGGCCCAGATCGCCGAGACCGGTGCCCGGTATGACGTGCTGATTGAGGAGTCTGCTCTGAAGTACGAGACGGGCGGGATGCTGGCTGCCGCCGCCCGCGCCGGGAAACCGGATTTGAGCCCCTTTCAAGGAGTGAGCCCCACAGGAGTCGGCCCATGAACCGCGCCATCATCGTTACTTGCTTCGTCGGGCTTGCAGCCATGACCGGATGCGCCACGCGCGCTCCGCTTGTGTTGCGCAATCCGGTAGGCCCCGAACGCCCGCATGCTCCTCGGCGTCGGACGGACGGCGATCTCGTCGTTTACTCGGCTACACATGCGACGACCTACGCGCAGTCGGAATATCCCGTTCACACCGACTATACGATTTTGACCCGAGACGATAAGTTCATCGAGCAGATTGCCAACGAGACGGGGCCGTTCAACGCGAACCCTGCCACCGTCCGGTTACCACCGGGCGAGTACCACGTGAAGGCGCTGACGGAGCGCGGCGGTTTTGTAACGGTGCCTGTCGTCATCGAAGCAGGTAAGACGACGGTGGTCGATCTGAACGGCGAGGCCCTCCCACAGGGGGCAGATGCTAACGAGGCCGCAGACGCGGCAGACTGGGTCCGAATGCCGGACGGGCACGTGGTGGGCTGGCGATCGGACCAGAAATGAGGTGTCGGCCAGGAGTCCTGCGGCCGGCAGGATCCCGCGGTCCTCGCGGACCGCGGGTTGCAGCAGGTGAGGTCGCGAACCTGGATCAGAACGTGAGTGCAAATCGCGTCGTCAGGGCCTTCTCGTCCGGCCGGTCGCCGCTCGCGGCACCGCCTTCGAACTGCGTCCGCTCGAAGTCGAGCATCCATTTGACGTTCTGATTCAGATACCAGTTGACGCCTACGCCCACTGCGCGCGCCTTACGGGGCGCAGTGGCCGGATCGGCAAAGGAGCTGCCGCCGCCGGTGAAGGCATCATTGTCGATCTCGAGCTGATGGTATCGGGCCACGACCTCCCAGGCGCCCCAGCCCGGCCTGCCCGGATGAAAGGTAGTCAGCGGAGTAAAGCTGTTGTATGTCTCGGTCTCGCCTGTCAGAAAGTACGACAGCGACAGCTGGTAGGCACTGTTATCGATCCGGCCCGAGCGCTTGACGGCCGGGGCCAGTTGGCGACTCACGTCCTGCGACGACTCGACGTACTCGGCGATGGCGCCGAAACTTCCCGCGTAATAATACGCCTGCGGCGTCCAGCGTTCGCGCCGACCGTCGGCGAAGGTAGCGGTCGTGCCTGTCCGATAGGTGAAAAACGTGTTCTGGCCCGGCGTTTTGTAGCTGGCCAACAGAGTGTTGGTGGCACTACCCGTGCTTCTCACATAGGTCGCGCCGATACCGATGCCGAACCCTTTCAGAGCGGGGATGCCCGAGTTCAGGAACGGTTGGGCGAACAGGCGCGCTTCCGTATCCTTTTTCCCGTCGTTGTCGACATCCGGCGAAGCATTGGCGTCGGTACTGTTACCGTCGGTGGTGCCGTCGAAAATACCGACCGCATATCCGAGCGCGCCGTGCAGAAGGTCGCCGCCGACCTGCACGCCCAAGTCGCGATTCGGCACGAGCGCGGAGGGAAAGCCGAGCTCCATGAAGCGGTTGTACTGGTCGGGCTGCAGGCGCTCGAGTCCGACCGGGCCCTTGAACTTGCCGGCCTGTAGCGCCAGCCACGGCTGCAGGCGGGCGGTCACGAAAGCGTCGACAATGATCGACTTGCCTGCGCCGAAGTCCGGCATGAAGCGGAAGTCATAGATGTTATCGAGCGTGCCCTCGATATACGGGCGCACTCTGCGCAAGAGGAAAGTGTCCGCCGTCACCGGGGTGACCTTGTCGGAGAACCAGCGCCCGTCGACCGCGAGATTGCCCCGGAAGCGGATGACATTCGCGCCGTCGGCGCTTTGAAAGGAAAAGCCGCTCGGGCCCGCCTTGATGGTGCCCGGCGAGGTGAGTCCCGGAGCCGCCGTGGTGGCCGCCGTACTTTGTGAGACGGCCGCCGTAGCGGCTTCGACAGCCGTGGATGGCTGCGGCTGCGTGGGATTGGCCGTCGCGGCGGCGCCCGGCGCCGTTGTTGCCGCGGCGCCGGGCGCTGCAACCGCGGCGTGTTCCTGACTTTGCAGCTTGCGCTCGAGAGCCTCGATACGC
Source organism: Gammaproteobacteria bacterium (assembly GCA_028293805.1). Taxonomy (GTDB): domain Bacteria; phylum Pseudomonadota; class Gammaproteobacteria; order Steroidobacterales; family Steroidobacteraceae; genus 13-2-20CM-66-19. The sequence continues at coordinate 23,203 of JAQGOC010000205.1, forward strand.
TTGTCCTGTTCCTCGATCCGCTTCAGGAGAGTCGCCGTGTCGGATGGAGTGTCGGTCTGGGCGAGCGCCGTGCCGAGGGGCAGCGAAAGTACCGCGATAGCGGCCAACCGCGTACTGAGAGCCATGGATGTTCCTTCGTAATTCTAGTTTGTGCGAGCACGGCAACCGCGCACGCGTTGGATGCGCTCGAGTATGCTAGTGACCCGGCGGTTACGAAGTCAGTCGGAGAATAGTAACAGGGCGGTTACAGGCGGTAACGATCTGGTTATGAGAATCTACCGGCCGGAACTAATCCTGGCCTGCGCCTGCAGGAACACCCGCTCAGACCGCTTTACTCCACGGTGCGGAGCAGCTCGTTGATCGAGGTCTTGGCGCGGGTCTGCGCGTCGACGCGTTTGACGATGACGGCGCAGTAGAGGCCGTAACGCCCGTTGGCAGAGGGGAGGGTACCCGGAACGACCACCGAGCCCGCGGGGACGCGGCCCTGGATAATAGTATCGGTCGTGCGGTCGTAGATTCTCGTACTTTGTCCGAGGAAGACACCCATCGAGATTACCGACCCCGTCTCGACCACCACACCCTCGACGACCTCCGAGCGGGCGCCGATGAAACAGTCGTCCTCGATAATCGTGGGGCTCGCCTGTAGCGGTTCGAGCACGCCGCCGATGCCGACCCCCCCGGAAAGGTGAACGTTGCGCCCAATCTGGGCGCACGACCCGACCGTAGCCCACGTATCCACCATCGTCCCGGAGCCGACATAGGCGCCAATGTTCACATAGCTCGGCATCAAGACGACATTGGGTGCGATGTACGCCCCCTTGCGTACGATGGCGTGGGGAACGACGCGTGCGCCGCCGGTGCGCAGGTCATCTTCGGTGGCTTGCGCGTACTTCATGGGAACTTTGTCATAGAAGCGTGTGAACCCAGCTTCCATGACGACGTTGTCGTGGGCGCGGAAGTACAGCAGCACCGCTTTCTTGAGCCACTCGTTGACGGTCCACTTCCCGTCGATGTTCTCTGCCACGCGCGCGCGGCCGGAGTCGAGGAGCTCGATGCACTCCTCAATGGCCGCATTCAGGTCCGCCGGCACGGTTTTGGGCGTGAGCTCGGCGCGCCGCTCGAATGCGCCCTCGATAATGGACTTGAGTTTCTCGGCATGGCCCGTGGTCATGGATGGTTTTCCTGCACAAAGTCTTTGATACGTTCGGCGGCCTCGACACATTGCGCAACACTCGGGACGAGTGAGATGCGCACGCGGCCGGCGCCGGGATTGCCTGTCGTGCCGGGGCGAGCCAGGTAGCTTCCCGGCAGCACGGTGATGTTTTTGCGCCCAAACAGGTCGCGGGTGAATTGCTCGTCGTCGCCGCCGATGTCGGGCCACAGGTAAAAGGCACCGTCCGGCTTCTGTACGTCCATGAATGGCGTGAGAATCGGCAGCACGCGCTCGAATTTTTCCTGGTACAGCCGCCGATTGTCAGCGGCATGCGCATCGTCTTCCCAGGCCACGATGCTCGCCAGTTGGGTCGGCACCGGCATGGCGCTGCCGTGATACGTCCGGTAGAGGAGAAAACGCGCCATGATCTGCGGATCGCCCGCGACGAAGCCGGATCTCAGGCCGGGGACGCTCGAGCGCTTCGACAGACTGTGGAATACCACACATCGCTGGAAGCGATCGTGTCCGGCGGCAAGACAGGCCTGCAGCAGTCCGGGGGGGCGTGAGCCCTCATCCAGGTAAAGCTCCGTATAACACTCATCGGCCGCGATGATGAAGTCATGCCGGTCGGCGAGCGCCAGCGC
>JAQGOC010000213.1 GCA_028293805.1 Gammaproteobacteria bacterium
TCACGGACGCTGGAATCGAAGTGCTTTACGACGACCGTGATGCCCGCCCGGGCGTCAAGTTCGCCGATGCGGAGCTGCTTGGCATCCCCCACCGGCTCGTCGTCGGCGAGCGCGGACTCGAGGCGGGCAAGCTCGAGTACCGTGGCCGACGCGACGCCGAGAGCACCGAGTTTCCTGGCGACAATGCGCTCGAGTTCATCCGCTCACGGATGGGCCGCTGAAGCAGCCGGGCGCGCGGTGCTCATCCGCGCGCTGTCGGCAATAGCGGGAGCCATGCTGTTGGCCGGTGCGGCACGCGCCGACCAACAGCGGGACCCTGAGCTCAAAACGGTCGTACAAAAAGCGATTGTGCAGGCCGAGTGCTTCACGGATCACTACGACTCCGCCGTCTGGTACACGCTGATGGAGCCGCGGCTGCGGCGCATCGTAAAAGAGAAAGACGAGCGGCTCGCCATCCTCAAAGAGGTTTATTGCGAGACGCATCGGGCCGGCGAGACACGCCTGCCTCCGGGGCTCGTGATGGGCGTCATGGAAATTGAAAGTCGCTTCGACCGCTGGGCCGTGTCCTCCTCCGCGGCAGTGGGTCTCATGCAGGTCATGCCTTTCTGGCCCGAGCAGCTCGGCATGCGCCGCTACGAGTTGGTCCACATCGCACCCAACATCCGCATGGGCTGCGCGATCCTGCGCTTCTACCTCAATTATGAGCACCACGACGTCCGCAAGGCGCTCGCGCGCTACAACGGCAGCATCGGGCGCCGGGATTACCCCGACAAGGTCATCAACGCGTGGACGAGATGGAATGGCGCGGACGATCTGGGATTTCCACCGTTGAAGGCCGGGGCGCCGCCACCGCCGCGGTAGACCTCGCAGCGAGCACGCGCCGGCCTGCCAACGGCCGCGGTCCCAATACCTCTTCCGGTCTCAGTGCTCCGCCGGCAACATCTTCACGACGCCTTCGCGACGGGAGTCCGCCGCGCCCTCGAATGTGCCGTCGGAATGGCGCAGCACCGCGTGGAACCCGGAGTTCTCAGCCCGGCCCGAGCGCAGCTCGATGCCGCGCTCGCGTAGCCCGGCCACGACCTCGGGCGGGAATCGGTCCATCTCACCCGCATAGTCGTCGCCTCTCGCGATCAGGTTCGGCAGCTCTATCGCAGCCTTGATCGACAGCTTCCAGGCGAGCAGGCCCACCACGGCCTTGGCGTTGTAATCGAGGATCGCCGAGCCGCCGGGCGAGCCCAGCGCGGCCACGAAGCGGCCCTCATGGTCGAGGATGATGAGTGGCGACATCGATGACCGCGGCCGCTTCCCCCCGCGGACCGCATTCGCCACCGGACCATTGTCATCCGTCGGCACCAGAGAGAAGTCCGTGAGCTGATTGTTGAGTACGAAACCGCCGACCGTGCGATTCGAGCCGAACACCGACTCCACCGTCGTAGTCATCGATACCACGTTGCCGGACCCGTCGACCACGACAAAGTGGCTCGTGCCGGCAGACTCGTTCGTCGTATCTTTCCCGCGCGGCATATTGATGATGTTACCCGGCGGCGGCGCGGGGCCCGCCTTCTCCCCGATGAGTTGCGCGCGTGAGCGTACATACGCGGGGTCCAGGAGTCGCTCGACAGGCACCGGTACGAAATGCGGGTCGTCCACGTACCGGTCCCGGTCGGCATACATCAGCCGGCTCGCCTGAGCGAACAGAAACCACGCCTGCGGGTCGGAGGGGCCGCGCTCGGCGATATCGGTCTTATCGAGCATGCCCAGCATCTCGAGCAGCGTGACGCCGCTCGAAGGCGGCGGCGGAACGCACACGGTGTATTGCCTGAACGGCCGGCAAATCGGCTCGACCCAGTTCGAGCGATAGGCGGCAAGATCCTTCAGCGTCAGCGTGCCCGGCAGCGGCGCCTCCTGCGTCCGCTTGACGAGTTCCGCGGCGATACTGCCCTCATAGAGGGCGCGCGGTCCTTCGTTGGCAATCCGGTCGAGCGTCTTGGCGTACAGCGGGTTTTTGAAGACGTCGCCCGCATGCAGTGTCGCTCCATCCGGCTTCGAGAACAGAGCACGGATCTCCGTCGTAGGCGGGAAAGGCGAGCCTTCGCCGAGAAAGTTCGCCAGACGCTGGGGAACCTTGAACCCCTGATTCGCGGCGTGGATCGCGGGCTGAAACAGCTCCTTCCACGGCCGTGCGCCGAGCCGGGCATGCGCAGCCGACAGCATGGCGATCGCACCTGGTACGCCCGTGGAGCGTCCGCTTCGAACCGCTTCTACAAACGGAAACGGCTTCCCGTGCTCGTCCAAAAACATGTCAGGCGTCGCGCCGGCCGGCGCTCGCTCGCGACCATCGATCGCGCTCACGACGCCGGTGCTCGCGTCGTAGTACATCAGGAAAGCCCCGCCGCCCACGCCGGAGCTCTGCGGCTCGACGAGACCGAGCATTGCCTGGATGGCCACCGCGGCATCGATGGCTTTGCCGCCTTTCTTGAGAATCTCGCTGCCCGCCTCCACCGCCAGCGGATTGGCGGCGACGATGACCGCCGGCCCGCGGTGCAGATCGGCCTTGGCGTGATGATGGAGTCCTGGGATGGCGGGCAGTCCCGCATGGACCGGCAGCATCCCCAGCCCGAGACAAACGACGGCGATGAAGGCCCGGAAGCGCGTTTTGCAATTGAGCATGGCAGGCATTCTAACTGACACCACTAACCCGTAGAGCGATCACCGGGGGCGATGGGTCATTGCCGCTCTCCATGACGTGAGCTCCGTAAAGACATCATGCGGTGTAGAAGTTCACCGCGACCTGCACGGAATCGGGCGGCACGTCGCTGACATCGACGGACGTCACCTTCGAGGCGGACGAGCCTGTCCAAAGCCAGCTCACAAAGATCTGCACCGCCTCCTGCTCGCCGCACGCTAGCACTTCCACGCGACCGTCCGGGAGGTTTCTGGCATAGCCGCGAATCGCCAGCTGCTGTGCCCGCCGAGCCGCCGTGGCGCGATAGAACACCCCTTTCACTCGGCCGCCGACCACACATTTTTTACAGACCACTGGCCGCTCCGCACGCACGAAGGCCGCCTTACTGCCCCGGGAAGCGAAATATTAGCCCGAGTGCCGCATTTTCTGCACGAAGACACTCGATTCGCAGACTGCCCGCGCGCCGCCCGCCGGCTCAGACTGTGGCGACAGTCAGGCCCGCGCGACCGGCGCCCGCCGGGGGGCCGCGGCCTCATTGAAGGATGGAAGACAGGGAAGGAGTGGCACACTGTGGCAACGTACTTTGATACTCAGGGCGCTCTCGCCCGCATGGGGGCCCTGCCTCGCCTGAGGATCGCAACGTGGGAAGGCTTCATGACAGAAATACTGGTGCTCTACTACTCACGCAAAGGCTCGACAGCGGAGCTGGCCCGGCACGTGTGTCGCGGCATCGAAGGCGTGCCGGGCGCGGCTGCCAGACTCCGCACCGTGCCTCCCGTGGTCGCGGAGAGCGAAAGCCCTCCGAAACTCATCCCCGCGAGCGGCGCGCCGTACGCCACACTCGATGACCTGCGTCAGGCGGACGGGCTCGTCCTTGGCAGTCCCACGCGTTTTGGCAACATGGCGGCGCCACTGAAGTACTTTCTCGACTGCACAGCGAGCCTGTGGGTGTCGGGAGCGCTGGCCGGAAAACCCGCTGGAGTGTTCACATCCACGCAAACGATTCACGGTGGGCAGGAAGCGACATTGCTCTCGATGATGTTGCCGCTTCTGCATCACGGGATGTACCTGGTCGGCCTTCCATACACCGAGCGGGCGTTGAATGAAACGAGTGCCGGCGGCACGCCGTACGGCGCCTCGCACGTGGCCGGACCATTGGACGAGCCCGCACTCACGGATCACGAAAAATCCCTCGCGCAGGCGCTGGGACGAAGAGTTGCCGCGTTGGCAGTGAAACTCGAAGGCTGACAGAGAATGAGGCGGTTCCGAGGGCGTCCGCAGTAACCGTACAGCGAGCGGTGGGCGGCTACGACGAGCGCAACACTTCGCGGATAAACGGCACCGTCAGCCGCCGCTGCGCCACGAGCGCTGCCTCATCGAGGGTATCGAGGAGTTGGTATAACCTACGCATGTCTCGGGGGTAGCGTCGCTGCAACCACCGCGACGTTTCCTCCGGAAGATCAAATCCACGCAGCCGCGCGCGCAGTTGCAGCGCCGCCTGCTGCTCTACTTCATCTAGCACCCGCAACTGAAAGATCGCGCTCGCCGCGAAGCGTGAGCCCAAGTCCGGCAGCGCCCATTTCAGCAACGCGGGAGGCGCCTGCGCCGACACCACGAGCCGGCCGCCGCTTTCCTCGATTTCTCTGAGCACGCCAAAAATCGCGCGCTCCCACTCGAGCTGTCCCGCGACCTGGTCCACATCATCGAGACACAGACACTCGAGTTGCCGCAGCCCTTCGAGCACACCTACCCCGAGCCGGCCCAGATCGGCCAGCGGAACATACCCGGCCTGCATCGTGACGCCTGCCTGTGTGCATACGGCCTGCAGCAGATGCGATTTGCCCGCTCCACCCGGGCCGCACAACCAGATTGTGCCCGCTACTTCCGCGTTCGCCGCTTGCCGCACGTGCTCGACCGCCTGCCCGTTGCGCGCGGGCAGAAAACTCGCAAACACGGCGCGGTCGGGAAGTCGAACGCCAAGAGGGAGCTGCTGCATGGCCTTAGGTCAAGACGATGGCGCCGGTGGCGACCAAACGCGCCGCGTGAACGTTGCAACGTAGTGGAGCCCGGAAAGCACGATCGTCACAAGGGTGAGGAGAGCCAGAGCATCGAGAATCTCGTGTGGAGGGTAGCCGGCGGCGGCATTGACCATCACCGCCATCAAATACAAAAGCTGTGCCGCCGTGTTGATCTTGCTGATGATCGTCGGCCGTCCATGCAAGGGGCCGAACCACACCCGGAAGGCGAGCGCGCCCAACCCGATCAGGACGTCCCGCGCCACCGCGGCCGCCGTGATCCACCAGGGGACGAGGCCAAGCCACGCCGCCTCGATGAAAACAGTGACGAGCAGCAGCTTGTCCGCACACGGATCGAGAAACTTGCCCAGCTCCGAGGTCCAGTGGAACCGCTTCGCGAGATACCCGTCGAGCCCATCCGAGACCGCCGCCGCCACGAACAGAGCCAGCGCAACTGAATAGTTGCCAGCCTGCAGCGCCGCGGCAACGGGCCAGATCAAGGCCAGGCGGAACAGGCAGATTAGATTGGGAAGATGGCGCATGGCAAAGCCAGGCAACCGCGGCCCCTGGGTCCCGAGCGAAGGTCAGGGGTGGTATTGGTACAGCAGGCGCGCATTGCCCGCCCCACTACGCACGAGTCGTGCCGATCCTGCAAGCGCCCTGTCGAGCGCGTCCGAACCCCCTCGCGCTGTTATGTCGAAAGTGACCGTTGAACCGCTGACCTGCGCGACGTTGGCGCCGCGCACACCGGGGACGGCCTCGAGCATTCGCAGGACATTGGCGTAATCGGTCAGGTTGCCCACGCCGCCCACTTCGAGCAAAACCTTGGCCTCGGTCTGTGCAAGAGAGGCGCCCTGCGGGGGCGCAAGCAGATCGACCGTGCCGTCGATGCCTGCGGTCAAGGGACCGTTCCAGCTTTCGCTGGAGAAACTTGTGTACAACGTCCAGTGCCACTGGCCGCTGGCCGCGCCCGCGTCAGCGCGACCGATCAGCACCTCGTCGCCGCCATAGCGCCGCGCCGTAGCCAGCAATGCTTCGCGTCCGAGCTCGTTGCCGCTCGCATCCGCAACCGAAAGAGGAATCATGCTGATGAGCAGGCCGCGCGAAGCAGCCGCCTGCTCGAGCGCAGCACGCGCGGCATCGCCTTCAGCCCGGGTAGGAGCGGGATAAAGCACGACCAGCGTAAAGGGCCGCTCGGGATCCCAGACGCTGCGCCCGGCGGCCGCGATGGAGCGCTCCACCGCCGCTCTGTCGAAGATCACTTGCATCTCGCCCCGCGGTCCGGGCGAATAGGACTTTACGTACTTGGGAGCGTCTTCGACCAAGCTCGCGAGCGCGGGATCATTCGCGGATTCGCGACGGCCGGTCGCGCGCACCAGCGCCTGGCGCATGGCGTCCTGCAGCGCAGCTGTGGACTGGCCGCTGACGTCTACTTCGTAGACCCGAACGGCTCGTGCGGCCCAGGCGCAAAGGGGCAGCACCCCGCACAGCAGCCAAGCGAGCCCGGCCCACACGGCGCGCGTGCGATGGTTCGCGGCAGCCGAGCGCACGCCAGGCGCCCGCGGTGGTTTGCAAACGCAATCAGGCATTTAGACAATGTTTGGATCGCACGCGCAACGGCGCGGAGCGGTATGTACAATACCACACGCGCAAGTGCCGCACGGCGGCCGATTCAGCTCTCCTCACATGCTATGAAAGAAGGCTCCGGCCTCACCTATCGCGACGCGGGCGTCGACATCGACGCCGGTGACGAACTCGTTGAGCGCATCAAACCCATCGTAAAGCGGACGCAGCGCCCCGAAGTCCTCGCGGGCATCGGCGGCTTCGGCGCGCTTGTCGAGCTCCCACAGGGGTACAAGCGCCCTGTTCTGGTTTCCGGGACCGACGGCGTGGGCACGAAGCTGCGTCTCGCCATCGACGCCGGCCGCCACGAGACGATCGGCATCGACTTGGTCGCGATGTGCGCCAACGACGTCGTGGTCCAGGGGGCGGAGCCCCTGTTCTTTCTGGACTATTACGCTACCGGCAAGCTGCGCGTCGACGTTGCCGAGGCGGTCATTCGTGGAATCGCGGAAGGCTGCACCCAAGCCGGCGCGGCGCTTGTGGGTGGTGAAACGGCCGAGATGCCCGGGATCTACTACGGCGATGACTATGATCTCGCCGGCTTCTGCGTGGGAGTTGTCGAGAAGGACGCCATTATCGACGGCACGCGGACGCGAGCCGGGGATTCGGTGATCGGCCTGTCCTCCTCCGGACCCCATTCGAATGGCTACTCGCTCATCCGCAAGCTGATTGCGCTCGGAGGAGCAAACGCCAGCACCGAATTGGAGGGCCGCTCGCTCTTCGACCGGCTGCTCGCTCCGACTCGCATCTACGTCAAGCCGCTCCTCGAGCTGATACGTACCCTGCCGGTCCACGCCCTGGCGCATATCACCGGAGGCGGCCTCACCGACAATGTCCCGCGCGTATTGCAGGATGGAATCGAAGTCGTGCTCGAGCGGCGTAGTTGGAACCGTGATCCTGTTTTCGACTGGCTGCAGAGCACGGGCCACGTCGCGCAAGCGGAGATGTATCGCACCTTCAACTGCGGTATAGGCATGATAGCTATCGTGCCGGCCGCGCACGCTGAAGCTGCGGTCGCTCTCCTGAATTCACGCGGCGAAACCGCGCAGATCATCGGCGAGGTCCGCAAAGGCGGACGCGGCATCGTCATTAACGAATGAGCGCCGGCAGTCGCGCGCCGCTGCAACTGGCCATTCTGATCTCCGGTCGCGGGTCCAACATGGCCGCGATTGCACGCGCCTGCCTTGCAGGCCTCATCAACGCCCGTGTGAACGTCGTCATCGCGGATCGCCCCGGTGTTGCCGGACTCAGCACCGCTCGCGACCTGGGAATCGACGCCCAGACGGTGTCGTGGCAGAACGCGGGCGACAGGGAGGCATTTGAGCGCGCTCTGAGCGAAGCGATCGACGCGCATCAGCCGGATCTCATCGTACTGGCCGGCTTCATGCGCATCCTCTCGCCGCAGTTCGCGGAACGGTACGCCGGGCGCATGCTCAACATTCATCCATCACTCCTGCCAAAGTATCGGGGCTTGCACACGCACCGGCGTGCGCTCGAGGCCTCGGATGCCGAGCACGGTGCGAGCGTGCACTTCGTAACGGCGGAACTCGACGGTGGACCGGTCGTTCTCCAATCAAGAGTTCCGGTGCATCCGGGCGACACGGAATCCGACTTGGCGACGCGCGTTCAGGCCACCGAGCACATCATTTATCCGCGCGTCATCGAGTTGCTCGCACAAGGCCGCCTGGCCTGGGACGAAGGTCACGTGTGGCTCGACGGTAAGCCTCTCGATGCCCCCATGGTGGAGGATTTGAGTGCTCACACGCGCAACTAACCAACGCCCTGCACCTATGCGGTCACGATTTGCATTGACGGCAGCTTTGGCCCTCGCCGGCCCCGCGCTGAACGCCGTGGCTGCGGCCGATGAGCTCAAGCCCTTCGAAGCAACCTACACCTGGATGTGGCACGGCATGGTCGTGGCGCTCTCGACGCTGCAGCTCGAGCGCCATGGCGACACGTGGATCTATCGCTCGAAGAGCGAGCCGCGCGGCATCGGCCGGATGATGTCCGAGCGCCCGACCCAGCAAAGCGTGCTCAAAGTGACCGACGCCGGCGTGCTGCCCCTGAGCTACAAGGCCGACGACGGTACCTCGTCGACCAAGCGCGATGCGGATGTGCAGTTTGACTGGGAGAACGGCCGGGTGAGCGGGGTCTACGAGAACACCAAGGTCGATATGCCCCTGCAGCCCGGCATTCAGGACGACCTGTCGGTGCAGATCGCCCTGATGGTGGAGCTGCTGAAAGGCCGCACCCCGGAGAAGTTCTTACTTTTAAACGGCAATTCGGTGCGCGAATATCGCTACGCGCGCGAGGGCGAGGAGACGCTCGTCACCCCCGTGGGTACCGTCAAGACGATCATCTACAAAAGCGAAAAGCAGGGCTCCCCGCGCGTGACCCGCTTCTGGTGCGCGCCCTCGCTCGGCTACATACCCATGCGCGTCCAGCAAACGCGCGACCATCAGATCGAATGGACCATGCAGATCCAGAGCCTCAAGCGCGACTAAAGCTCCGGCGCGCGCGGCTGTTGCGGCTGCCGGACAGACCGGGGCAGGCACAAGAGGCTAGGCCTTCGGCAGCGTCACGCCCTTCTGCCCCTGGTACTTGCCGCCCCGATCGCGATAGGACGTCGCACACACCTCGTCGGACTCGAAGAACAACATCTGCGCCACGCCTTCATTCGCGTAGATCTTCGCGGGCAGCGGCGTCGTGTTGGAGAACTCGAGCGTCACGTGCCCCTCCCACTCGGGCTCCAGCGGCGTCACGTTGCAGATGATCCCGCAGCGGGCATACGTCGACTTCCCCAGACACACCACGAGAACGTTGCGCGGGATGCGGAAGTATTCGACGGTCCGCGCCAGGGCGAACGAGTTGGGTGGGATGATGCACACGCCGCCGCCGAAGTCGACGAAGCTCTTCTCGTCGAATTGTTTCGGGTCGACGATGGTGCTGTTGATGTTGGTGAAGATCTTGAATTCGTTCGCGCAGCGCACGTCGTAGCCGTAGCTCGACGTGCCATACGAGATGATCCGCTTGCCGTCGGCCTGCCGCACCTGGTCCGCTTCGAAGGGCTCGATCATGCCATGCGCCCGCGCCATGCGCCGGATCCAGTTGTCGGACTTGATGCTCATCTAAGCGGACCCTCCGGAAAAAAGAACGGGAAATTATCAGCTTTCTTCAATGACGATCTTCGGGAATACGCTGCTGCGGTCGCGCGCGCGGGCCGCCAGTGCGGCTGCCGTGCGCCGGGCCATCTCGAAGTACGCCTGCGCGCGCGCCGAATCGGGTGCGGCGACGACCGTCGGCCGGCCGCTGTCGGCCTCCTCCCGGATGTGCGCATCGAGCGGCAACTCGCCCAGGAGCTTCACGCCATACTGTTCCGCCATGCGCGCGCCCCCGCCGGAGCCGAAGATGTGCTCGGCGTGCCCGCAGCTGGAGCACACATGAATGCTCATGTTCTCCACGATGCCGAGCACCGGAACGGCCACTTTCTCGAACATCTTGAGCCCCTTGCGCGCATCCGCAAGTGCGATGTCCTGGGGCGTGGTGACGATCACCGCGCCGGCAACGGGGACGCGCTGCGCCAGCGTGAGCTGAATATCGCCGGTGCCGGGAGGCATATCCACGACGAGATAGTCCAGATTGCCCCACTGAGTTTCAGACAGCAGCTGCGTGAGGGCCTGTGTGACCATGGGACCGCGCCATACCATGGGTTGCTCGGCATCGACCAGGAACCCGATGGACATGGCGGCCACGCCGTGCGCCAGCAGCGGCCGAAGGTGTTTGCCGTCCGCCGACGCTGGCCGCTGACCCTCCAGGCCGAGCATCAGGGGTTGGCTCGGTCCGTAGATATCCGCGTCCAGTATCCCGACCCGCGCTCCCTGCGCAGCCCACGCGAGCGCGAGATTGACGGCAACGGTGGACTTGCCGACCCCGCCCTTGCCGGAGGCGACCGCCACGACGTTCTTGATCTGCTCCAGCGGCTTGAGGTTGCGCTGGACGGCGTGGGCTTTGATGTCGGACTCGAGCTCGACGGTGAGAGGAACCTGGAGGCCCGCGGCAGCCAGGTGCCGTCCCAGAGCCTCGCTGAGCTCGCTCTGATAACCGCCCACCGGAAAACCCAGGGTGATGCGGGCCGTGTAGCCGCCGGCCGTGGCGCTTACGTCCCGCACCGCCTGTGCCTCCGCCAGCGTCTGCCCTGCGTACGGCTCAACATAAGCGGCCAGCGCCGCCCGCAGGCCGTCTAGAGTGGATTCGTCAGCCATGTTGAAAGCCTGAAAATCAAAGGGACGAGATTGTAGAGGCTGGGAGCCGGCGTGACTAATGCGCGTCTGCCGCGGCCCGGCCCGCGTCGCATGGGCATTGCATGAGGCTTGCGGTCTGCCCAACCCAAGGCTGTGGCATAATCAACGCGCCGCCTGGACGAGTGCTCGCGCACATCGCGCGACGCCGTGGGCGGAAATGCCCGCCCGCTTGACCTCGTGGCGCCGTTTATTGACCTCATTGGAGCGAAACGGTGCGACGGGGTGAGTGCGGAATTTGCTCTCAACGGAAAGGCTGAATGAGCTTTTTCACGAATTTGCGCGCGGACCGGCTGGTCACCGAGATCAGATCCTCGACGGACCCCGCGAGTGCCGCGACGCAGAAGACGATTGCGAAGCTGAAGGACCTGGGTCCCGGGGCGATCGAGCCCGTGTTCGCCGCGCTTCCCGACGCCGACAAGAACGCCACAGTCGCATTCGTCGAAGTGCTCACCGGACTGGTGAGCCAGAAGACGTTCCCGCAGTTTCTGCAAGGGCTCATCCAGGGCAGCCCGCGCGTCATCGCCGGAATTGCCTGGGCACTGACCAGCAACCGCAACTACCCGCCGCACCTGCTGCTGGAAGCGCTCGGAACGCCGGGCGTAGCGAAGGCCGCCATTCTCGAGGTGATTTCGGCCCAGAAGTCCCGCTTCGGCGTGCGCGAGCTGCTGACAGCCGCGTACACCCAGGAGCCGAACGAGAAGGCCGCGCTGTTTCGCATCATCGGCGAGATCGCCGACACGAACTCGGTCTCCGAGCTCGTCGGCCGGGTGCAGGGCAAGGATCCCATCGCGCGGGTGCACATCATCAACGTGCTCGCACGCTTCAACACTCCGGAGGTCCAGACAGCCCTGCAGGCCTTGCTGAGGGATCCCAACAAGCTCATCCGGGGCGCGACGCTGTCCGCCCTGCAGAGAATGGACGGGCCGATCGACATCGAGCGTGTCTGCGCGCTGCTCAAGGATCCCGAGATCGATGTGCAGAACAAAGCGATCGATGTCGTCATCAAGGCGAACCACCCGGAGACCATCCGCCACCTCATCGAGATCCTGAAGGACGAGAACGAGAACGCGCGTCGCGCGGCGGTGGAGGTGTTGAACGAGATCGGCAACGCCAAGTCGGTGAAGTACCTGCTGGAGGCGCTCAAGGACAGCGACTGGTGGGTGCGCAGCCGGGCGGCGGATGCGCTCGGCAAGATCGGCGGCCCGCGAGTGATCGATGCGGTGCTGCAGCTCGTACGCGACAAGGACGAGGATATCCGCCGCGCGGCCATCGAGATCCTCAACCAGACGAAGGACGAGCGCGCGGTCGAATCGCTCATCCAGGCAACGCACGACACCGACTGGTGGGTCAGCGAGCGGGCGGTCGATGCACTCGCCGAGATCGGCAGCAAGCGCGCCGTGCCCCGGCTCACGGAAATGCTGCAGTCGGGCAACGCCAGAGCGGTGCCGATTGTCGTCCGGGCTCTTGGCAAGCTCGGGGACAGCAAGCTCGTGGATACGCTGATGCCGTATGCATCGAGGCCCGAGCGCGAGGTGCGCATCGAAGCGATCCAGGCGCTGTCGAAGATCGTGGATGAGCGCCACGTGGACCAGGTGCGAACCGAGCTGCAAGCGCACCTCACCTCGCCCGATCAAACTATTGCGCGGATCGCGCACGCCGCCATTGCGGAGCTGCAGAACCGCCTGTCCGGCGGCCTGCCGCCAACCACCGGCACCGGTTCACAGACCGCCGGACTGTCACCTACGGCCGTGCGTCCGCCGCAGCCGGCCACCCCGTCCGAGGCGGCGAAGACGCTGTTGATGTCCGAAGCGGCGCTCGGCCAAGCGGTGAAACAGGCGGAGTCCGCGGCCCGTCTGGACATCGGGACCCTCAAGCCGGGCGATATCATCGAGGGCCGCTACAAGTACATCGATCGCATCGGCCGCGGCGCTTTCGGCACCGTGCTGCTGATGGAGGACACGGTCGTCGACGAGCGGCTGATCCTGAAATTCCTCAACCCGAACGTCTCGGGGGACGAGGAAGTGATGAAGCGCTTCGTGCACGAGCTGCGCTATTCGCGCAAGATCACGCACAAGAACGTCATCCGCATTTACGACTTCCTGTACATCCAGGGGCTGTACGCCATCTCGATGGAGTATTTCCCTTCTCATACGCTGGGCGCCGAGATCGTCAACGAGAAGCCGCTCGAGCTGAAGCGCGCGATCCAGTTTGCCATCGATATTTGCAACGGCATGACGGTCGCGCACCACGTCGGCATCGTGCATCGTGACCTGAAGCCCGCGAACGTCCTCATCAACCAGGAAGGACTGCTCAAGATCGTGGACTTCGGCGTCGCCGCGGCGCACCGCGAGGGCGATACGCAACTCACGAAGACCGGCTACGTCATCGGCTCGCCCAAGTACATGGCCCCCGAGCAGATCCTGGGGAAGAAGGTCGACGAGCGTGCGGACGTCTACGCACTCGGTGTGATGCTCTATGAGACGGTGACCGGAGTGCCGCCCTACTCGCGCGGCGATCACATGTCCGTCATGTATCAGCACGTGCAGGGCAAGGCGCGCGTCGCGCAGGAGATCAATCCCGCGCTGCCACCGGGACTGTCCGATCTCGTCATGAAGTCCATGGCCGTCGACAAGACCAAGCGCTTCCAGAGCATGGATGAGTTCCGGATGGCCCTGGAGAAGCACCTCTAGGCCGTCCGGCTGAAAGTGGCCTGCGGCCCCGGGATGGGCCAGCCCTGGATGGGCCAGCCCTGGATGGGCCAGCCCGGGATGGGCCAGCCCTTTCAGCAGCCCACCCACCGGCTGTTTCGCTGCACGGGCACGCTTTTCACCCCTCGCCTGCTAAACTTGCGTGCGTTACGTCAAATTTCCTGCCACAAGCTGTTGATTCCCCAGTCCTGAGCGGGCTAAACAGCGTTCCGATATAGACCATCGGGGGGTGCCGCCTTGGCGCGTATCGACGCGTTCCTGAAGCTTGGCTCGCAGCAAGGGTGCTCCGACGTGCACCTGGCTGTCGGCGTGCCGCCCATGCTGCGCATGCATGGCGATCTCCTGCCGATCAAATTCCGCGATCTGCGGGCGACCGAGCTCGAGGGCTACATCAGCGAGATCCTCACGCGCTCCCAGGGGGAGCAGTTCGGCAAAGGAAGCGATCTCGACTTCTCGTACGTGTCCGCGGAAGGCGGCCGGTTTCGCGTCAACGTGTATCGCAAGGAAACGGGAATCGGCGCCACATTCCGGTCGATCCCGTCGGAAGTGCCCACGCTCGAGAAGCTGGCGCTGCCGCCGACGGTCACGAAGCTCTGCGACTTCCACCAGGGCATGGTCCTCGTCACCGGCTCCACCGGGACGGGCAAGTCGACGACGCTCGCCGCGATGATCGACCACCTCAACCAGACCCGCAAGCTGAACATCATCAGCCTGGAAGATCCCATCGAGTTCGTGCATCGAAGCAAGAACAGCCAGGTCATCCAGCGCGAGCTCGGTACCCACATCCCGACCTTCGCCGAAGGCGTACGCGCGGCCATGCGCGAGGACCCCGACGTGATCCTCGTCGGCGAGTTGCGCGATGCCGAAACGATCTCGATGGCGATGACCGCCGCCGAGACCGGCCACCTCGTGCTCGGCACGCTTCACACGACGAGTGCGGTGAAGACGATCGATCGCATCATCGACGCGTTGCCCGTGGAGGAGCGCGAGCAGACGAAGAGCTTCCTGGCGCAGAGCCTGCTCGCCGTCGTCACGCAGGTGTTGATCAAAACCGGCGACGCGCGCGGTCGAAAAGCCATCTGCGAAGTGCTGCTGATGACCAAGGCGGTCGCGAAGCTCATCCAGACCTACCAGTCGCACCAGATTCCGAGCCAGATGCAGATGGGCCGCGACCTCGGCATGCAGCTCCTCGACCAGGCCATGCTGACCGCCATCGCCGCGCGCGAGATCGACCCGGACGACGCATACGGCTACGCCACCAACAAGAGCGCCTTCCAGAAATATGTGACCGACACGAACATGCTGCCCAAACTCGACCTCGCCGGCCCGGCGCCCGGCCCGGCTACGCCCTCGGCGGCCTGAAGCACTCCGAAGCGCACCGTGCCCGATATCGATACGTACCTGATCGAAGTCCTGGAGAAGCGCGGCTCCGACCTGCACTTCATCGCGGGCGACCCGCCGCGCATCCGCCAGTTCGGCGATCTGCAGCCGCTGCGCCCGGACAAGCTCGCCATGGAGTTCGTGCAGCAGGCGCTTTACGAGATCATGCCGAAACCGGCGCTCGAGCGCTTCGAGGCGAAGGACGGCGCGGATTTCGCTTACACCCTGTCCGACCGCGGCCGCTTCCGTGTCAACGTGATGCGCCAGTTGAATGGCATGGGCGCGGTGTTCCGCGCGATTCCCTCGAAGGCCTTCACGCTGGATGAGCTGAAAATCCCCGAGGCCGTGCGGCAGATGTGCCGCGCGAACAATGGCCTGATCCTGGTGACCGGCAAGACGGGCTCCGGCAAGTCGACCACGCTTGCGGCGATGATCGACGACATCAACACGCGCGTGAAGGGCCACATCCTCACGATCGAGGACCCGATCGAATTCGTCCATCAGCGCAAGAGCTGCCTCATCAGCCAGCGCGAGATCGGGGTTCACAGCCCGAGCTTCGCGGCCGCCCTGCACTCCGCGCTGCGCGAAGATCCGGATGTCATCCTCGTCGGCGAGTTGCGCGATCTGGAAACCATGAGCATCGCGGTCACGGCCGCGGAGATGGGCATTCTCGTCATGGGCACGCTGCACACCAATGGCGCCGCACAGACTGTCGACCGCATGGTCAATGTCTTTCCTTCCGACAAGCAATCGCACGTTCGCACGATGCTCTCCACGTCCCTGCGCGGCGTCGTGTCCCAGCAACTCCTGCAGCGCTTCGACAAGCAAGGCCGCGTGGCCGCCCTCGAGATCCTCGTCAACACGAACGCCTCGTCCAACCTCATCCGCCAGGGCAAGCTCGACCAGCTCGAGAACGTCATGCAGGCGGGCGGCCAGTTCGGCATGCGCACCATGGACACCGCGATCCAACAACTGCTCGACGCGCGGCAGATCACCGGCAAAGAGGCCTACAAGAAGGCGATCAACAAGGCGAAGTTCGAGGCGCTCAAAGACGCCGGCTGAAGGCCGGCGCCTTGAGCGGCGGGCCTCGAGCGCAAGGCCGGCGGCGAGCGGTGGTAGACTACGGAGATGATCCGCAAGCTCTTCGTCACTACCGCTCTGCCCTACGCCAACGGCCCGTTCCATATCGGGCACATCATGGAGTACATCCAGGCCGATATCTGGGTGCGCTTCCAGAGGATGCTGGGAAATGAGGTGCATTTCGTGTCCGCGGACGACGCACACGGGGCGCCCATCATGCTCAAGGCCGAGGCGGAGGGCATCACTCCGCAGGAGCTCGTCGCGCGCATCGCGGCGGACAGGCCGCAGTACCTGCGCGGCTTTCACATCAGCTTCGACCACTGGTACTCGACCGACTCTGCGGAAAACGTCGCCCTGTCCCAGGACGTCTACGCGAGACTGAAGCAGGCCGGCCTGATCTACGTGAAGCCGGTCGAGCAATTCTACGACCCGGTCAAAGGCATGTTCCTGGCCGACCGGTACATCAAGGGCGAGTGCCCCAACTGCCATGCGAAGGACCAGTACGCCGATGCCTGCGAAGTCTGCAGCATCGTCAATGCGCCCGCGGATCTCATCGAGCCGTATTCGACTCTGTCGGGCGCCAAGCCCGTACTGAAGACCTCGGATCATTTCTTTTTCCGGCTCTCCGCCCCGCAGTGCGTCGAATTCCTCAGCGCCTGGCTCGAGACTCCGGGCCGCCTGCAGCCGCAGGTCGTGAACAAGGCGCGTGAGTGGCTGACGGGCAAGGGTGACGAGGCGCTCGGCGACTGGGATATTTCGCGGGATGCGCCCTACTTCGGCATTCCGATTCCCGACGCGCCGGGTAAGTATTTCTACGTGTGGCTGGACGCCCCCATCGGCTATCTGGCCTCGCTCAAGAACTATTTCGATAGCGGCAAGGCGCGAGCGCGCGGCGAGACGCGCGGCTTCGAGGAATTTCTGGCAGCGCCCGACACCGAGCAGATCCACTTCATCGGCAAGGACATCATCTACTTCCACACGCTGTTCTGGCCGGCCATGCTCGAGTTCGCGGGAGCGCCGTACAAGGTTCCCAACAACGTGTACGTCCACGGGTTCATCACCGTCTCGGGCGAGAAAATGTCCAAGTCGCGGGGTACGGGAATCAGCCCCCTGCGCTATCTCGACGTGGGCATGAACCCGGAATGGCTGCGGTACTACATCGCCGCGAAACTGAACTCGAATGTCGAGGACCTCGACTTCAACCCGGACGACTTCATCGCCCGGGTCAACAGCGATCTCGTCGGCAAGTACGTCAACATAGCGAGCCGCGCGGCGAACTTCATCACAAAGTATTTCGGGGGCGCGCTGCGATATAGCGGCGACGAGGACCTGCTGGCGCGCGAGGCGCGTTCCCTGGCCGCCCTCGCCCGCGAGAACTACGAAGCGCGCGAGTTAGGCAAGGCCATGCGGGACGTCATGGCCATCGCGGACCGTATCAACCAGGAATTCGACGCGCGCCAACCGTGGATTCTCGCCAAGGACCCGGCCAACTCCGCCGAGCTCCAGGACGTCTGCTCCCGAGCCCTCCAGGGATTCAAGCTATTGACCGTGCTCCTGGCACCCGTGCTCCCGCAGGTTGCCGAGCGAGTCGCCAAAGAGTTATTCGGGCTCGATCGCCCGTTCCAATGGAGCGACGCCGACGTGCTGCCCACCCGCGTCAGCCCCTACCACCATCTGCTGACGCGCGTCGATCCGAAGCAGCTCGACGCGCTGTTCGAAATAGAGAAGGAGTCCGCGAAAGTGAACGCCGAAAAGCCGCAGAGTGCCCCAGCCAAGTCCGCCTCGGGCCAGACAGACTCAGCCCGCCCCACCCCCGGACAGCCAGTCACGGGCTTGCGTGCCTCGGATCCGTCCGCGACGGCGCAAGCTGCCTCGGCGCAGCCTGCATCGGCGCGCCCCGCCGCGGGCGCCAGCACCACATCAGCGACATCCAGCGACAGCGCGACAGCGCCTGCCACCATCTCGATCGACGAATTCAAGAAGATCGATCTGCGCATCGCGCGAATCGTCAACGCCGAGCATGTCGAGGGCGCCGACAAGCTGTTGAAGCTCACGCTCGATCTCGGCACGGAGACCCGCACGGTGTTCGCCGGCATCAAATCCGTCTACGACCCCGCCACGCTCAAAGACCGACTCACCGTCGTAGTCGCGAACCTTGCTCCTCGCAAAATGAAGTTTGGCGTGTCGCAAGGCATGGTGTTGGCGGCGAGCGGTGAGGCGCCCGGCCTGTTTCTCCTCTCGCCGGACGCGGGTGCGGCCCCAGGAATGAAGATCAGCTAAATGGCCAGTGCCGACGACATCGATGCACTGCTGCCGCAGACACAGTGCACGCGTTGCGGCTACACGGGATGTCGTCCTTACGCGGATGCAATCGCGAGCGGCGCCGCCGAGATCAATCAGTGTCCCCCTGGAGGCGCCGCGACAATCGCCGCGCTCGCCACGTTGCTCCATCGCGAGACGCGGCCCCTGAATCCCGTCAACGGGACTGAAGGACCGCCGCTGGTTGCACAGATCGACGAAGACGTTTGCATCGGCTGCGTGAAATGCCTGCCACCCTGCCCGGTCGATGCCATTGTGGGCGCCCGGAAACTGATGCACACGGTGGTGACCGAGCTCTGCACCGGCTGCGAGCTATGCGTGGCGCCCTGCCCTGTGGACTGCATTTCCATGGTACCGCGGGCGACTCTCGCCGCTGCGCCTCCCGCACCCGAGGCGGACTTCAATCGAGAGCGCTTCTACGCACACAACATTCGGATCGCGCGCCGCGCACACGAACAAGCCGCCGTGTTGGCGGCAAGAAAGCAAGCGGCCAACACCTCCCAAGCTTGACTCGCATGCATCCCGCCACGCGCAAAGCCATCTACCGCCGCCTGCAGGCGGCAAACGCCGATCCCACGACCGAGCTGCTCTACACCTCACCGTTCGAGCTGCTCGTCGCCGTCATGCTTTCCGCGCACACGACGGACAAAAGCGTGAACACGGCGACCCGCAAGCTTTTTCCCGTCGCGAACACGCCGGAAGCCATCCTCGAGCTCGGCATCGAAGGCGTGAAGCCCTACCTCAAGACGGTGGGACTCTACAACGCCAAGAGCAAAAACCTGATCGGCCTATGCAGGCAGCTCATCGAACAACATGGAGGGAACGTACCGGACACGCGTGAGTCGCTAGAAGCGCTGCCCGGCGTGGGCCGCAAGACCGCCAGCGTCATCCTCAACATGGTATTCGGCCAGGTCGAGATTGCCGTCGACACCCACATCTTCCGCGTCGCCAACCGCACCGGCCTAGCGCCCGGCAGGACCCCGCGTGCCGTCGAGGATGCGCTCACCCGCAACACTCCGGACGAGTTCAAGAAGAACGCCCACCACTGGCTGCTACTGCACGGCCGCTACGTCTGCACAGCGCGCTTGCCCGCATGCCCGAAGTGCATCATCAGGGATCTGTGCGAGTATCCTCACAAGACTCGTCCACCCGCGCTGAAGCACTCCGACGCACCTATCGCCCACAACTCGAAGCGGCGCAGCCCCATACGCCTGAAGTAACGCCATGCCCGTCTTCTCCGGCCAGAATCGCGAACAAATGCGCCGCATGTACCTCGACGCCTGGCGCAAATTCACTGCGCAGGCCCCTCTCGAGCCCCTCGAAGCGCAACTCGCCGCGGTGATCGCCGAACACCCGGAATATGTCACGTGGCTGGAATCCGGCGAGCGCGCCCTTACCGCCGACTTCAGCCCGGAAGCCGGCCGCCAGAACCCCTTCCTCCACATGGGCCTGCACCTCGCGATCCGCGAGCAGGTCGCCACCAATCGCCCCGCCGGTATCGCCGAGGTCCACCAGAGGCTCTCCGCGCGCCTGGGGGACACCCACGCGGCCGAGCACGCCATGCTGGAGTCCCTGGCCGAAGCTCTTTGGGAGGCCCAACGCAGCGGGCAACCACCGGACGAACAGGTTTACCTGGAGCGTCTGCGCGCCCTATAGCACCGGCAAACCTACTTCTTCGGGATAAACAGGTCGGTCAGCGTACCCTCAAACGCATCCGCAGCCGCGGCGACGGTCTCCGATAAGGTCGGATGGGGATGAATCGTCAACCCGACGTCAGCCGCGTCACATCCGGTCTCCACGGCAAGGGCCACTTCGCTGATCAACTCGCCAGCGTTCGTCCCCACGACGCCACCGCCTAACACGCGGTGGGTCTCGGGATCGAACAGCAGCTTCGTGAAGCCTTCCTCACGCCCGATCGACAGCGAGCGCCCGCTCGCCGCCCACGGAAAGCTGCCCTTCTTGAAGGCGATTCCCTTGGCCTTGGCCTCGGTCTCCGTGAGCCCCACCCAGGCAATCTCCGGATCCGTATACGCTACGGAAGGAATCGCCCGAGCATCGAACGCCCGCTTTTCCCCCGCCGCAACTTCCGCGGCCACCTTGGCTTCGTGCATGGCCTTGTGCGCCAGCATGGGCATGGACGCGATATCGCCAATCGCGAAGATATGCGGCACGTTCGTGCGCATCTGCTTGTCGACCGGGATGAACCCCCGCTCAGACACTTTGACTCCCGCCGCATCCGCGCCGATCGCCTTGCCATTCGGCACGCGCCCGACCGCAACGAGGACGCGAGCAAACATCTGCGGCGCCGGCGCTTTCTCACCCTCGAACGTCACGCGCAGCCCCTCGGGGCGGGGCTCCACCTTCGCAACTTTGATCCCCAGCAGGATCTGCTCATAACGGCCGCGGATGCGCCGCTCGAGCGGCCGCACGAGATCCGGATCGCAACCCGGCATGAGCTGATTGGTGAGCTCCACGACGCTGACCTTGCTGCCGAGCGCGTCATAAACGCAGGCCATCTCGAGTCCGATGATCCCGCCCCCGATGACCAGCAGCTGGCCGGAGAACTCCGGCAGCTCCAGCGCATCGGTGGAATCCATGACCCGCTGATCCGCCGGCAGCCCCGGCAGGCGGATGGCTTCCGATCCCGCGGCGATGATGCATTGATCGAAACGGATGCGCTCGGAGCCGCTGTTGCCCATGACCTCGAGGACGTTCGGGCTCACGAACCGCCCTGTCCCCTGCACTACGTCGACCTTGCGTTGCTTGGCCAGCATCCGCAGCCCGCCCGTCAGCTTCTTGACGACGGACCCCTTCCAGTCACGCAGCTTTTCAAGATCGATGGCCGGCGCTCCGAAGGAGATGCCGTGCTCGCCCATGGCCTCGGCGTCCTCGATGACCTTCGCCGCATGCAACAGCGCCTTCGACGGAATGCACCCGACGTTCAGGCAAACGCCTCCGAGACTCGGCCACCGCTCCACGAGCGTAACCTGCAACCCGAGGTCCGCTGCCCTGAACGCAGCCGTATACCCGCCAGGCCCCGAGCCAAGCACGAGCAACTGCGTCGAGCGATTGAACTCAGCTTCCGCACGATCGCCACGCGACAGGTCCGGTCTCGGCATTCGCACTGTGTCGCCGGCACTCTCCTGACGCGCAACGGCCGGTGGCGCGTTCGGCCCGGAGGACGAGGCTGTCGGCTGCTGCGCGCCGTTGCCGGACGCCGCTGCCCCCAACGACCCTGCGGGCGCTTTGAGAATGGGCTGCGTTACCGTGCGCTCCAACTCCTCAGCATCGAAAGACTCGGCAAACTTGGCATCGGCTACTGCAGGCACCTCTTCGGACTTGGTTGCCGCCGGCTGCGCACCCTTCGCCGCAGCCGCGGGCGCGGTGGCACCGGCCGGCGCGTCCTTCGTAGCCGCCTGCGAGTTAGTCTCCACGCGCGCGATTACCGCGCCCTTGGAAACCTTATCGCCGCGCTTCAACAACACCTCGGCAACAGTACCCGCCGAAGTGGCCGGCACGTCCAACGAGGCTTTGTCGGTCTCGAGGGTCACCAGCGGCGTATCGATCTCGACCACATCGCCGGGCTTTACCAGGATGTCCACGACATCAACGTCGTGAGCGTTACCGATATCAGGGACAATCAGATCGACGCGACTCACGGCACTGCCTCGATGAGCCCGCCTACGTTGGCAAGACTCGCCGCCAGGTAAGTCGTGAAGCGCGCCGCCGTCGCACCGTCGATCACACGATGATCGTAGGACAGGGACAACGGCAGTATCAGTCGAGGCACGAACGCACCATCGCGATAGACCGGCTTCAGCGAAGACCGCGAGACGCCGAGGATGGCGACTTCAGGCGCATTGATGATCGGCGTGAACGCCGTCCCGCCGATTCCGCCCAGACTCGAAATAGTGAAGCAGCCGCCCTGCATTTCCGCCGGCGTCAGTTTGCCCGCGCGCGCTTTATCCGACAGATCCGCCAACTGGCGCGCGATCTCGTAGATGTCCTTACGATTGACGTCGCGGACTACCGGGACAACGAGACCGTTCGGGGTGTCCGCTGCGAAGCCGATGTGAGTGTATTTCTTGAGGACGAGACTGGCGCCGCCCGGATCCAGCGAAGCATTGAACAGCGGGAACTCCTGCAGCGCTCTCGCACAGGCGCGCATGACGAACGCGAGCGGCGTGAGCTTGATGCCCGCCTGCGCCGCCTTCTCCTTCAGTTTCGTGCGCGCGTCCTCGAGATCGGTGATGTCCGCTTCGTCGAATTGCGTGACATGCGGAATGTTCACCCAGCTCGCATGCAAGCGCGGCCCGGAAATCTTCTGAATGCGCGACAGCGGCTTGATCTCGGTCGGACCAAACTGCGAGAAGTCGACTATCGGCACGGCCGGCAGGCCCCCACCGCCAGCGCCCGGTGCCCGGGCAGCGGTCGGAACGCCCGCGGCCAGCGCGTTCTTCACAAACGTCTTCACGTCATCGTGCGTGATGCGACCTTTGAACCCGTGGCCCTTGACCCGTGTCAGATCGACCCCGAGCTCACGTGCAAACTTCCGTACCGACGGCCCGGCATGTGCCTGCGAGAAGCCTGGCTCATTGAACGGCGGAAGATCGGTGCGCGTAGCTGCCGGACTTGCCGACTTGGCGGATGTCGTGCCACCAGGGACCGAAGTTGCTGCGGTCGCCTGCGATGCCGAGCTTTCACCGTTACCCGCCGCTCGCGATACGGCGCCCGCAGCTTTGGCGGGCTGCGAAGCAGTCCCGGAGGTCGACGCGCCAGAAGGCGCGGAGGCCCCAGTGGCAGCAGCTGGAGCTGTCGAAGTAGGTGAAGGTGTTGCCGCCACCACAGGGGTCGGGGAGGAGGCCGGTGCAGACGAGGACGATGTCGCAGCCTGGCCAGCTGCCGGCGTTGCAGACGCACTTGCGCTCTGCGCGGTCGCAGCAGGCTCCGCCGGGGCCCTCACCGTGGCGATGAGATCGCCGGTGGAGACGGTGCCACCCTTCGCGACATGCACCTTCTCAATGATCCCGCTGGCGGTCGATGGTACATCCATCGTTGCCTTTTCGGTTTCGAGCGTGACGAGCGGCGCTTCCGGCTCGATGCTCTCGCCAGGTTTGACGAGAACGTCGATGACAGCGACGTCCTTGAAGTTGCCCATATCGGGCACTCGCACTTCTACGAGGCGCACAGCCGCGTTCATCGCAATAGCCTTTCAGACTTTCCAGGGTACGGGCTTGGAGGGATCGACGCCGAGCGCTTTCATCGCACCCGTGACCGTCGCCTGATCGACCTTGCCTTCATCCGCGAGAGCCTTCAAAGCGGCGACGACAATGTAGTTGCGATCGACTTCGAAATGTTTACGCAAAGCGGCGCGGGAATCGGAGCGGCCGTAGCCGTCCGTGCCGAGCGTGACGTAGCGTCCGCCGACCCATTGCCGGATCTGATCCGGCACGATCCGCATGTAGTCCGTCGCGGCAACGAGGGGGCCTTCCCGATCTTTCAAAAGCCCCTGCACGTAAGGCACGCGGCCCGCTTCGCCCGGATGCATCGTGTTCCAGCGCTCGATCTCGAGAGCCTCGCGCCGCAGCTCGCTGAAGCTCGTGACGGAGAAGACATCGGCCGGAACACCGTAGTCGTTCTCGAGGATCTTCGCGGCGGCGATGACTTCGCGCAGGATCGTACCCGAACCGAGCAAAGTGGTACGGACCTTGCCGCGGCCGCCGGCCTGCAACAGATAGCCGCCCTTGAGAATTCCCTCTTCCACGCCCGCCGGCAGCGCCGGCTGCTGGTAGTTCTCGTTCATCACCGTGATGTAGTAGAAAATATTTTCCTGGTCTACATACATGCGGCGCATGCCGTCGTGAACGATGACGGCGAGCTCGTAGGCATAGGTCGGATCGTAGGCAACACAGTTGGGCACCGTAGTCGCGACGAGTTGGCTGTGCCCGTCCTGGTGCTGCAGACCCTCCCCGGCCAGGGTCGTTCGCCCGGCGGTCGCGCCCAACAAAAACCCGCGCGCCTGAATGTCGCCCGCGGCCCAGATGAAGTCGCCCACGCGCTGGAAGCCGAACATCGAGTAGAAAATGTAGAACGGCACCATGTTGATGCCATGATTGCTGTAGGCGGTGCCGGCGGCAATCCACGAGCACAGGCCGCCGGCCTCGTTGATGCCTTCCTCGATCATCTGCCCCTTCTTGTCCTCCCGGTAGGACATGAGGGTCTCCGCATCCTGCGGTGTGTAGAGCTGGCCGACGGAGGAATAAATGCCGATCTGACGGAACAGACCTTCCATGCCGAAGGTGCGCGCCTCGTCAGGCACGATCGGCACGATGTTCTTGCCGATGTTCTTATCCTTCAGAAGGATGGTCAGGAGGCGAACGAATGCCATCGTCGTGGAGATCTCGCGTTCGCCCGATCCTTCCAACACCGGCTGGAACGCTGCCAGCGGCGGCAGAGCGAGCGGAGTCGCCTTGGTACGCCGGGTGGGCACGTAGCCGCCGAGCGTCACTCGCTTCTCATGCAGATACCGGGTTTCCTCGGAGGTCTCCTCCGGCTTGCGGAACGGGATGCGCGTGATGTCCTCGTCCGAGACCGGAATATGGAAGCGGTCGCGGAACGCGCGCAGATCCTCTTCGGAGAGCTTCTTCTGCTGGTGGGCGATCATCTGCCCTTCGCCGCCCTTGCCCAACCCGAAGCCTTTCACGGTCTTCGCGAGGATGACCGTCGGCTGTCCCTTGTGAGTCATGGCCGCCGCATAGGCCGCATACACTTTGCGCGGATCGTGGCCGCCGCGATTGAGGCGCCAGATCTCCTCGTCCGACATGTTGGCGACCATCGCCTTGAGCTCCGGATACTTCCCGAAGAAGTGCTCGCGCGTGTACGCGCCGCCCTTCGCCTTGAAGTTCTGGTACTCGCCATCGACGCATTCTTCCATTACGCGCCGCAGCAGGCCCTTGCTATCACGCGCGATCAGAGGATCCCAACGCGAGCCCCACAGCACCTTGATGACATTCCAGCCGGCGCCGAGGAACGCGGCTTCGAGCTCCTGAATGATCTTGCCATTGCCGCGCACAGGACCGTCGAGGCGCTGCAGATTGCAGTTGATGACGAAGATGAGGTTGTCGAGACCTTCGCGCACCGGCATGGTGAGCGCGCCCATCGACTCCGGCTCGTCCATCTCGCCGTCGCCGAGGAAAGCCCACACCTTGCGGTCGGACGGCTGCACCTGGCCGCGATGCTCGAGATAGCGGACGAAGCGCGCCTGGAAGATCGCCATCATGGGACCCAGGCCCATGGACACCGTCGGGAACTGCCAGAAGTCCGGCATGAGCCAGGGGTGCGGATAGGACGAGAGGCCGATTCCGGGACCTCCGGCTTCCTGCCGGAAGTGACGCAACTGCTCTTCGCTCAGGCGTCCCTCGAGATACGCGCGCGCATAGACGCCCGGCGAGGAATGACCCTGCATGAAGATCATGTCGCCCGGATGTTTTTCGGAAGCGGCGCGCCAGAAATGGTTGAATCCCACTTCATACAAAGTGGCGGACGATGCGTAGCTCGACAGATGTCCGCCGTATTCGGAGGACATGCGATTCGCCTGCACCACCATCGCCATCGCATTCCAGCGGATGTACGCCTCGATACGCCGCTCGAGCGCGCGGTTGCCCGGGTACTCGGGCTCGCGGCCGGTGGGAATGGTGTTGACGTAAGCCGTGTTCGGCTTGAACGGCAGGTAGGCGCCGCTGCGGCGCGTGTAATCGATCAGCCGTTCCAGGATGAAGTGGGCACGCTCCGGGCCGTGCAGCTTCAGCACCGAGTCGATTGACTCGAGCCATTCCTGGGTTTCAACGGGATCGAGGTCTTCCAGCTTCGGGAGTTCTGTCATGCGGTCCGCTCAAGTCGCAACTGCGCTGCTTGTGCGCGACACGTGGGGGCACCCGCTTACTGCGCACGCCGGTGCGCGGGGCAGTGCGTGCGCCTGCTGCGCGTACGCGATTGCATGCTCCACTGCGTACGCCACTGCGTGCGCCACTGCGTACGCCACGAAAGTCGTCGCGAGGGTGCTGCGCGATGAATATAGAATAGGCTGCGCCCGCAGCAACGTAGCGAGTGAATTCGCCTCTACACAAGCGGCGCAATGATCCGGGTTTCACTCGCGATGGTCAAG